>CACZQJ010000026.1 GCA_902783265.1 uncultured Erysipelotrichaceae bacterium | reverse complement strand
TGAGTTGTCTCCGTAGCTCAGCTGGATAGAGCAACGCCCTTCTAAGGCGTGGGTCGCGAGTTCGAATCTCTCCGGGGACGCCATTTAAGACATTTAATCCTTGAAAAAGGATTTTTTATTTAAAAAACTCTCAATGAGAGTTTTTTTCATAATTCCAAGCATCCTTTAACATATCTTCTAAGTTGTACTTAGCCACAAAGCCTATTTCCTTCTTTGCTTTTTCAGGATTACTATAACATATATCTATATCGCCACTTCTTCTTGGAGCAATTTCGTAAGGAATTTTTATATTATTTACTTTTTCAAAAGTTTTTATAATATCGAGTACACTATATCCAATTCCCGTTCCTAAGTTATAAATAAATAAGCCACTTTTTTCCTGCTCAAGCTTCTTTAAAGCCTGAACATGGCCCCTACTTAGGTCAACAACATGAATATAATCTCTAACACCAGTTCCATCTTTTGTATTATAATCATTGCCAAATACATTTAAATGATCTAATTCACCTTTAGCAACCTTGGCTACATAAGGAACTAAATTAGCAGGAATTCCATTAGGATTTTCACCAATAAAGCCTGATTTATGTGCTCCAATCGGATTAAAATAACGAAGAATACATATATTCCAAGTATTATCACTGTCATATAAATCATTTAATATTTTCTCTACAAATAATTTACTAGTTCCATAAGGATTAGTAGTTCCTCCTATTTCTGCATCTTCTTTAATAGGAACTTCTTTAGGACTTCCATATACTGTCGCACTACTACTGAAAACCAAAGTTTTAACATTATTTTCTTTCATAACAGACAGTAAATTTAAAACGCTGCTAACATTATTTATATAATATTCAATAGGTTTTTCTTTAGATTCACCAACTGCCTTATAAGCAGCAAAATCAATCACGCCATCAATATCATTTTCCTTAAATATTTTTTCTAAAAGGCTTCTATCTAACATATCACCTTTGTAAAATTTAAATTCCTTATTCACTATTTTTTTAATATCTTGAAGAACGCTTTCTTTACTATTGCTAAAATTATCTAAGCCAATCACGTCATAACCATTTTCGATTAATTCTATAGCCGTGTGACTTCCTATATATCCACAAACTCCAGTTACTAAAATTCGCATTTTATCACCTCTTCAAACCTCGCCAACACCAATCACGTATTTCTTTCATATCAATTCCGTTTTGTTTTATATATTCACTGTGCTTTTCTAATTTTTGTTTCATTTCAATAATTATTTCAATACCCTTTTCACCCAAATCTAAATGATTAATTACATCAATTACTAAATGATATCTATCAATTTGATTTAAAACTCGCATATCAAAAGGAGTTGTTATAGTTCCTTCTTCTTGGTATCCATGAACCGAAATATTTCGGTTTACTCTGTTATAAGTAAGCGAATAAATGAGCGAAGGATATCCATGAAAAGCAAATATAATAGGTCTATCAGTTGTAAACAAACTATTATAAGTTTCATCAGAAAGGCCATGTGGATGATCTTTTTTCAATTTCATCAAATCAATAACATTAATATATCTAATCTTCAAATCCGGCATTTTTTCATTTAATATTTTTGTTGCGGCAAGCGTTTCAATTACTGGTGTATCTCCAGCAGAAACAATAACAACATCGGGTTGTTCATTAATATATGTACTTGCCCAACCCCATATACTAACACCATTGTTAAAATGTTTAATAGCTTCACTCATATTAAGCCACTGATAGCTAGGATGCTTAGAAGCCGTAACAACATTAATCTTATTTCTTGTTTTTAATATATGATCTACTGTTACAATCAAACTATTAGAGTCAAACGGTAAATATATTCTAGAAATACTCCCCTTTTTATCAGCTAAATGATTTAAAAATCCAGGTTCTTGATGAGTATAACCATTATGATCCTGCTGCCATACATGTGACGTTAAAATATAGTTTAAAGAAGCTATATCTTTTCTCCAAGAAAGCTCGTTACAAATTTTTAACCATTTAGCATGTTGAGAAGTCATCGAATCAACCACTCTAATAAATGACTCATAACTTACAAAAAGGCCATGTCTACCAGTAAGTAAATATCCCTCAAGCATACCTTCACACATATGTTCAGATAAATAAGAGTCCATTATTTTACCATTTTTATCCAAATTTTCATCATCACTAGATATTAAACTTTGCCAATCGCGCTTTTGAACATCAAAAATTCTATATAACCTATTAGACATTGCCTCATCTGGACTAAATAATCTAAAATTATTATTTTGTTTATAAACATCCCTTAAATATTTACTAAGTTCAAGCATATCCTCAGATTGAAAATTACCACGCTTATCATAGTTAGAAGCATAATCATAAACATCAGGAAGAATTAAATCTTTTAAAAGTTTGCCCCCATTCGCATTTGGATTAGCTCCCATCCTTCGCATACCTTTTGGCAAAAAATCCCTTATTTCTTTTATTAAAGTACCATTAGAATCGAAAAGTTTCTCCGGATGATAACTTTTAAGCCAATTTTCTAAAATTTTAACGTCCTCATCCTCATTAATTTGTAAAGGAACTTGATGGGACCTAAAAGTACCCTCAATTTTTTTGCCGCGAAATGTTTTAGGACCCGTCCATCCTTTAGGCGTTTTTAATATAATCATTGGCCATAAAACTTCTTTATTTCCTTTTTTTATTTCCTGTATATCACTCATCACTTTATTTAAAGTTAAATACATTTTTTTATGTAACTCATCAGTCGTCTTACCTTCAACCAAGTAAGGATGATATCCTAAGCCGTAAAATAAGCTGCCTAGTTCTTTCTTGCTCATCTTAGATAAAACAGTAGGATTACTTATTTTATAACCATTTAAGTTTAAAATAGGAAGAACGGTTCCATCCTTTTTAGGATTTAAAAATTTTATTCCATTCCACGAAGTAGCAAGAGGCCCAGTTTCCGCTTCACCATCACCTACTACTGCAGCTACAATTAAATCAGGATTATCAAAAGCTGCCCCAAAAGCATGGGCTAAAGAATAACCAAGCTCTCCACCCTCATGAATTGAACCAGGTGTTTCTGGAGCTGCATGACTAGGAATACCACCAGGAAAAGAAAAACTCTTAAATAATTTTCTTAATCCATCTTCATCATAAGTAATATTACTGTATATTTCACTATAAGTTCCTTCTAAATATGTATTCGCAACCAAACTATTACCACCATGTCCAGGGCCAGAAATATAAATCATATTTAAATCATAGTCATTAATTAATCTATTTAAATGTGCATAAATAAAATTTTGTGCAGGAACTGTTCCCCAATGACCTACTATTTTTTTCTTTATATCTCCTCTAGTAAGTTTTCTTTTTAATAAAGGATTATCAAGCAAATATAATTGACATGCAGAAAGATAATTTGCTGCATTAAAATACTTATCAACCATCATAATTTTATATTCATCCATATAATCCCCTCTATTCTTATATAATTATATAATTTTTTTAAGAAAACAGCAAGAGATTTAAAAAAAATACTTTATTTAAGTATTTTTGCAAGACTCTTGAACATCATTTAAAAAAACCTCATTTATATCATAATTATCACATGCAGAAAGAGAAATTGTTTTATTTAAAATTTGATCGACCTCTTCATTCACCAAATAAGTATTAAATTCAAGTTTCATAACCTTTTCCTTCAAACCCTTAGAAACTAATTTTACATCATCGTTCATAAAACTCATAAGTCTTTTATTAGGATTAAAATTTATTGTAAGTTCATCAATAATTATATCGATCTTATCTCTAGTATCATTTAAATATTTAGTTACTGGAACATAATAATAATTTTCATTTATCTGATTTATATAATATATTGTCACATCAGTAATATCTCTAGTACTAGTTAAATTAAATTCCTTATTAATACCAAAAGACCTATCCAAAGTACTTGGCAAATTTATTTTTGTTTTAGGAAGTTTAGTTAAAATATCGCCCTCAACATAAATAATTATTTTATCAACTTTATCTATTGATGTTAAAGTATATACTATTGCCTCAATCATTTTTTCTTCTAAATTTTTTTCGATATCTAATAAATCCTTAGAAAAATCAACCTTTAAAACATCATGATCATAACTTAAACTTAATACTTCCGTATCCGGAGGAATAATCGCGCTAAAACCACTAGGCACCTTACTATCCATACCGCCGACTGTTAATATTTTTATAAGTTCACGAGCTCTTTTTTCAATATTACTATCAGAAACTGGTGTTTCTGTTAAAGCAACATAACTATTTTGATCCATTAAAAATATAGGTGCACTAATAACAGAAGAATCAACATAAATAAGTTCCTCTTTAACATCAAGCCTCGGAATATTAGTAGGAATCAAATAAATTAAAAGTAAAGCAAATAACGCCAAAGATGATAAACAAATTTTTCTAATTGATATTTTTTTAAGCATTAAACCACCTATTTAATGATATGAAAAAAAAGGTTAATTATAACCTTTTACAATGATAATTCGCCTAACCTAAGTAATTCTATTACAGCACCAGCACGGCCTTTAACTCCAAGCTTTTGCATAGCATTTGAAATATGATTTCTTACTGTTTTGTCACTTATTTTTAACATAGAAGCAATTTCACTAGTGCTGTTGTTTTTTATAAGTAATTCGAATACTTCACGTTCCCTTTTGGTTAGAATACTATTTGTCATATTTTCCTCACTTTCCTAAGGCGGGTGGTTTATATTTATTCATAAATACTATATGCAGAAGACATCTTTAAGTGAAAAAAAAGGCCCATATAAAAACTTTCTTTTAAAGAAAGTTATTTTTTAAATTTTACAGAAATAGACATAGGATAGTCAAAATTAGATTGAACAAGTCGCATAATTTTATTTGCCACATCAACATCATGTTTTTTACTATCGACAGTAACTGTCACATCACTATTTTCAATATTAACAAAAGATTTATAACTCAATTCCTTCTCTATCTTATTTTCTATTTGTTCCTCCAAAGATTTATTTTTATTAAGTTTTTGTAATTCCTCAAAAGCTTTATTTTTTTCTTCAGTTGTTGCTTTGGAATTAGTAAGTATCTTTTTTAATTCAGTAATTTTATCAAGCATTTTTTCTTCTGACTCCACCCTAAGTGCAACAAGCTCCGCACTTTCTTCTACTTTTTTTGTAACCGTAACTTCTTCGTCAGTAGATTTTTTACCATTATTTGTTGCCATTAAAAGTTCACTAGGCATAGTTATATAATATACACTAAGCACTAATATCAAACTAAACAAAGTTAAAAACCACAAACTCCTTTTATTAATCATTGTTATCCCTCCTGGTACATTTCTAATTAATAATACTCAAAAGTTTTTTTTTTATGACAAAAAAGTATTTCAAAAAATACTTTTTAATCATTTTCTAAGTTTCCCATTTCTAAGTAAATTTAATAATTTTAAATTCTGTGATGATGTACCCTTATAATTACTAATGCCATTATTAAGTGCAATTACCTTTCTATTTTCAAAAGAGCTATCTACACCCATTTGTTTTAAAGCATCTACAAACGATAAACCTTTATAATTAGATGAATAATACCCACTATCGCCCTTTAAAACATTAAGCATCTTAGTATTTTGAGATGAAGTCCCTTTATAAACATCTGTAAAACCTAATTTTTTATAAAGACCTTTCCTTGCTTTAAATGAGCTATCAAACCCTACTGATTTTAATGCATCTACTATAGATGTACCATTATAATCACTTAAATCAGGTAAATCGTTAACGCTGCCACCATTATTTATAAATATATTTCTATATAAATAATTCATATCAACATTCCCACTAATACCACTAACTCTTCCTGAAGAAGTATACTGCCACATATCATATTTCCCGTTGTAAGTATTAGTATTATTATATTGCGCAACCCAAATAGTATATTTTTTCTCTAACTTTTTATAATCTAAATAAGTTGTAAAAAAATATTTATTTGCATATATTCCAGCCCAATATCCAGCATCTTCTATTTTTTCACAAAAAGCCTCACACATACTAGTCAAAGTATTTTTCCCTAAATTTATTTGTGATTTATCTTCTATATCATAATATACTGGTAAATTTAATTTCCTGCCATTAAGCCATTTAATAACCACATCAGCTTCTTTTTTTGCATCGCTAACACTTTTAGCATAAGAATATAAATAAACACCTACCGGCACATTACAATTTTTAAATCCCTCGTAATTAGATTCAAATTTTGGATCTTTTTGGCTTTCATATCTTCCATATCCTATTCTTATAATAGCAAAGTCTATATAATTTTTAACCTTTTTAAAATTAATATTCCCTTGGTACTTAGACACATCTATTCCTTTATATTTCATATTTCGCCTCCTATCATTATATATGACAAAATTAAAAAACAGAAACCATTTATAACCAAAAATAAAAACCGCCTAAGCGGTTTATTTCTAAATGGCGGAGCAGGAGGGATTTGAACCCTCGCGCCGGTTACCCGACCTACACCCTTAGCAGGGGCGCCTCTTCAGCCTCTTGAGT
>CACZQJ010000025.1 GCA_902783265.1 uncultured Erysipelotrichaceae bacterium | reverse complement strand
TATTTATCTCTTTCTATTTCTTGTCTTAATAATTTAACTTTCTTACCATTTAAATTTATTTTACCCGAATCTGCTTTCATTAATCCTGATAATATTTTAAGTAGTGTAGATTTACCTGTTCCATTTTTTCCAATAAGTCCTATCTTATTTCCATCATTCAAGCTAAAACTAACATCAACAAGTAGGTCCTTATTTCCTATCGACTTATTTAGATTATTTACTATCATATTCATCACCACACTTTTTACAATTCTTTTTTCTTTTCCAATGAATTATATCTGTACTATAATTCGACATATTTATCATTAGCGTACATCCAACTAAGTTTGTTTGATTAAAATCTACATAATAATTAATTATTTCTGATGAAACTATACTTGCTATTAGGCTACATAATGGCCCAAATGAAGGAGTTATATTAACATTATCTAATATTTCTTCTGGATTTTCTTTATTTATACATTCTAAGCATGCTGTTTTTTTGGAACAACAAATGGTCCTATCATGCCAACATGTTCTGCAAAACCTGAAAAAATTACTGGTTTGTCATATTTTATGCAAGAATTATTAATTTGAGGAAGCAAAAACATTCTGCTTCTAATATTAAAATTCATAATTATTTATTAAAACAATAGTCAAATAGTTCTTCATGAGTATATGTTTTATTTTTGACAATATTATACTTCTCATTACATTTAATCACATCATAAAATGGTGTATCATAATAAAGAACTTCACCATAATCATTAGCTATATATGTTGAGGTTTCCCTAAACATTGGGGCCTCATTATTATTTTTAACATTTACATAGTCGGTACCAAATAAAATACCTGTTGAGCCGAGAAATATGAGTAATATTAAGATTAGTCTTTTATAGTATTTCATGTTTCTTATTAATTTTGATATTCCAATTGTAAAAATAACTATTCCAAATACTGAATAAACTCCACCCCAGCTACTTTCACTTGGAAATATCATAATAGCTGATATTGATATGAATAATCCAAATACAACTAATAATAATCCTATGATATTGCTGTAATTGTTTATTTTCCTTGTTGAGTAGTCAATTGTATTAACTATATTCTCTTCAAATTTTTCTTGATACTTTTCTTTTATTTTTTCGCCACTCATCAAATCATTTATGGTGATATCAAGTTCTTCACATAGTGGCTTAAACAAAGATAAATCTGGCATGTTTTTTCCGTTTTCCCAGTTACTTATTGAACGGTCTGTTACTCCTAATTTTTCTGCTAATTCTGATTGAGTTAGCTTTTTTGCTTTGCGACTTTGTGCTATGAATTTTCCTATTTTTTCTTGATTCATGTTTTTTCTCCTTTCGTATTTATTTTATAATGTAAAATGTTTTTTTAACACGAAATGCTGCTTGAGTTTTTGCTGTATTATATTTTTTTATAAGTTGCGGTATTAAGAATATTCTTATTTCTTTTTGACTTGTTATTACATTAATTCTATCATTTTATTTAATTTGTAACAAGTTTTAAACTAATATTAAAATTATGATACTAATTAGTAGTTTCTATTAATTGAATGATTTCTTCAAGTGAAGAATCTTCATCATATATTAAATCAAAGTATTTTTTGTTTTCTTCCTTTTTTCTTATAAATCCAATTTTTATACAGTTTTTGTTTTTTGGGGTAATTAAGGTATCACTTATATTGTCACCTAATACTATTACATTTTCTTTATTTTTTGTTATTTCTTCTATTTTAGCAGGAAAACTTATCTTATTTTTGTTTAATGAGTTAATTATTTCGCTTCTAAAGCCCTTAATAATTCCATCTTTATATTTTATTATATTTGAAATTATATAAACATTATTATAAAGACAATTATTTACTTTTAAGAAGTTTTCAATTGTATTAGATATTCCCGCTGAAACTATAATTACAGGAATTTCTTCTTCGTGCGCATATTTTAAAAATTCTTTGGCTCCTTTTCTAAGTGTCATACAATTTTTATCACTGCTTATTTTATTTACTGCTTCTTCTTTTATTTTATTTTTTATGAATATATTAAGATGATTGTCATACCATTTTTTTATAATTTTTTCTTTTTCATTAAGTGATATTTTTTCATCATTTTCAATTGGTAAATAATACTTTTGCAAATTTTCACATAGCTTTATGTCTTTAACTTTCATTATTTTTTTATTATCTAAAATATTCCATGAACTTTTACTATCTATAGAGGTTATTGTATGATCGAAGTCTGTTATTATATATAGATTTTTTTTCAAACTATCACCTTATAATAGTATATTATTTCATTTAAAATATTTGCTTGATTATTCTTTTTTTTGCGTGTATATTTATTTTAGGAGGCATTTTATGAGATGTATTAAATTTTTGTTGGTTTTTACTATTTGTGTTTTAATTACTGGGTGTGGTAAGGAACAGCTTAAATGTGAAAAAAAAGAAAATGATGAAACTGGCGTTTCTAATTATATAGTAACTATGAATTTTGAAAATGGAAAACTATTAAATGCGAATATTAATAATGTTTTTTCTGTTAATGATGATTATAAAGAATATCTTGATGTGATGATTGGCAAATTTAAGGAAGCTTTAAAATTATATGAAGGGAAGAAAGGTGTTACGGTTACTGTTAACAATTCTGATACAAAAATAACTACTTTAATTAAATTTAATCTAAATAAGATGAGCGAAGATGATAAGAAGGTAATCGGCTTTGATTCCAAAGACTCTAGAAAGAATATAAAAGCTTTTTATGAAGGTGAAGGTTTTTCTTGTGAATGAAGTAACATGTTTGTTGCTTTTTTTATGTTTATTTAAATGTATAGCTTATTATTTTTAACATATATTTTAATATGAAATATTTGTTATTGTTAATTAAGGGTTTTTTAATAGGGCTTGCTAAAATTATACCTGGTGTGAGTGGGGCTGTATTATCAATTTCTCTTGGTGTTTATGAAAGACTTATCGAAATTATTGGCCATCCTTTTAAAATTAAGTGGGATGATTTAAAGTTTTTAATGTTTCTTTTATTTGGCGCAGCAATAGGGATATTAGTCTTATGTGATGGCATAAAATGGGGTCTAAGTAATTTTTATGCCTCAACAATGATGCTTTTTATTGGCTTAATTGTTGGAGGTCTTCCGGAAATTATAAATGATATTAACAAAGATGAATTTAAGTTTTCTAATTATATCATGTTTATTCTTTCTTTTTCTTTTATTCTTATTATAACTAGCCTTAATAAAAGCCCAGTAAATTCTAGTAATCATTTTTTTATGATGGGCTTTATTGAGTCTTTAACAACTATTATTCCTGGAATTAGTGGAACTGCAATATTTATGGCTTTAGGGTGGTATGAGAGTCTGCTTAGTTTACTAAAAAACATTTTGACTTTTAATGCTTCTTTATCTGTTAGTTTTTATTTTATTTTAGGATTTGCTATGGCGACTATTTTGATTTCAAAAATAATAAGCTTTGTATTTAAAAAATATAAGTCTAAATCTTATTTTTGTGTTTTAGGATTTATGAGTGGATCTTTATGGACAATGTTTGATAATATTTTTAGTCATAATTTTAATGTTTTTGTGGGAATTGTCTTGTTTTTTTTAGGCATTATTATTACATATAATATAAATAATTTATTTAGCAAGTTTTAATTTCTTTAGCATATTATTAGTTAGAGGTGAAGTATGAAAAAAATCCCAAAAGTGTTTGCGAACAAAGTTAATAAATCTGCCGGAAATAATGAACGTGTTTTTTATTCTGATCATGAATCTGATTCTACTATTTCAAGTGAAAGCCTTGATTTAAAAAAGCCTATAAAAAATATTAATCAAAAAATAAATGATATTTTTAATTCTCCTAATTATATATATAAGGCTGATGTAGAAATAAAACTAAAGAATGATATTGTTACTAAAAGAATTGTAGGCAAAAATAGTACCCATTTAATTACTATGGAAAATGAATTAATTCCTATTTCTGATATCGTCGATATTAAGATAAAATAAAACTGCTTAGTAGCAGTTTTTTCATAATAAAAAGTCTTGGTTTTTCAAGACTTTTAAATTTCAATGGTCGGGAAAACAGGATTTGAACCTGCAACCCCCTGGTCCCAAACCAGGTGCTCTACCAAGTTGAACTATTTCCCGATATATGG
>CACZQJ010000024.1 GCA_902783265.1 uncultured Erysipelotrichaceae bacterium | reverse complement strand
CCTTCATTTTATTTACTTTTATTTCTACTACAACGAAACAATTAAATTTATAATTAAATAGCAAAAAATCTATGTAGTGATAGTTAGCTCCTATTTTAATTTTTACTTCGTGACCAGCATACATAAAGCCAGTAGCAAGTTCTTTAATTAATCTTTCTAAATATTCTTTTATTAATTTATTTTCGTATTTGGCTCTTTTTTCCCTCCTTGAGCTTCTATTAAAATTTTTCCTACTTCATGCAAAAATTTAAATCACTTTTATTTTTAGAATAATCCTTTACTTTTTTATATGTTTCATTTTTTATTAATGTATTTTTTATCTCGTTATAGTAGTTAATAAGAATATCCTCCTATTTATAAATATACAAAGTTAAATATTAATTTCCTTTTTTAAAAACAAAAAATCTGAATAAATCAGATTTTTAAGTTATTTTCTATCAATAAACCAATTGCTACTAATATCACAACTATTACTAGAAGGCGAAGGTGATGGCTTATCTAGTTTAGTTAAAACTGGAACTTTAAAAGCCGAACCAAAAGCAATACAATTTCCTGGTTGTAAAATTCTAAGTCTTTTTACAATTTCATTAGTGATATTAGGAACCATATCTTTAATATATTCAACATCCTTTGGATGAAGCATTTTAAAAATCAAAAAATTATTACACTGAGAAATAGATGTTTCAGACAAATCAGAAGGCCTTTGTGAAATAAGTCCTAGTAAAACGCCATATTTTCTTCCTTCTTTAGTAATTCTATCAAATATATTATAACCAATTAAATTAACATCATTATCGTTTTGAACATACCTATGAGCCTCTTCCAAAATAATATGAAAAGGAAGTGACGCTCTTCTTTCTAAATTTTTGGCATAATCAAATAACAATTTTGAATATATTTTAGTAATTATTTTAGCAAACCTATCATCAACATAATTGATATTAAAATTTATTATTTGAGCTTTTCGACCATTAGAAGCGGTTAAAAGCTGTTTAATATAGTCATCTCTACTTATATATTTGTCACATTCAAAATACCTGGCATAATCGCCGTTGAGTAATGTATGAAGTCTTACCTTAAGAACGTTATTCTGATCAAATACTTTGTCACTATTTAAAGCTCCCTCAGAAATTAAAGCAAAATCTAAAGCATCTGCTAAATCCTTTAAACCAAATTTATAAGTACCATCAGGAAGCACAAGATCAACCTTATCACTTAAAAATGTTTGCACGAAATTAGTAAGTAGCTCCATTTCCCTAATTTTACCAGATTCATCTATAAGCAAGCACTGCTTCAAATTTCTTGTATATCCGGGCTGATAAATTTCAGTTTCCAAATTTAAATCTTCTGTATGATAAGTCGATAAAATAGAAAAAATTTGATCCCTTATTTGTGAAGAACTCTTACCACTAGACAAAATATCTAAAATAGCTCTTGCAATAATATCATTTTTAGCCGCTTTTACCTCATCACCTTCTCTTACAAAAAGCCCAACAAATTTTAAAGCCTTTTCTATTATTGGAATCTGATTTGAAGTTTCGGCATTTAAAAGAAGGGCAATATCATCAACTGATAAAAGCCATAAAGGAATTTTTAAAAGTTCAGTTTCACTAAATTTAGTATTGGTTGTATATGCCTTAAAACTTACTTCAGGAACTTTTGCACTAATATTTTTAAATGCACTATGATATTCACCATAAGCGTCAAATATAAATATTGAAGCTCTATAAGCTACCGTATTTTGCTTTTCAAAAATACTTTGAATAAGTTTAGCCACACCCCATGATTTACCACTACCAGTAGAACCAAAAACAGCAAAATGACTAGCAAAAAAATCATTAATATTAAATCCTATTCTAACTCCTTGGTAAATAGGACTTTCACCAATAAAAATATCTTGTTTTTCTTCATATTCTGGAACACTTATAATCATCGGTATTTTTTCTTTAGAAATTAGTTTTACTGTTGCTCCAAAAGATGGTTTTTTAATAACCCCAAAGATAAACTGATTATTTTGAATTTCCCCAACCAAATTAACATAAGCAATGCCATCTTTAATATCAATTATTTCCCCAACTAGCATTTTACTACTATCTTCCATAACCACATGCATGTTAACTAGGCTTTGAAACTCATTTAAATTAATTGATAATTTTATCAAAACCTTGTCTTCTTCAATACCTATTATTGTCCCTAACATATCCTTCACCTATTATAATTATACACGACTACAAAAAAAGAATCAATTATTTTGATTCTTATAATTTTTTTTGCTTATCACACTTTTTATCTACCATACTTGGGATTATAGCTTTTTTAAACAAATCTTTAGGATGGTTTTCCTTACCATTAGAAAAATTCTCCAAATCTCCAAGAGTTACACTACATACTAAATCATCTTCATTGAAAATAGAATATTGACACTCTAAATCATTAAAAGAGCTTAACCAAATAGAATCTTTTAAACGCTTACCTAAAACTTGAATCATATCATAGCTTAAAGGGAAATCTAAATCATAGTAAAATTTACAAACATCAGAAACAGAATAAATATGAAAATTTAATTCATTTCCATTTAAATCAAATTTAATTTTAATATCATCTTTTTGAATGCCGCTAAACAACGATAAATAGTTTATAAAACTATTTATATCCATATAAATTAAAGTTTTAGAAAATAAGTCACTAGCTTGATCAATATCATAAATAATCTCATCTAAATTTCTAATTTGTTTTTCTAAATCCTCTTTTCTTTTTAATAATCTTTCTTTTTCAAGCATTAAATATTCATAATTTTCTAGTACATTCATAATAATCCTCCAAAATTTCTATACTATAGAATCTCTAACAAAATATTTAACCCCTTTTTTCAAATTCATTTTTATTCTGCATCCCTTTTTAAATTTAATAAAGCCAAGACCTTTAATCACTAAATCTTGATTATCACCTATAGCTACCTCATACATACTTAAATCACTTAATCTATTATTCTCTTTATACATTCTGCTTATTTTCAAACTATTAGACATGTATATAATAATATTATTAAACTCACATATATCTAATTTTACAAAATTATCAATTAAAATAGATTGCCTAGTTTTTATCTGATAAATTATTGGATTTATTTCTTTTTTAGGCATTACTTTTTTTATTTCATCTTTTGAAATATTCATAATTATATTCCCATCATCAAGCAGCCCAGGAGTGTCAATTAAGATAAGTTCACTATTAACTCTCTTTTCCAAAAAATCTAAAGTAGTTGAAGGTAGATTACTTGTAGTTATATCACCATCATTATTAGAATAATTTTTAAGTATTTTATTTATTAAAGTAGATTTTCCAGAATTAGTAAGCCCAACAACATACACCCTAGTACTAACTTTATATTTCATAATTTTATCCATAAGTAAATCTAAATTATAATTGTTTTGACTAGAAATAAATAATTTATCTTTAATATTTAAATTAGATCTTATTTTATTTAAAAATTTCACATCATTAATAGTTCTCGGTATTAAATCTTTCTTGGTAATAACTAGTAATATAGGATTACTTATTTTTAAATTATCAATATCAAACATATTTAAAAAATCCAAAGTCAAAATTACTAAATCATTAGTCTTATTAATTTCACTTATCTTTTTTAAAAAAACATCATTACTCTTATCATTAAAAATATACTCATTATAATGAGTAATTTTAAAACAACGTTCACAATACTTATTACTTAAATCCTTTACATATCCTTCTTTCAAAGGATCATTATCTTGTAAAAAAGTCCCGCATCCCAAACATTTATTCATAATAACTATCCTTATAAAGCAAATTGTTATTTTCTAATTCTTTAAATTTTTTATTTTCAAAAAATCTATTAAATTTAGTAAAAATTATTTCATCATCAGAAATAGGATTAATTAAAATTGTAGTAATTCCAACCTTTTTTCCAACTTTAACATCAGTCATTAATTGATCCCCAATTATTGCAACTTCTGAAGGTTTGTAATTATATTTAAAAAGTAATTTTTTAAGTTTTCTTGTAAAAGGTTTACCCGCACTTGATACACCATCTACCCCAAAATATTCTGTAAACGTCTTTAACCTAAATTTTGGGCTATTAGTAAAAATAATAATTTTAAAACCTTTTTGCTTTAAACCAGTAAATAAATCTTTAGCTTTTTCCGTAGGCTGACTAGATTTAGAAGCAACTATAGTATTATCCAAATCATATAAAATACATTTAATGCCTTTACTAAGCAATTTAGAATAATCTATAGTATAAATACTTTTTTGATACATATCAGGCAAATATTCTTTCATATAAACCTCCAATTCACTACTATCATAACACATTTAATAATTTTCATCAATAATTATAGTTTTAAGAAAAAAATATTAATTTATATTAATATTTCCAATTATTATATCTTTAACATTTCTTAAAAAAAGCTCAAATAAATTTATCTTTAGGACATTTTTATTTATCGTTAAAGGAACAGTTCTAACAACCTTGCCATTACCTTTTATATTTAATTTGCCAACAATATCCCCTTTTTTCAGCGGAGCCTTTAAATTATTTATATCAACATCATAAGAAACATCATCAAAAGTATCGCCTTTCTTCATAAGTAAAGTTGCAGCTTCCTTAGGGACAACCTCGGCAAACTCATCTTTTCCACTATTTACCCTATATTTGCCAAGACTGTTCTTACTTTTTAACAAATCTTCGATTTTATACTGAGCAAATGAATAATCTAACATCTCACTGATCTCTTTATTGCGAATTTTACTTGTTGCCTCCCCCATAACTACAGCAATAATTCGCATTCCATCTTTTTTAGCCGTTGCCGTTATACAATATCCAGCTCCATCAGTAAATCCAGTTTTAAGTCCATCTACTCCATCGTAAAACCTAACTAACTTATTTGTATTAACAAGCCAAAATTTTCTATCTGTATTTTGCCTTAAGTAATCCTCATAAACAGAAGTAAATTCAAAAACCTTCTCATGCTTAGAAAGCGCTTTAGCAATTAAAGACATATCTCTCGCACTAGAATAATGATCAGCTGTATCAAGCCCATGTGGATTTTTAAAATTAGTATTTTTAAGTCCAAGTTCCTTAGCCCTCTTATTCATATGACTCACAAATACTCTTTCACTTCCATAACTAGCTTCAGCCAAAGCTACCACTGCATCATTACCTGATGCGATAGCAACACCTTTAAACAAATCCTTTACCGTCATTTTTTCGCCAGTTTCAAGTAAAATTTGACTTCCTCCCATTGAGGAAGCATTTTCTGAAACCGTAATAACCTGATCCCATTTTAAAACACCATTTTCTATTGCTTCCAATATCAAAAGCATACTCATCATTTTAGTCATACTTGCAGGCACTAATTTTTCATCAGCGTTTTTTTCAAATAAAACTTCTCCGGTACTAGCCTCTATTAATATAGCCGATTTAGCATTTTCCGCAAGTTTTAAATCCTCGGCTTTTACTAACGGAATAAACAAACTTAATACCATAATTAGCAGCATAAACTTTTTCACTAAAATCACCTATTAAAAAATATGTCATATTATGATTTTTTATAACAAAAAAGTGACTTTCATCACTCTTCACTGCAATTACCAATGTTTTCATTAAATTTATAAACAAACTGATTATTTTCATAATCTATACAAACACCAGCAGTATTTTTATCTATACCGGGTAAATTTCTATCCTCTAAAAAATTGGCATCTTGTAAATCTTTTACAGAAACAGACCTAAAGCCTTCAGGAATATTCCCTTTATCATCAATAGAAAGATTACTAATTCCCCAAGCTCTAGCCGCATTTTCAATAGCAAGCTTTTGTTCCTCATTTATTTTACTCCTTGAAGAATTTAAAATTTCTATAACATTAGGAACTGCAATAGTAGCTATAATCCCAAGTATTACAATAACTGCAAGTAATTCAACAAGTGTAAATCCCTTTTTCATACCATCACCATAATAAATATAACACATTAAAATTTTCAAGTAAAGAAAAACATAAATTCTAAAAAGAATCTATGTTAACTTTTACACGATCATCGTTATTTAAACGACTACTAGCTTGAACTATAGTTCTAATTGCACTAGCAATCATTCCACGCTTACCAATAACCTTACCCATATCATCAGAACTAACCAATACTTCAATTGTTATTTCCTCTTCATCATCAAATTGCTTTACTGATACCATATCAGGATTACTAACTAAATTTTTAACTAAAAATTCTGTTAAATCACACAAACTCATAATTATTTACTTTCTTTTTTAGTCATCTTAGCTTGATGAAATTTTTCGTTAATTCCTTGACTTCTAAATAAACTTTTTACTGTATCAGTTGGAATAGCTCCATTATTTAACCATTTTAAAGCCACTTCCTCTTTAATATTGATTTCAGCAGGATTCGCAACTGGATTATAAGTACCAACAAGTTCTATATATTTTCCATCTCTCTTTGTATGAGAATCAGCAGCGACAATCCTATAATAAGGTCTTTTTTTCGCACCCATTCTAAGTAATCTTAATTTAACGGCCATAATATCCCTCCATTTCGTATACAACTATATCATAAAATTATATGTGTGTCAACCTTTTTTAGTTAACACACAAAAGCATTCTTTTTTAAGAATGCTTTTCTAAATAATTTTCATCGACAGTTTCATCAATTTCTTTTAAAGAGTCTTCAACTTCATCATCACTTGTAAGCTCATCCCATGGCTCTTCATCTTCATAAGTTTCAACCTTCATTTTTGTCTCCCCAACAATTTCAACCCCTAGCTCTTTTTCAATATTGAAAGAAATTGTTTTACCATCTAACTTAACATCTGAACATGTTGGTTGTTTTAAAGCTCTTACAATTATATCGGTATCATCTGATAAATCTGCATCATCACGAATTTTAATATTGAATAAATCATTATAATTAATTGTTTTACTAGCAACTGCAGTTTTACTATCTCCATCATAAGAATACCATATATTAATATCAAAAGTTCCATCAACACCGACTTTATTATCAGATTTATCCCCTTTAAATTTATGATTTATTACCCAACACCCTAATACCGTAGTAGGATCATACTCTGTATCTAGAGAATAACTATTTTTAAAATATTTTTTCCCTTTACCAACAACAGCCTTTGCTACTATCTCTTTATAAAAGGCCATTTTATCACCCCTCATTTTAAGATATGCATCTAAAGGAAAAAAGTACACAAAAAAGTAGCATTTAAGCTACTTTATAAATTTCAGAAATTTACTTAAATTTTTATTAGAAAACATTTTACCATATATACTAAATTTCTCTAAATCTGTTAAATCTTGGATAGACTTAAATTCACTAGTATTTATTCTTTTAAAAGATGAAGCTTTATTATTAGTATAAGACAGTTTAGCCTTTAAAGATTTTTCCATTTTTTCATCAATATAATAATTTAAATTAAAATCTAAATCATACTCTGTTTTTTTATCATTTACACCTATATTAATATCACCAGAAACTTTTTCATTATTATTCTTAATTAAATTAAATAAATAATCATTATTAATTTTAGATAAAGTAAATGAACCAAGATTTCCCGAAATAATACCTTTCACAAATTCTTTAGACCTGCGATCATTATATAATTTTACTTCTAATTCATCATTTTTAACAAAAAAGTTTTTAAGTTTTAAAAGCAACTTACCTAAATATTTTTGAACATCATTATTAGATCTATTAGTTATTTTAGCCAAAGAAGATACAAATTCCATATTTGACTTTAATGTATTTATAAAGGTTTCTGAAACTTTTTTATAATTCTTTTTATTAATGATTAATTTAGTTTCGTAAATATTAATAGATTTATTACCTAAATCAAGACTAGTTTTATCACCAATAATTTTTTCGGAAGTAGCAACCTTATCAAAAGCTTGATTTAACCCATTTAATATTGCTTTTATATCTTTAGGGTTTATAAATTTAAACTTACTTTCATTTTTAATCTTCAAATATTTTTCATATATATCAGAAGAATACACATAAACATTATCTTTGTCATTATATATATCTAAGTCCAGAAATGGCTCATTTTCATATGTAGAATTCAGTTTTATTTTAAGTAAATCATTCGCACTATCCAAAGTATAATCTATATCAAAATTAACCTTACTAAGCTCACTAAAAAATTCGCTGTTTTCTTTGCTATCAATAGATACATTAAAATGCGCTTTTCCCTTAGAAATTTCATAATTATTATCACTTATATTATCAGTTATAGCTGAAAAAAACCTATCAATTGAGTTAGTAAAAATTGTTCCTGGATTTTCATTTAAAAACATATAAACCAAAACAATAGAAATAATTAAAATTAAAAATATTGAAATAAGCCACGGAAGCTTAGAAATTTTAGCTTTAGTACTATTTTTAACAATATCTTCGTATTTAAAATTTTTAATATCATCTACTGTTACTTCAGAATCTAAAAGCGTATCTTCTAAAATATAATTAGTTTTATTAACCGTTTGATTAATAAAATCTTCCTGCTTTTTCTTATCCATAAACTTTCCTACTTCCCAAAATAACTATATCAAAATATTATAAATTATTCAACCATTTCCCCATCCATACTAAAAGATTGTACATTCGTTATTTTTACATCAACAATTTTGCCAAGTTTATCTAAAGGGGCCTTAACATTTACAAGCTTCATTGTGTCTGTATAACCAATAAAGTTAAATCCATCTTTTAAACTTTTATCTTCAAGTAAAACTTTAACTACTCTATTTAAATATCCACCATTAGCTTCCTTCGCATACATATTGACTAATTCATTTAATTTATAGAGTCTTTCTTCCTTTTCTTTTAAAGAAATATTATCCTTCATTTTTGAAGCAGGGGTTCCTTCTCTAGGAGAAAAAATAAAAGTAAACGCTGAATCATATTTACATTCATTAACCACATCTAAGGTGTCATTAAAATCTGCTTCCGTCTCGCCAGGAAAACCGACAATTATATCAGTTGTAATGGCTACATCCTTAACTCTATTTTTTATTTTATGAAATAGTTCTAAATAAGACTCTTTAGTATATCTTCTACCCATAAGTTTCAAAATTCTATTAGAGCCAGACTGCAAAGGTAAATGAATATAAGGCATAACATTATCATACTTACTAATTACTTCAATCATTTCGTCTGTAAAATCCCAAGGATGAGAAGTTACAAACCTCACTCTATCAATTCCTGTTTTTGCTACATCTATAAGCAAATTACTCATATCATAACTAATTTCCAAATCTTTTCCGTAAGCATTTACATTTTGACCAAGTAATGTTACTTCCTTATAACCATCTTTTTTTAACTTTTCTACCTCTCTAATAATATCTTTAGGATTTCTACTTCTTTGCTTACCCCTAGTATATGGAACTATACAATAAGTACAAAACTTATCACAACCATACATTATATTAACCCAAGCTTTATATTTGCTATCCCTTTTTACCGGAATATCTTCTATAATATCTCCCTCGCAGCTATAAACTTGTACTTCTAACTTTTTACTATTCATAGATTTTTCTAAAACTAAAGGAAGTTCATGAATATTATGAGTTCCAAATACAAAATCAAGCCATTTATATTTATTAAGGATCTCCTCAACAACACCTTCCTCTTGAGCCATACAACCACAAATTCCAGCGATTATATTAGGTCTTTCCTCTTTCATATGTTTAATTCTGCCTATCATACCAAATACTTTATTATGCGCATTTTCTCTAATCGCACAAGTATTAAGCAAAATTAAATCAGCTTTTTCCATTTCATCTACTTCTTTAAAACTCATTTCTTCAAGTATTGCTTTTATATTTTCAGAATCATGAACATTCATCTGGCATCCATAAGTTTTAATATAATAAGTTTTTCCTAAACCTAATTCCTTTAAATTATCTGGAATACTATATTTCTTTGTTTGAACCTTATTTTTAGTTCTAATCTTTGCTTTTTCTCTTTCTGGAATTAACACATAAATCACTTCTTTTCCTTTAAAAATAATAACACACTTATAGTATTTATTCAAGAAAAAAGAAGTCACTAGACTTCTAAAGTAGCAATTAATATCATTGGTTTACATTCTGTTTGCTCATAAAAATATTTGCCAACCTTATCTCTAATGCCAAGCTTTACTTTAGCAAAATCAACATAATTGCCTTTTGTATGTTCTTTAATTACTTCTAAAGAAATCCTTTGAGCTTCTTTTATCAAATCAATATTTTCTTTAACATATATAAAACCTCTAGTTAAAACTTCAGGGCCAGCTAAAACTTCCTTAGTTTCTTTATCCAAAGTTGCCGTAATAATAACAATACCATTATCGCTTAAAAGTTCTCTATCCTTAAGTACAAGTTCGCCAACATCACCAGAACCTAAACCATCTATTAAAATATCATCAACTGGTATTTTCATGCCATTATCGACAAGTTTACCATTTTCAAAATAAGCAACCTCACCATTTAATCTAAGTAAGATATTTTCATCACTCATTCCTACTTTTTTAGCAACTTCTTTATTAGCCATTTGATGACGATATTCACCAATAACTGGCATATAATATTTAGGATTCATAAGATTTAACATAAGCATTAAATCTTCAGAAGATGCATGATAAGATAAATATTTTCTTCTAGAAAGTTCTATGACATTAGCTCCAATTTTAGCTAAAACATCAAATATCTTAGTAGCTGTTCGTTCCATACCATCATCTATCGGTGATGCAAAAACAACAGTATCATCTTTAGTAATATTTATAAACTTATCATAACCCCTAACTATTCTCTTTAAATTAGAAAAGGCTTTTTCTCTTTCATCAGATATGATAACTACAATTTTATCATCATTAACATGTGATATAGTTTTAATACGCTTCTTATCAAAATCAACATAATCCATATCAATAGCTTTTAAAATAACATTTTCAAGCCTTTTACCTAAAATAACCACATTACGACTAGTATTTTTAAGTTCATTAAATAATTCCTGAATTCTATAAAGTTGCGTTTGATAAACATTATACAAAATTCTTCCGTCATTTCTATTTAATATTTCACGAATTATATCACTAGTTCGATGATTTGGTGAAGTATACCCTTTTCTATCAGCATATAAAGATTCTGAAAGTAAACATAAAACGCCTTGCTTACCAACATATGCAAGTTTTCCAATATCAGTTTTATAATTTCCAAGCATTGTTGAATCAAAAATAAAATTACCCGTATAAAATATAGCCCCATCAGGTGTATATAATACATAACCTACCGCATCAGGAACTGTATGTGTTAGTGAAATAGGGAAAATACTATTTTCACCAAAATTAACCTTTCTATGTGGCTTTAATTCTATTAAATTATTTATACTCAAATTTTCAGCAATAAATTCATCTTTTATAACTTCTAAAGTAAATCTAGTGCCATAAATCTTAATGCTTGGAATTTCCTTAACTATTTCCGTTAAAGCCCCCATATTATTATCATGTCCATGAGTAATAAAAATTCCCTTAACATTCTTTAAATTATTTTTTATATAATCATAATTAGGAATAATATAATCTATTCCAAGCATCTTGTCATCAGCATACTTTAAACCTGCATCAAAAACAAATATATCTTTATCAACTTCCACCACATACATGTTTTTTCCATTTTCATTAAGTCCACCAAGACCAAATATTTTAATTTTACTCATTTTGTCTCCTTTCTTTAATATTTAAAAGCCGATGTAATTATATCAAAAAATTTATTTAAAAGCAAACTAAGAAAAAGCATCAAGTCTTATGATTTGATGCTTATATAAAACAATTTTTACATACAGCCTAGTAATATTAATTATCTAGTAATACTATTTGCCGATTGAGTGTTTTCCTCCGAAGAAAGTTCTCTTCTTAGCGCTTTTAAATCTTCTATGCTTGGAGTCATAACAGGATCTATTTCTGACAGTCTGCCAATAATATTTCCATTTTCATCGCAAACATAATATGCCTGGTAAGACTCCTCAGTCTTTGTAAGAATATTTACATCAGGTGTTCCATCATCTTTAGTTCCATATCTTACAAAATAAGCTTCTCCAGGAAATCCTGTACTTTGTCCCCAATCAGTAGTTACAGTCCAAGAACCATCATGATTTAAGGCTGCCGGAGCTCCTTTCATAAAAGAAGGTAACATAGATCCAACTCTTTCAGCTTGAAAAACAGTAGCTTTAGTAAAAAACTCACCATCTTTTTCCACTAAATTAGTCGCCGCATTAGCAATATTCCAAGTATTCATTCCAGAAGCAGTTTTATCAGATTTTTCATATCCAATAACTGAACCAAGTGGTGCACGTTCCTTACCTTCAACACAATCAAGGACAAGCTCACCGTTTTCAATTGTAACTGAACCTCTTAAAAATTCAGGAATATCCTCTTCTTTAGATATTCTAACAGCATCTTTTTTCTTGCCAGATTCTTTTCTTATAAATATTGGCTTATCTAAATCAACCTCAGGTAAAGTAGTAGCAGCAAATCCATCAAATTCTTCATGCAATTTAGAAAGGGCATCAGCTTTTTCTTCAGCTGTAAGTTCAGTAGAATTTACAATTTCTGATTCACGTAATTCAAAAGTTCGAAACTGTTCTTCTGTTTTCTGTTTTCTTTGACTTTCAGCATTCCTTACTTCTTGCATTTTTTTAAAAGCCCTATATCTTCCCTCACGTACAGAATCCCCTATACCAGCTATAGGATCTTCACGATAATTTTTATCCGCTTCACTAACAATCCTCTCGTAATCAGCAAGTTTTTTAACAATCTCCTTAGCCTTACCTCTTGTTTTTATTGTACAAAATGCAATATATGGTGTTATTTTTTCAAAAGGACTAGCTTTATAAACAGAAGGATACATTGGCGCATCTTCTGTAACCCACTTGCCTTCTAAAATTAACATAGATTTAGGATTATCAGAATTTACACCAAATTCAGGATGTACCGTCATTTTCGTACCAAAAACAAATCCTGTTATAGTATCTTTCCACAAACCATTTCCCAAATATTCAACAATAGTATATAATGAATCAATTTCCTCATCGTGAGGAAGCCCACAAATAGAATGTATTTGACTAATATCAAAGCTCTTATTTATAGTAGTAGTCTCTCGCCCTATACCAGGAACAACCGCTTCATATCTAACTGCGTACCTTTCACCGACTTTATATTTTTCTTCTTTCACATAATCGCCTCCACCCATTATAATAATTATACTTTATTTTTCAAATAATAGCAATATTAAATAATTTCATTTACATAGTTTAACATTATTTATTTTTTTTATATATACATCTCTAATTCTATACTGTATTCTTTACTCAGTTTAAATGCACATAAGAAAAAACAAGACTTTATACATTTAAATGTACAAAAGTCTTGTTCAGTTTTTAAATCACTTAATCTAAAAATACAACCCCGGCTACCTAATTAAGCTTTTTAAAAATGCTTTCTTTTGGATGGTTATATCTAATCATAAAATTCTATTTTGTTAAACGCAGTTTATAAAGTCTTTTTGCTAGTAGTTCCCATATATGATTTTACTATTTCATCTCTTTTATTTATATATTCATCTATCTGCTCTTTAGAAACGCCAAACTCTGTCTCAAGAATATTTAAAGTTTCATCAAACTTTTTATTTAAAAATGACATAGATTCATCGACATCTTCCCCCAAATTTGCAAGTTCCATTAAAGCCGTATATTGATATAAAATACTATCAACCTTATCAATTATGCTTTCTTCGCTTTGAGGTTCAAGCTCATCCGCAGAATCCTGAAAGTTTTCTATATTTCTCTCACCTTCTGATTTCTCAGCATCTGCTTCCATATTTTCTAAATCATATTCCCACATCATAAATTAACACTCCTTATTTACAAATATTTTATCTATTTCTTTAGTAGGAAGAAGCATCTTTAAGTCTTTAAGTATTTTAATTTCATACTCTAAAGAATCATCATCTAACTCTTCTCCATCTATACACCAATTTTTATCAGGTCGTTTCCTAAATTTTATTTTTAAATTGTCCGTTTTATAAAAATAAAAACCAGGCACTTTTTTAATATCAGTATTTTTAATCATTAATAAGCTTTTCACAATATCTTTTTTAGAAGAAATATTAGATAAAAGTACTTCAAATTTACTATCATCCATTTTAACATCTTGAAATACATCTATTCCACCCATTCTAGACGCATTACAAATAAGCATAAATGAATAAAGGCCTCTATACTCTTCACCATCCATTGTATAAGAAACTTCAAATAATTTGGTCTTACTATTAAAAGATTTAATCGCATTAATTAAATACGCAAAATAACCAAACTTTTTTTTCATATCGCGAGGTGTATCATAAGCAACATTCACAAATTTACCAATACCTGCAACATAAACAAATGGATTATTATTAATTGTACATATATCTACTTGTTTAACAACTCCATCTAAAATCATTTTAAGATTTTCTGCAGGGTCCTTTCCCATACCAAACATTGCCCCCAAATCATTAGTTGTTCCAAGAGGTATATGAGAAAGAGTAAGCTTATCTTCTCTTTTCAAATTACCTGTAACAATTTCGTTAAAAGTTCCATCTCCACCAAGTGAAATAACTAAATCTTTATATTCTAAACTAGCAATTATCTTTTTAGCTTGTCCTGCATATTTAGTAAAAATAATTTCTGTTTCATAACCTTTTTCTAAAAGTATTTTTTCAAATTCTTTTACTAAACTTTTCTTATCATTTTTACCACTATTAGGATTACATATTAGCGCACATTTTTTCATATTAAGCACCTCAAAAATATTATATATTAAATAAATAGTTTAAGCAAATAAAAATAAGTCATATTTAAAAACTTCTTACACAGAGTATTAATAATTAACGTCATTTTACAAAAAGCTCGTTATTTAACGAGCTTTTAAAATTCTATCTACTTTTTGGTTTATTATAATTATTTTCATCACCATAGCCAAAATCTTCAGTATTTTCTTCATTAATAGTATAAATTGGTGAACTAGGATTATCTGGTCCGCTAACGCCAGACAAACGACCGTCCATATAAGAAACCCTGCCACTTCTGTCAACTACTGGGACTTGATAATAAGCACCTAAAGCCGAAGAAGCCGTTGGATCATCAGGATCAAAAACATCATTTTGCATTTCCTTATATTTATCTGGATCATTTTCTATATTTTCATAATTTCCATCAATATGATTGTGAGGATGTCCTTTAGAAATATTAGGAACATTTCCATAATCAATATTAGTTCTATTTAAATTATCATAATTTTTCTTAGATTTATCGTATAAATCATTAACCTTTACTTTAACATTATCTTCATATAATTTCTTTTTTAATTCATTGTCACTTAGATTATTATCCATATTCACCCTACTTTCTACCATAAATTATATAGTTATATACCATATTTTTCAACAATATTAATAAAAATTGACATTAAATTAAAAAAAAAAAGAAATTTATATAATTTCTTCTTTAATATTAGGATTCTTTAAAACCTCAATTAACTTATCAATTTCCTCTTTAGAATTATAAAAATATAAACTAATTCTTAAAGTATTTTTAATATTTATTTCATCTTTAAGTATTTTCGCACAGTGATTACCTGCTCTTGTACAAATATTATACTTATCTAAATAAATAGCTAAATCTTGTGGAAAAATATCCTTGTAGTTTATAGTTATAATTCCACTTTTACTGTTTTCATTATATATTTCAATAAAAGGAATCTCTTTTAGCCTCTTAACTGCATATTTTTTAAGCTCTAATTCATAATCATGAATATTATCAAAGCCAATATTCATCAAATATTTAATGACATAGCCAAATCCTATAACACCAGCAATATTAGGAGTACCAGCTTCTAATTTATCTGGCATAGTTTTATAAATCCTAGTCCCATCAGTACTAAAATCAGCATTCATACCGCCACCAAATACTATAGGATTAATTTTACTTAAAAGTTCTTCTTTCCCATATAATATGCCAACTCCTGTTGGCCCACACATTTTATGCGCCGAAAAAGCTAAAAAATCTATATCTAAATCTTGTACATCAACCTTTAAATGTGGAACACTTTGGGCTCCATCAACTAATACTAAAATATTATTTTTATGAGCATATTCCACAATTTCTTTTATCGGTCTAATATCGCCCACAACATTAGAAACTTGAGCAATAGAAATGACTTTTGTTTTTGGTGTTATAGCCTTGATAACATTTTCCATAATAACTTCATGATTATCATTAAGTTCTATATATTTTATTTTTAAGCCTTTTTCATCTGCAAGTTCAAACCAAGGAAGAAGATTAGAAGCATGTTCACTTTTAGTAAGCAAAACCTCATCTCCAAAACTTAAAATATTTTTAAAATATCCAAATACAATTTTATTAATTGAATCAGTAGTTCCACTCGTAAAAGCAATTTGACTATCTTTAGGTGCATTTATAAGTTCAGCTACTAAATGTCTAGATTCCTCGTACATAGAGCTTGCCTTAATACTCATTTGATAATCTCCTCTATGAGCATTAGAACTATAATTATTATAATAATCACTAACCCCTTCAGACAAAATAATTGGCTTTAAAGTAGTTGCCCCATTATCAAAATAAATAACCCCAGTATTTAAAACGTTAAAATCTTCTCTATTCACTATCTCACCCCCAATACTGATCTATAATCTTTTTTATTGATTCACCATGATAAGTAATACCTTTCATAAGAAAACCTCTAATTAGTAGTCTTTCAGCTTCCTTTTTATTAATGCCTCGGCTTTCCAAATAAAATATTTCATCAAAGGAAAATGTTCCAATAAGTGCACTATGGTTTGCAACAACATCCTCCTCATCAATAAATAAATTAGGTTTAATTGTGCATGTATTATCTGTCATATTGATAATTCTCGCACTTTGGTTAACATCACATTTTTTAATATCATTGGGCACAAAAGAAGAAACATTAAACTCTATTTCCCCATTTAAAATATTTACTCCACTATTTCTTATGTTACTAACTGTTTTACTAGCATTATGATAAACCAAAAAATTATACTTTTCTTTATTTTTACTAATTGTTTTTAAATTATAATCTATGTTAGCATTCTCACCATTTAAGTTTATAATAGTCATTTCATGTATTTTATCCGCGTTAATCACCTTTTCAACATTTAAATAGCTATTTTCTTCTAAATAGTATTTATACTGAAATTTATATTTACCACTGTTTTTAAATTCATAAATATTCACATGAACCCCGCTTAATACATTAATGCATATATCAAATTTGCCATCATTTATACCTTCACATTCAATTGCCAAATCAGTATTATTACTTATTTTTATCTTAACAGTTTGAACACCCAAAAATTTATTCGCATCTTCTACAGCAAAAGACAAACTATCATCTTTGCTCTCTAAATAAACTCCTTTATTATTTATCTTTAACTTATTCATGATTATCCTCTTTTACTATTCTGTCATAACCTTTTTTTTCAATTTCTAATGCAAGAGTTTTATCACCACTTTTAACAATTTTTCCATCATTCATAACATGAATAAAATCCGGCTTAATATAATCAAGTAATCTTTGATAATGAGTTACAAGTAAAATAGCTGGTTTTTCTTCTTTATAGTAATCCATTACACTTTCACCGACAATTTTTAAACTATCAACATCGAGTCCCGAATCAATTTCATCTAAAAGAACAATCGTCGGTTTTAAAAGATACATTTGTAAAATTTCATTTTTCTTTCTTTCACCGCCAGAAAAGCCATCGTTTACTCCTCTATTTAGCATATCACTACCCATATGTAATTTCTTAGTAAGTTCATCTACTCTTTTAACAAAAGGAAGCAATTTAAATTTATCGCCTTCTTTAGCTCTAATCGCACTTCTTAAAAAATCAGCATTAGTAACCCCTTCAATAGCCATTGGCATCTGCATACCTAAAAAAATACCCAATCTAGCTCTTTCATCTACTTTCATTTTATTTATTTTTTCACCGTTATAATAAACAGAACCCTTTATAATTTTATAATTAGGATCGCCCATAATAACTTTAGTCAAAGTAGATTTTCCAGTTCCATTAGGTCCCATTATGGCGTGTATCTCGCCAGATTTAATTTCTAAATTAAAATCTTTAAGTATTACTTTACCTTCCACTTCCACAGTTAGATTATCTATTTTTAAACTATTCATTTTCAACCACCCCTAATATTTTAACACTTTTTATCTAATTTTTGAATAAATTATATAAATTTACCTAATAATATAATAGAATATTCGCAGATATTCACACATTTTAGAGTTTACGTAAAAGTTTACTCTTTTTTAGTTTATATGATATACTAAATATAGGAGATGAAAAAATGGATATATTTTGTAAAATTGTGAATGGTGAAATTCCTTCATATACATTATATGAAGACGAAATTGTTAAAGTATTTTTAGACGTAAATCCTGACGCAAACGGGCACAGCCTTGTAATACCAAAAAAACATTACTTAAATTTATATGATATTGATAACGAAACCTTAATCCATATTATGGACGTGGCTAGGAAAATAGGAAAACTGTTAGAAGAAAAATTGCATTGTAGTGGTCTTACTCTAATTCAAAATAATGGAAGCATTCAAGAGGTAAAGCACTATCATCTACATCTAAAACCTCAATATGAAAATAAACAAGAATTACTTAAAGTAGAAGAAATATATAATATTCTAACCAAATAAATCTACAAAAGTAGATTTTTTTATTTAATTAAACTTTTGACATATTCAAAAAAACCAATTAAACATATCATAAACTAGATAAGGGGGAAATGAAATGTTCAAAAGAAATTTTGGTATGTGTTGCCCAGTAAACAATTGTTGTAATGACCCAATTGTTGAACCAGCTATTAACAAATGTATAGAAAAAGAATTTTGCCATGAGGTAAAACACATCTGTCCTATTCACACACATGTTATAAATAAACACGTATACAACCATACCTATACTCCTCAGTATACTTGTTCTGAAGAAAATCAAATTATAAATAACGATCCTGGTTGTTGCGCAAAATTCATGAATAATGGCTTTTAAAGTCATTATTTTTTTAGTTATTATAAAATTTAAAATAAAATATTAAGTCTAAATTATCGTTGGCAAAATGTATAAACATTGTATATACCATAAACAAAGGAGGAATACCATGGAAACAAAACTTCAAAAATGGGGTAATTCTGATGGCATTAGAATACCTAGTAGTTTGTTAAAAGCCTTAAATCTTAAAACAAATGACTTAATTGAATTAAAACAAGAAGGTGACAAAATAATTATATCAAAATCTAAAAAAGAAAAGATATCGCTTGAAAAAAGATTTAAAAAATATAATGGCGAAAACTTAGCCAAAAATTTCAAATGGGATGAACCCAGAGGTAATGAAATATGGTAAATAAATATATTCCAAAACAAGGCGACATAGTATTTTTAGTCTTAAATCCTATAAAAGGGCACGAACAAGGTGGAAAAAGACCAGTAATAATTATTAGTAATAATACTTTCAACATAAATACTAAGATGGTTATAGCCTGCCCCATAACCTCTAACGAAAAATATTTTCCAACCCATTATCTATTAGAAGATGCGGAAAAAATAAAAGGAGCAGTTTTATGTGAGCACATAAGAAGTATTGATTATGAAACAAAAAAATTAAAATTTGTAGAAAAAGCAAGCGAAAATGATTTATTAAGTATAATTATGTTAATAAACGCATGTATAGAAGAATAATATAATTTAAAAAGACTCTTATTCAAAATAAGGAGTCTTTTTACTATTTTCTATTTAAAGTTGTGATATCACCAGAATTTCTAGTAATCACTGTACAATCATCAGACATGTCATAAATAGATGTATGGGCCTCATTCATTTCATCTCCAGGATATACAAAAGTAATTTTGTTTATACTACTTTTAAGCTTACCTAGTGTTTTATATAAATATATATTATTTCAAGATTTTTTTGCATTTTTTCTTTTAACTTTATGTAAATGACTAATAACATATAACCCCATTTTAAGTATTATTTATCAAAATTCCAAAGGCCTAATTTGCCCTTAATCTTTATTCTTTTATCATACTTTTTAACATTTTCCAGTTTAAAAGCATAAAGACCAACATGATTATTTTCATATACCAATGAATTAATTTTTCTAAGCTCATCATCAAACTCTTTAGAAACAAGTATACAATCAGTAATAACTGCCTCCCCTATTATTTCACCAGAAGAAATATCCAAATTATAATCACTAAATTTATCAATATTTTCTTTTGAAAGACCTGCATGAATTAAAATTTTACCACGGTAATTTGTTTTCCAATTCCTAAATTCATATTTTTTAAAACCGTGGACTATTAAACTAGCCCACGGTTCTTTTATTGTTATTGCTTTCAAAAAGGCATCTTAAAACTACCGTTTTTCATTTGTTTCATCATAACTTTCATTTGTTCAAACTGCTTTAATAATTTATTTACTTCCTCAACAGATCTACCACATCCAGCTGCAATTCTTCTTTTCCTGCTAGATTTTAAAATATCTGGATTACGTCTTTCTGAAGGTGTCATCGAAAGTATAATTGCTTCTATATGAGCCATTTGTTTTGGATCAATATTTACATTATTAAGTCCCATTTTTTTGGCACCCGGAATTAACTTAATTAAATTTTCAAGTGGTCCTAGTTTTTTTATCTGATTAAGCTGACTTAAAAAATCTTCTAAATCGAATTTGCCTTTTTGAAGCCTCTGGGCAGTCTTCAAAGCTACATCCTCATCAATCGCACTTTCAGCTTTCTCAAGCATCCCCATCAAATCGCCCATATCAAGTATACGATTTGCCATTCTTTCAGGATAAAAAGGTTCTAAACCATCCATCTTTTCACTAACTCCTATAAACTTAATAGGAATATTAGTTAAATGTCTTATTGATAAAGCCGCTCCACCTTTTGTATCACCATCAAGTTTAGTCAAAACTGATCCAGTTATTGGTAAAACTTCATCGAAGCCTGTAATCACATTAACCGCATCTTGACCCATCATACTGTCTAAAACAAGCAAAATCTCATTAGGATCTACTGCCTTATTAATATCTTGAAGTTCACCCATAAGTTCTTCATCTATATGAAGTCTACCAGCAGTATCAATAAGTACATAATTATATCCATTTTCTCTAGCATATTCTACTGCATTCTTAGCTATTTCTACCGGATCTTTTCCATCTTCACTATAAACTTCTATATTAAGCTCTTTACCAATTTGTTTTAATTGATCTATAGCTGCTGGTCTATAAACATCACAAGCAACCATTAAAGGATTTAAACCATATTTTTTTCTAAGAAGTAATGCAAGTTTACCAGTAGTAGTCGTTTTACCACTACCTTGAAGACCAACCATCATCAAAACAGTCATCGGTTTAACTACAGTTAAAGGTTCAGCTTCATTGCCAAGAAGCGCCACCAACTCATCTTTAACTATTTTTACAAAAACTTCACCTGGTTTTAAACTTTTTTTTACCTCTTCCCCTAAAGCCTTTTCTTTAACATTATTAATAAATTCCTTAACTACCTTATAATTAACATCAGCTTCAAGAAGAGCAAGTCTAATTTCTCTAGTAACATCGCTTATATTATCTTCTGTAATTCTTCCATAACCTTTTATTTTATTCAAAGCGTTTTGAAGTCTATCCCCTAAATTTTCAAACATTTATATCACCTAAACCATCTATTACGCATTTTAAATATTACCAACTATTTAATATAATGTCAACCACAAAGCTTACTATAACTTTCATCAAAAGCCTTTAAAAAATTATCAATATCCTCTTTAGTCGTCTTTCTAGAAATGCTGACTCTTAAACTACTACTAGCCCTTGAAATATCACCAGTTATAGCCAAAACTGCCTTAGAATAATTTCCTGTTGCACATGCACTTTGGGTTGATACATATACATCATGTTCTTCCAAACTATGCATAAAAGTTTCCGGCTTAACTCCTAAAACACTAAAATTAAATATATGATATATTGAGTTTTTATTACTATTAATTTTAACATTATCATATTTGCTTAATGAATCTTTTAAATACAAATTTAAACTTCTAATTTTTTCGGTAATTTCATCAAAATTTTCATAAGAAAGTCTCAAAGCTTTAGCCATACTAACAATTAGTGGTGTAGCTGGTGTACCACTACGATAAATAGTCATACTTTTCCCTCCATGAATAAGAGGCTCTATTTCTATATTTTCTTTCTTATAAAGGCCACCAATACCTTTAATACCAAAAAACTTATGAGCAGAAAAACTAGCAAAATCAACATCTGATAAATCAAATTTTATTTTTCCTATAGCCTGTGTTATATCTGAATGAAATAAAACCTTTGGATATTTTTTTAACATCTTACCTATTTCTTCTATAGGTTGCCTTATCCCAGTTTCACTATTAACCATAGAAATAGTAACCAAGCAAGCATCATCAAGCATTTTTTCCAAAGATTTTATATCAACAAGGCCTTCATTTAAAGGAACATAATCAATAATAAATCCTTTTTTCTTAAGGTAATCTAAAGGAACATTTATAGATGAATGCTCAAGTTCAGTAGTAATAATGTGACATCCTCTATTTTTATAACTCTCCATCGCCTTAATTACCATATTATTTGATTCGCTAGCGCCAGAAGTGTAAATTATTTCGCTAGATTTAATTCCAAGTATATCAGCAATTTGTTTAGTAGCCGCATCTATTAATTTTTTAGCATCCACTCCCAACTTATGAAGCGAATTAGGATTACCAAAATAACTACTAGCTTTAACAAAACTATCAATAACCTCTTCGTCAGTAGGACTAGTCGCACTATAATCTAAATATGTCATAATACCTCCTATTTTTTCATATCAAAACCACTTCTTTTAAACAGTTTCTCCAAATCATAATTTGAATAAAATATTGTTGTTGGTCTTCCATGAGGACAATTAAACGGATTTTTACATTTTCTTAAATCCTCCACTAAATCCCTTATATCTTCAATAGTCAAATGAGTGTTTGCTCTAACGGCATGTTTACAGCTCATCATCATTGCTACTTTCTCATTAAATTTCTCTATACTAAATTCTTTTTCTTTAATAATAACATCAATAATCGTTCTAATAGAATCCTCTAAATTATTAGTAGGAAGCCAGGTCGGATGTTCTTTAACAATTATAGAATTTATCCCAAACTCCTCCACCTTAAATTTTAAATCAGTAAATAAATTTAAGTGCTCTTTTAAAATAATATAATCATCACTTGAAAGTTCTATAGTAACAGGAAAAAGTAAAGCCGTACTTGCTATATTAGGTTTTCCCATAGCTTCTTTAAATCTCTCATAATTACACCTTTCCTTAGCCGCATGAAGATCCATTAAATACATACCATTTTCATTTTCCAAAACTATATATGTCCCGTGTACTAGACCAACAGGATACATCTCATGCATAAGTTCTGTAGAAGAATTATATTCTTCATCGTCACTTATAATATCATCGTTTACTATGACTTCTTCCTCAGGTAGTGGAACGTCTTCAATAACTGATTCATTTAAATCAAGCTTAATAACCTGTTCAATATACTTTGGCCTTTCTACCGTTTTTTGAGTCTCTTTTTTTACCTCAACTTCTGGTATAAGATTTCTATTACTAATCTTATTAATTATTAAACTACTAACAAGTTCAAGCAAAGTATCCATTTTACTAAACTTAATATCCATTTTTGTAGGATGAATATTTACATCAATAACACTTGGATCAACTGTAATATTTAAAACTGTAATAGGATATCTATTATCAGGTTTATAAGAATGATAAGCCTCATTAATAGTTCTATTAATATCCGAATTTCTAACTACTCTACCATTTACAATAGTAATCATATTATTCCTACTTGATCTATGTACCTCAGGAAGAGAAATATAACCACTTATTTCATAATCAGCATTTTCACCTTTTACAGGCACCATTTTTCTAGTAACACTATTTCCATAAATGCTTTGAATTACCTTTAGAAGATTCCCTGAACCATCAGTCCTTAAAATAATATTATCGTTATTTTGTAAAATAAATCTTATGTCCGGATGAGAAAGAGCAAGTTTATTCATATAATCCGTTATATTAGCAAGTTCGGTATATAAACTTTTCATATGTTTAAGTCTAGCTGGAGTATTATAAAACAGTTCACTAACCGTAATTATTGTGCCAACCCTTGCATCGCCCTTTGAAACCTCTAAAATTTTACCACCGTCTATTACAACATGAGTCCCAACATCTTTAGCGCACGTTTTTAAATCTACTCTACTAACAGCAGCAATAGAAGCTAGAGCTTCACCTCTAAACCCTAAAGTATTTAAATTATATAAATCATCTTCAGAAATAATTTTACTAGTTGCATGCCTTGAAAAAGATAAAACAGCATCTGCCTCATCCATTCCCTTGCCGTTATCGACAACCTTTATTTCACGCGTTCCCGAATCTATAAGTAAAACTTTAATTTCAGAAGCACCTGCATCTATACTATTTTCAACAAGCTCCTTAACTACTGATGCACACTTTTCAACAACTTCACCAGCAGCTATTTTATTTGCTAAAATTTCATCCATCACCTTAATTACTGACATTATATCACCTAATAAAATTATACACTATAATAAAAAATAAAACAAAAATAACTTGTTTTTTATAACAATAAACTACTTAAAAAAATAAAATATAGTAAAATTTATAAAAATAGTGTATAATTTAAATATGCTGGATTAGCTCAGTTGGTAGAGCAGCTGTCTCGTAATCAGCAGGTCGCAGGTTCGAGTCCTGTTTCCAGCACCAGAATGATATCAAGCTCGAACTTTTCGAGCATAAAATAAAACGGCTTGTAAAAAGCCGTTTTATAATATTATGCGTATAGATGAAGGAAACTTCATAAAATAACATTCGATGAATATCTACCCATATTCGCATGTGAAAACATTTAATTCAAACAAGAATTAAATGTCTTTTTTCATTATTATTTATTTATAATTCTATAAAAGTTAAATACTTTTCAAACACAAAAAATATGTTGCCTGTCAAACAACATATTTTTTCGTGGTAATACTTCTCAAAATTATAAACTATAGTGACAGCTATGTAAATAATTTTTTATCAAGAGCCCACCTACGTACGTATACTTAATAGCTTGATATGATAAGAAGAAAAGCCATTAAATTTGACTATATAAAATAGTAAATTTAATTATTTAATATTTATTATATAAAATAATAAATATCTTAAAATTAGCTATTATAAAACAGGTAATTTTAATTTTATAAATACATCTATTTTAAATTACCCAGCTTAAGAATATAACATTCTTACAGTTTGTAAAGTTAAAATAGTTTTTGTATTTATTTCTTCCTATCCTATTAAGTAATTACAATATATCATACATTTCGACAAAATGCAACACTTTTTTTGAAAAAAATTACTTTTTTTTACACTTTACATTTTACACACAAAAAACTAGAAATAATATCTAGTTTATTGCCACTTCATTTACATATAATTTATATCCATTAAAATCAATGTTACTATAAGACGTATCTGCATCTTCTAAACTAGTAACATAACTATCTCCAGTTAAAACAATTTTAGAATTTTTATCCAATTTTAAAATAATTTCCTTAGCACTATTATCGCCGTTGATAGTTCCCTTATAAGTAGATTTAATTAAATCTAAATTCAAAGTAGAAATTTTGTCAGCCTCTATATTACCATTTAATTCTTGACTAGTAGCATTCAAAGTTAAATTTCCTCCATTTGATCCACTACTACCCCATTCTGATGTTCCTTTAGAACTAATTAATATACCACTTCCAAAATCAAGTTTAACATTTTCTAAATTAATAACTGCATCAGTATTTGTTATAAAAAACATAGGTGCACTTTTATAATAATTAGAACTAGAATCTATTTTCAAAGTAGAATTTTTTGCTGTAAATGTCCCAGTACCTTCTTTTGCAAACGCAATACTGCAAGCCCTACCAAGGCCACTATCGCCACCAGTAACAATTGCAACTTTTTCCTTTAATTTTCCACTACCTTTATAATTAGGATCGTCAAATATAGGCAAAGGAAACATTTCATATTCCATACCAGGCTGAACATCTTGCTGTTGAGCTGGCGCTAAAATATTATAAACTGTGCTTTTAACGCCAACATCACCATAATACTTATAATAATCATTTCCAAAATTATAATCGTAATTCATAAAGTCCCCTCAAGATAATGTATGACATTTAACCAAATAAGTTACAAATATTAAAAAACATCAAAAAACGAACTTCATAAAAGTTCGAATATTGATAAATGGTGCGTAGAATGAGATTTGAACTCACACGGATCTCTCCACTACCCCCTCAAAGTAGCGCGTCTACCATTCCGCCACCCACGCATATAAAAGAAACTTTAAAAGTTTCATTTTATAAGTCTTACAATGTCGTTATAAGTAATTAAAAGCATAAGTGCCATAAGTAAGAAAAATCCTATTGAATGAATTGTATTTTCAAGTTTTGGATCGACTCTCTTACCTGATAACTTTTCAATAATTACAAATAGCAATCTGCCTCCATCAAATGCTGGAAGTGGAAGCAAATTAATAAATCCTACATTTATACTAAGCAAAGCAGTTAAACTAACTAAAGACCAAAATCCAGTAGAAGCAGCCTGCCCAACTATATTATAAATACCAACTGGTCCTGAAAAAGATTTTAAACCAAGTGTCCCTGTTACCAAATAAAATATTGTAAGAACCATTTGATATAAAAGGCTCAACGTTTTAGTAAAAGCATACTTCAAAGAAGCAAAAAATCCAGTTTTAACTTCATCATTAAGAGCAAAGCCATATCTATATACTTCATTATCATCTTCTACTACCTTTTTAGGAGTAATAGTAACTGTTTCAGTTACACCATTACGGTCAACTTCTAAAGTTATAGTTTTTCCAGAATTAACTTGAAGTTCTAGTGCGAAAATATCATAACTGTCAGCTTTTTTGTCATTTATTTTAAGTATTCTATCTCCCTCTTGGAGACCAGCTGCATAAGCAGGCATATCTTTACTTACCTCACCTACTAAAGCTTTATTTTGAGGAGCTCCATTAAATAAAGCTAAGAAGAATAAAAGAACTATAGCTAAAATAAAATTGTTCATAATCCCAGCAATAACTGTCATAAATTTTTGGCCAAATATTTTTGTAGAAAATTTTTTATTCTTAGGAACATTAGGATCGTCTTCTATTTCCTCACCAGCCATTTGAACAAACCCACCTATCGGTATTAACCTTATAGAATACTCTGTTTCATCATTTTTCCTAGTCCATTTAAATATTCTAGGGCCCATTCCAATAGAAAATTCATAAACATAAATTCCTGATCTTTTAGCAAAAAAATAATGTCCAAATTCGTGTATTAAAATTATAATACCAAGTACCAATATAAAATAAATTAAAGTCATAAATCCTCCCTTTTACATAAAATTCATAAAGAACATAAAACCTAAAATAACAAATATTATACTATCAAGTCTATCCAAAACTCCCCCATGTCCAGGCATTATATTAGAAAAATCTTTCTTTCCAAAATACCTTTTAATTGCAGAAAACACCAAATCTCCAAGCTGACCCAAAACACTAAGAAAAGTACAAATTAAAAGTAAATTAATTTTTGAAAATTCTACATCAATTACTGTATGATAATACATCGCACTTATAAATACACCCATTAAAGTTCCAACAATCATACCTTCTATAGTCTTTTTAGGAGAAATATCTTCAAGAAGTTTATGCTGACCAATAAGATTACCTCCAATATAAGCAAACGTGTCAGTAACCATTGGAATTAAAAGTAAGAATATAAGCATTTCTAAACTTTTACTTCTAATTAATATCAAAAGAGACATAGATATACTTAAAAATAAAAGCCCACCAATCATATAAAATGCATCGTTAACACTGTATTTACTTCTTTCGTGATAAAAAATCGTTGGTATTAGAAAAGCCATGAAAAGAGCCACTAAAACTCTATAATCCAAAGTAAACATCATATTAGCAGTTTTATCAACCAAAATAATAAGTGTCATAAAAATATATGCAATAAGTTGAATAAAAATTGGTAAAGTTTTTTTTGTCGCCTTTATATCCAAAAACTCTTTTAAACCGATTATACTAAATATATAAACCCCTATATTAAAAGGAGTGCCACCTGTAAAAATAAGTGGAATTATAATTGCTAGTGCTACAAGTGCACTAATTACTCGTTTTTTCATAATTAATACCTCCAAATCAGCAATCTCTTTTGTATATGTAATTATAAATTCATCACCTATAAAAGTAATATGATTTTGAATTTTCAGCTTTGAATAATTCATATACTACTTCTCTTATCCATATATATTATAATATATTTTTCCATATAAAACAATTAAAGTATAAAAATAATAAAAGAATAATGTAAAAAAATATAAACATTAAAAAAGTAAGTGCTTATAAACACTCACCCACAAAAATCTATTTTATTAATATTTTTGGATTCTTTTTCCTATCAATAAAATTCATTATCCAAAGCATGTCTTTTCTAGAAATTGCGACACACCCTCCGGTATACCCTTTATCCCCGTGACAATGTAAAAATATTGCCGAGCCTTTATTATTACCTTTACCATCAATAATTTGATTGGTAGAGTTATATTCTATAAATATTGCATATTCATACTGTTTCTCAAAATCAATTAAATGTTCTGCAGAATTAAAATCCTTACTCTTAAGACTTATAATATAAGGATAATTAAAATTATTAACCCCATCTCCTATTTTTACAAAATAATTATAATGACAAGATTGATAATCATCAACCCAATAACTATTTTCATCAATTTTTAAATAAGGATAGTTAATATTCATATCATGGATTCCAAAAGAAACGCCCAAATCAAATAACCCTAAAGGTGTTTTTTCATCAAACTCTACTGCCTGCTCAAAAGTTGAAACTCCATTTTTCCCAATCCAAACATTTTCAATAGTCTTTACTAATTTATCGTCTAAAGTAACATACATTACTTTTTTATCCGTATCTACAATAAATAATTGATTCATAATATTTTCCTTTCAAAAAATAAGCATCATAAAGATACTTATTTCATTTGTTTCATAACTTCTTCGGCAAAATTTTCTTCTCTTTTTTGCATACCTTCGCCTACTTCAAAACGGTACATTTCTTTAATAGTGCCACCATTATTTTTAACATATGTTTTAACATCGATGTCTCCATTTTTTACAAAGGCTTGTTCCTCTAAGCAAATTTCTTTAAAGAACTTTTTAACTCTTCCTTCTACCATTTTTTCAGCAATTTCAGCAGGTTTGCCTTCATTAATAGCTTGTTCTTTAAGAACTTCTCTTTCTTTTTCAACTTCAGAAGCTGGAACATCTTCAGGTCTAACATATGTAGGTCTCATAGCAGCCGCATGCATAGCAACATCTTTAGCAACTTCTTCAGAAGTTCCTTCAGTAACTATAAGCACTGCGATCTTTCCTCCCATATGAATATATTCACCAAATGTTTCATTATCTTTTTTAGTAACTCTAGAAAATCTTCTTAAAGAAAGCTTTTCACCGATAGTAGCTGTTCTAGACACAATTAAATCATTAACTGTTCCATCCTCACAAGGAAGTTCCATTGCTTCTTCTAAAGTATTAGCCTCACTTTTAATAATTGCTTCTAATACAGACTTAACTAAATTTTGGAATTTTTCATTTTTAGCAACAAAATCTGTTTCAGCATTCATTTCTAGTATAACAGCATTATTACCTTCAACAAGTATTGCAGCAACACCCTCAGCAGCAATTCTATCAGCCTTTTTAGCAGCTTTAGATATTCCTTTTTCTCTAAGCCAATCTATAGCTTTATCGATATCTCCACCATTTTCCTCTAAAGCTTTCTTACAATCAAGCATTCCTGCTCCAGTCTTTTCTCTTAAATCTTTAATTAAACTTGCACTAATCATAACTTTTCCCTCCTTTTATTTAAAAAGATGACTTATAGTCATCTTAATTTATTAATTTAAAGCTTCAATTAACTCAGCTTTTTTCATCGTAGAAATTCCTTTTATACCTTTGGCTTTAGCCATTTCACGAAGCTCAGCTACTGTTTTTGTAGACAAATCTACATCGGCTTTTTTAACTTCAGCTTTAGCTTCTTTTTTTGGAGTTTTTTCTTCTGTAACAGATTCTTTTTTCTCCTCTTTTGGTTTAGCTTCTTTAACTTCTACTTTTTCAGATGATCTATTTTTATTTTTATCAGATTTAAATTCACTTTTTGGCTTTCTGTCTTCTTTTCTTTTAACAGTTTCTAGGGCTTTTTGCATAATATCTTCGCCTTTTTCTTCTTTACGGCCATCACTTACATAATCAACTAATTTTCCACCATTCGCTTCAACAATTGCATTATTTAAAACACCAGTAATTAATTTAACTGCTCTTATTGCATCATCATTACCAGGAATTACATAATCAACCATATCAGGGTCACAATTAGTATCCACAATACCAAATACTGGAATATTTAATTTTCTAGCTTCTCTAATAGCAATTTCTTCTTTAGATGGATCTACAATAAACATAGCCTGTGGTAATTTATACATATCTCTAATACCACATAATAGTTTATCTAATTTAGCATATTCCTTTTTAATGTGAATAACTTCTTTTTTTGGAAGAAGATCAAATATACCATCTTTTTCCATTTTTTCAATTTGTTCTAATCTTTTAACTCTTCTTCTAATTGTTTTAAAGTTTGTAAGTGTTCCACCTAGCCATCTTTCATTAACATAGTAAGATTCACTTCTCAAAGCTTCCTCTTTAACTGCTTCAGACGCTTGTTTTCTAGTTCCAACAAATAAAACCTTTCCACCATTCGCAGCTATTTCTTTTAAAGCTTCATAAGCTTCTTCAATCTTCTTAGCCGTTTTTTGTAAATCGATAATATAAATATCATCTCTAGCTGTAAAGATGTATTCCTTCATTTTAGGATTCCATCTTTTAGTTTGATGTCCAAAATGAACACCAGCTTCTAATAAATAACTCATTGACACAACTGCCATATTTTCAATCCTCCTTTTGTTATAACTTCTGAACATTTCTAACTCTACACCACCTATCAAAGGCACTAGGCATAGAAATCCACATTCATGTTTTTTAAAAAAGCCAACAATATTATAACATAATTATATGAATTTCAAACATTAATTTAACAAAAAACACGAAATTATAATTAAAAGCAACCATTCATAATTAAACACAACTCATAAAATATCAAGAAAGGAGAAAAAATATGGATAATGATTTTCAAAATAAAATAGAACAAATTTTAAGAGAAGGAAGACGTTGTCAAAGAAGAGCAACTATAATAGGGCCAACAGGGCCTACCGG
>CACZQJ010000023.1 GCA_902783265.1 uncultured Erysipelotrichaceae bacterium | reverse complement strand
CCTTCATTTTATTTACTTTTATTTCTACTACAACGAAACAATTAAATTTATAATTAAATAGCAAAAAATCTATGTAGTGATAGTTAGTGCCTATTTTAATTTTTACTTCGTGACCGGCATACATAAAGCCAGTACCAAGTTCTTTTAAGAAATTATCTATATCTTCTAGTATTAACTCATGTAAAGCATATTCACTTATTTCATCTTTTAAGTTACTATCAGTTTTTATAATTATAGGATTTTTAATTAATGTATTTATTTTAGGCTTTTGTAATTCTTCTTTATAGCCAATACGTTCATATTCATTAGCTTTTATTCTTTTTCTTAGATCTCTATAAGATAAATTTTCTTTTTCAGTGATATAAATGTAATAATTGATTTCATTTATATTATTTAGTGGCAATAGTGTTCTATAGTGAGTCCATGTTAAATTGTGACGCAGTGCGTCATAATTTTTAAATTTTAAATAAAATAATCGCATGTAACGTAAATTTGATGTATCATATTTTTTTCCTATTTCTTTGGTTAATCTTTCTGAATATTCTTTGATCAATTTATTTCCATATTTGGCTCTTGCTTCTCCACCTTGCGCTTCTATGAGTAGTCTTCCTACTTCATAGTAAGAATTTAAATCACTTTTATTTTTAGAATAATCTTTTACTTTTTTATATGTTTCATTTTTTATTAGTGTATTTTTTATTTCGTTATAATAGTTCATAGGAAATTTCCTCCTATTTATAAATATACAAAGTTAAATATTAATTTCCTTTTTTTATTTAAATTTATTTGAGGTATGATATAATTAATATAGGGTGGTAAGATGAAACTTGATGGTTTGAACGACAAACAAAAGGAAGCTGTTAAATACTCCGGTGGACCACTTTTAATATTAGCTGGCGCTGGAAGCGGGAAAACGAGGGTATTAACAACCAAGGTAGCATATTTAGTAAATGAAGAAGGAATTAATCCTTATAATTTGCTCGCAATAACTTTTACTAATAAAGCAGCTAAGGAAATGAAAGAAAGAGTTATTAATATGCTTGGACCTGATGCATATAAGATACAAATTTCTACTTTTCATTCTTTGGGGTTACTTTTAGTTAGAGAGAACTATCAAAAGCTTGGATTTGAAAAAAACTTTACAATACTTGATAGTGATGATTCACTTACAATTATTAAAAAGATACTTAAGGATATGAATTTGGATCCTAAGGTTTACAATCCAAGGGCGATTAGGAATAAAATAAGTGGCGCGAAAAATGAACTTATGGATTCTAAATATTATAGTAGATTTGCAAATAGTGAATATGAGGAAATTGTTCTTTCTGTTTTTGAAAAATATGAACAAAGACTCAAGAAGAATAATTCATTAGATTTTGATGATTTGCTGTTATTACCGCTTAAGTTATTTAAAGAAAATCCAGATGTCTTGGAAAAGTATCAAGAAAGGTTTAAGTATATATTAGTTGACGAGTATCAAGACACTAATGAAGCGCAGTATAGGTTAATTAAAGCAATAGGTTCTAAATATTTAAATATATGTGTGGTTGGTGATTTGGATCAATCTATTTATGGATTTAGAGGAGCAAATTACAGAAATATTTTAAATTTTGAAAAAGATTATCCTTCAGCTAAAGTAATTTTACTTGAGGAAAACTATAGATCAACTGGTAATATTTTAAACGTAGCTAATGATATTATTAAAAATAATAAGCAAAGAAAAGATAAAAATTTATGGACTAAAAATGTGGAAGGTCCTAAAATTCGTTATCACAGAGCTTATGACGAGCAAGATGAAGCTTATTTTGTTATGAATGAGATTAAAAAGTTAATTATAAGCGGAGTTAATAAAGAGGATATTGCTGTATTATATAGGACAAATGCGCAATCACGTAATATGGAAGAAGCTCTTTTAAAAGAGAATATTCCTTATAAAGTTGTTGGTAGTTTTTACTTTTATAATAGAAAAGAAATAAAAGATTTAATCAGTTATTTAAAATTAATTTATAATTCTAATGATGATGTTAGTTTAATGAGGGTTATAAATGTTCCTAAAAGGCAGATTGGTCCTAAGACAATAGAAAATTTAAGTTTAAAAGCTGTAGATAACGGAACATCTATCTATGAAGCTATTGATTCTGGTAAAGAGCTTTTATTTAAAAATATTATTGAGGATATTAAAAAGGAAAGTGAAAATTTATCTTTAACAGAGCTTGTTGATTTAGTTTTAGATAAGTCAGGAATGAAAAAAGAGCTTGAAAGTATAAAAACTATTGATTCCGAAATTAGACTTGAAAATTTGGAAGAATTTAAATCAATTACTAAAAATTTTGAAGAAAATAATGGGGTTATTTCTTTAGAGGAGTTTTTGCTTGAAATAGCTTTAGTTTCAGATATTGAAGAGCATAAAAATAATACAGATGTTGTAACATTAATGACAATACATTCCGCTAAGGGGTTAGAGTTTGATCATGTGTTTTTAATCGGACTAGAGGAAGGCTTATTTCCGCATGTTAATTCGATGGATAGTCCTGATGAAATCGAAGAGGAACGTAGACTTTGTTATGTTGCGGTAACAAGGGCTAAAAAGACTTTGACACTAGTAAATGCGAAAAGAAGAATGCTTTATGGAAATACTAATTCTAATCTTCCGAGCCGGTTTATCGATGAGATTAGTGATGACTATTTAGAAAAAGACGAAGAAGAACCTTTAAAATTTAATAAAAAAGATATGATTGATGAAAGTGCTGAATATAGTACTGGTGATAAAGTTATTCATGATACGTATGGGGAAGGTATTATTGTTTCGGTAGGTAGCGTTTTAACAATTGCTTTTAATCATAAATATGGAATTAAAAAGATAATGAAGGGTCATAAGAGTATTAGAAAGGTATAGGTGATTATATGACTTTATCAATATTAGATAAATTAAATGAGTGGATTGAACCTTTTAAAGCTTGGATTATAAAAAACCACGGTAATCCATTTATGTGGTTAGGTTTTATCATACTTGGTCTTGTGGTTTTTGCAACTACGTTTAGTGCGCTTCATAGAAACGGTGATTAAAGAATATGATTTCATATTCTTTTTTTGTAATATAAAGTTTTATTTTAAAAAAGTTATTAATGAGTAATTTTGTTTTTCCTTTTAAAAATAGCATAGATAAGGTATAATATTATTGGTGATAACTATGGTAGAAGAAAGAATGGATGAGCTTATCAAGATAATAAACAAAGCTAATATTGATTATTATGCTTATGATAATCCAACAATTTCTGATCAGGAATATGATAGATATATGGAGGAGCTTCAAAGGCTTGAAGAAAAATATCCTGATAAAAAGAGGGAAGATTCTCCAACATCTAGGGTTGGTACTGAAGTAATTAGTTCATTTAAGAAAGTAACCCATGAAAAACCTATGCTTTCTTTAGGTGATATATTTAATGAGGATGAAGTTGTTAGATTTGATGAAAAAGTTAGGAAAACAATAAGTAATCCAAAATATGTTGCCGAGCTTAAGATAGATGGACTTTCAGTTTCACTTTTATATGAAAAAGGAAGGCTTGTTAGAGCTGCAACTCGCGGAGATGGCAGAACTGGTGAAGATATAACTCATAATGCTAGAACGATTAAAGATATTCCTTTAACTATAAATCAGCCTATTGATATAGAGGTTAGAGGAGAAATATATATGAGTAAAGCTTCTTTTAATAAGCTAAATGAAGAAGGTGGGAGTTTTGCTAATCCTCGTAATGCAGCAGCTGGTAGTGTTAGACAGCTTGATTCTTCTATAGCTGCTAAAAGAAATTTATCTTGTTTTATCTATCATTTACCTAATCCTGAGGATTATAATATTTATACGCATAACGATGCTTTAAAATTTATGAAAGAACTTGGATTTGTTATTAATCCAAATAATAAAAAAGTAAATAATATAAAAGAACTTATGGAGTATATTGATTACTGGACTATTAATAGACCAAAACTTGCTTATGAGATAGATGGTATAGTCATTAAGGTTAATGATTTAAATGATCAAGAAAAGCTAGGTTTCACAGCTAGAACGCCTAAATGGGCTATTGCTTATAAGTTCCCACCAGAAGAAGTTTTAACAAAGGTTAAAAAAATTGTATTTACGGTTGGAAGAACTGGACAAGTGACACCATCTGCTGATTTAGAGCCAGTTAGAGTTATGGGGTCTTTAATTGCTAGAGCAACTTTGCATAATGAAGATTATGTGAAGGAAAAAGATATTCGTGAGGGCGATATTGTTTCAATTAAAAAAGCTGGAGATGTTATTCCAGAAATTGTTAAAGTTATTTTAGATAGAAGAGAAAAAGACTTAAAACCTTTTGAAATGATTGATAACTGTCCAATGTGTGGCAGTAGATTAAGTAAAAAAGAAGGAGAAAGTGCTTATTATTGTCATAATAATGAGTGCCCATCTAGAATGCAGGAACGTTTAGTCCATTTTACATCGAGACATGCGATGAATATTACTGGTTTTGGAGATGCAATTATAGAAGATTTTTATAATAGGGGTTATTTAAAAAATGTTTTAGATTTTTATCATTTAGATAGATTTAAAGAAGAACTTATGGAACTTGAAGGGTTTGGAAATAAATCTATAAATAATTTACTTGAGGAAATCGAGAATAGCAAGAATAATTCTTTGGAAAGACTTTTATTTGGCCTTTCAATAAGACATGTTGGTGAAAAAACTGCAGATATATTAGGAGCTAAGTTTAAAAACATTGATAATTTAATGAATGCTACTTATGATGATATTGCTAGTGTTTATGATATAGGGCCTACGATTGCTAAAAGTGTGGTTAATTATTTTTCAGATGATGATAATATTAAACTTATAAATGATTTAAAAAGTGAAGGAGTAAATACAGTTTATTTGAAAGAAGTTAATAGTGTGGAAACTATATTTACTAATAAGACTTTTGTTTTAACTGGTTCCTTAGAAAGATTTACTAGAGATGAAGCTAAAGAAAAAATAGAAGCTTTAGGCGGTAAGGTGAGCTCGAGTGTTAGTAAGAAAACTGATGTTGTTGTAGCAGGCGTGGAAGCCGGATCTAAGCTTACTAAGGCTAGAGATTTAGGAATAGAAATTTGGAATGAAGAAGAATTTATAAATAATTTATCTAAATACTAAATACTTATAGTATAATTATAATAAGAGGTAATGATATGATTAAAAATAAGAGACTTTCAGGGTTTATGCTTGTTGTTATGGCTTTAATTTTTGCTTTGACAATTTCGTCAGCATTAAATGCCGGAAAAAGTGTTTATGATGTATTTGCTGGAGATACTTTTAAGATTCTTTCGAGTACAGAAAATAAGGATATAGAGCCTGTTATAAGAAAGTATTTTAACGATAAAAAAATTAAAGTTAGTATTGATTATGCAGGAACAATTGAAATTATGGACAAGATGAATAATAATGAAGATTATAATGCAATATGGGCGTCTAATTCAATATGGCTTTATATGCTTAATGATCCATCTAAGATTATTGATTCAAAATCAACTTTAATAAATCCAGTAGTATTTGGAATTAAAAAGTCTATTGCTGAAGATCTTGGTTTTACTTCTAAAGAGGTTTATACTAAAGATATTTTAGATGCTATTAAGGGTGGAAAACTTAAGTTTGTGATGTCCTCAGCTACGCAAACTAATACTGGAGCTAGTGCTTATTTGGGATTTTTACAAACATTTGCAGGAAATCCTGAAGTACTTACGGAAGAACATTTAAAAGATGAAGCTTTACTTTCTAATATTATTCCTTTTTTAAATGGAGTTGCAAGAACGAGTGGTAGTGATGAATTTTTAGAAGAGGCTTTAAAAAAAGGCGACTATGATGCGGCTATTAGTTATGAATCTTCACTTATTAATTTGAATAAGTCTTTGGAAAAGGCAGGGAAAGAGATATATTATATTATCTATCCTGTTGATGGAGTTACTATTGCTGATTCACCTCTTGCCTATGTTAAAGATGGAAATGCTGAAAATGAGGAAATTTTCTTAGATTTTCAAAAATATATTTTAAGTAAAGATGTTCAAAAGAAATTAGAAGGTTATGGAAGACGTACGTGGTATGGCGGAGTTAATGATAAGACTTCTGATGATACGTTTAATAAGGATTGGGGTATTGATACAACGAAGTATATTTCACCAATTAAGTATCCTTCTTCTTCAATTATAAAAGAAGCTTTAATTTTATACCAAACAGAGTTTAGAAAGCCTACGCATACAGTTTTTTGCTTAGATTATTCTGGCAGTATGTATGGGACTGGTAACCATCAGCTTGTAGATGCGATGGATTATATTTTAAGTGAAGAAAAGGCTTCAAAAAATATGGTTCAGTTTTCTAAAAAAGATAAGATTAGTGTGATTACTTTTGATAGTAAAATTATAGATGTATTTAATACTGATAGTGGTACAGACACGGAAAAATTAACCGCAGATATTAAAAATTCTAAAGTTGGAGGAAGCACTAATTTATATGATCCTGTTGTTGGTGCTTTAAATATTCTTTCTAACGAGGATACTAACAAATATAATTTATCTATTATTTTAATGACTGATGGTGAAGGAAATAGTGGATATTTTAGTGATTATAAAAGAGCTTATAAAAAATTAGGCAAGGGGATTCCTGTTTACGCAATTATGTTTGGTTCTGCTTCAAGGTATCAACTTGAGGAAATAACAGATCTTGCTAACGGTAAAGTGTTTGATGGAAGAAGTAATTTATTAGGTGCATTTAAAGAAGTTAGGGGTTATAACTAATGGATAGTAAGTATGTTTTGTCAGGAATGATTGGTGGGGTATTTTTTGCAGTACCATATCTTGCTTTAAATGTTGGAGTTTTGCCTTCACTTGGAGTTGGAGCATTAGCTTTTGCGGCTTCTACTTTGGCAACTAAAGAAAGTAATATTGATAAACTTGGTAAGAAAAATTTAGGAGTTTATAAAAAACTTTTGGAAGATAGTTCAATGTATATTCGTGATTTAAAAAGAGTTACTAATATGGTTAGTGATGTGCAGATAAAAAAGGATATTACAGAAATTACAAAAATTTCTGAAAAAATAATTAATAGACTTGCTAAAACTCCAGAAAAAATAAGTCAGGCAACGAACTTTTTAAATTATTATTTACCGATAACTTTAAAAATAATGCGTAAATATGAGGAAATAGAAGATGAAAATTTAACTAGTAAAGAAGTTAAAGAATTTAAAAACAGGATTTCTAATTTAATTATTAATATTAAAAATGCATTTAATATGCAACTTAATAATTTATATAGTACTGATATGATTGATATTGATGCAGAAATGAAAGTTTTTGAAAAGGTATTAAAATCAGATGGTCTACTTGGGGAGACAATAAAGAAGGATAGTGATAAAGATGAACACTAAAAAATTAGGAATAGGAATACTTGTATTTTTAGTAGCTATTTTAGTGGTGATTGGTGTTAAAAATATAATTACAAATAGTGTTACTGGGGCCAATTTAACTACAGTTTATGGGGCAGTAGGTGGTGGTAAGGAAAACTTACTTGCTGATGAAGAGTTTGTGAAAATACTTCATAAAAAATTTAAAATTAATGTTGTTAATGACACGTGGAGCAATGGAAAACTTATTGTAAACGATGTCGTTAGAGAAGATGGCAGTAATTATGACTTTATCTTTTTCTCTGATCAAAGATTTTATGATTATTATAAGCTTGCTCCTAATAGTGAAAAGGGTGAAGCTAAAAGATATACTGTGGAAAAAGGAAGCCTTACTTTAAATACTCCTGTTGTTATATATAGCTGGGATACAGTTACAGATGCTTTAATTAAAGAAAATATAGTAACAGAAAAAGATGGTGTTTATTTTATTACTGATATGAACAAGCTTTTAAATTATATATTAGAAGGAAAGTCTTGGAAAGATTTGGGCCTTGATTTATATGGGAAAATAAATATAGATTCAACTGATCCAGTTACATCAAGCCCAGGGGCTACTTATTATGGCTTACTTGCATCTATAATGGGTGGTGGTAAGGTTAATGATGAAAATATTGATGAAATTTTACCTAAGTTAAAAGAGTTTTATAAGAAATCTGGTTATATGAATAATACTCCAGCAGATTTATTTCAACTTTATTTAAAAACCGGAGTAGGTGCTAAACCTATGATAGTTGATTATGAAAAAAGTATTATTGATTTTGCTAATTCAGACCCTGAAGGATATGAAAGTGTAAAGGATAAAATTAGGATTTTATATCCTAGTCCAACTATTTGGAATTCACATTGTATAGCTTCTTTATCTGATAATGGAAATATTTATTATAATGTTTTTGAAAATAAGGATGTACAGCAGCTTGCATGGGAAAGATACGGATTTAGGACTGGCGTTACTGGCGGAAACTATGATGTTTCAAAAGTTATTGTTAAGGGTATTCCTCAAAGCATTGATGGTGCAGTATCAAGCTTAAAGATGAATATATATGAAAAAATGATAGAAAGTTTAAAAAATTAGAGGTGAAAATATGGGAAAATTAGAACTTAAAACAATTGATACTTTAGATTTAAATGAAGTTAAAACATTAGTAGAAGATGGTAAAGAAATTACTGAAGCTAAAGTTGAAAAAACTTTAGATTATAACAAACTTACTAAGGAAGAACAAACTGCTATTGATGAGTTTATTTCTAAAATTGATGTAAATAGTACTAATGAAATTATTACTTTTGGTTCTCCTGCACAAACCAAAATTACACAATTTTCTGATGAGGTTCTTAACAACGTTAAGACTAAAAATTTAGGAGAAGTTGGTGGGTTACTTGCTGATTTGACTTCAGAAATTAAATCTTTTGATTCAGATATTAATGCAAATATTAAACCAGGATTATTTAATTCTTTAGAAAAACAAATTAGAAAGATTATTGCTAAATTTAGTAAAGTTGAAACTAATATTAATAGTATTGAAAGAAAATTAGATTCACATAAAGTACAAATGATGAAGGATATTGAAATTTTTGATCAAATGTATGATAAAAATTTAGGGTATTTTAAAGAGCTTTCTTTATACATCATAGCTGGTATGAAAAAAGTAGATGAGCTTAAAGAAAAAGTTTTACCAGAACTTGAAAAAGTAGCTAAAGAGTCAGGAGAACAAACTGACGTTCAAAAAGTAAATGATATGAATAATTTAATTAACAGATTTGAAAAGAAACTTTATGATCTTAAAACAACAAGACTTATTTCTATTCAAATGGCTCCACAAATTAGACTTATTCAAAATAATGATGCAGAGCTTGTTGATAAAATTCAATCATCACTTACAAATACAATTCCACTTTGGAAAAATCAGATGGTTATCGCACTTGGAATTGCAAATGCGAAACAAGCTTTGGATGCGCAAAGGAAAGTATCTGATTTAACTAATGAAATGCTTAAGAAAAATAGTGAAACTTTAAAGCAAGGTTCAATTGATATTGCTAAAGAAAGTGAAAGAGCTATTGTTGATTTAGAAACTGTTAAGAAAACCAATGCTGATTTAATTACTACTTTAGAAGAAATTGTTAGAATTCATACTGAAGGTAGAAAGCAAAGAGAAGAAGCTGAAGTAGAACTTAATAAAATTGAAAACGAGCTTAAGGAAAAATTAATTAATTTGAAAGCTGAAGCTTAAATTGAATGTAGGTAATATTCTTTAAAAACCTACATTTTTTTTATTTTTGTAAATGTGTGTAAGCTATTTAATTATGAAAAAATTAGGATAATTTAATATCCTAATTTATAATTTTTCTATTTGTTCTTTAGATAAATTAGTAATTTTAGAAATAAGTTCTATATTTAATTTTTCTTTAAGCATTTTTCTAGCAGTTTCAATTCTAGTTTTTTCTTCAGTTTCTATGGCCGCCTTTTTTGCGGCTTTCTTAGCTGCTTTTTCGGTGGCTATTTGTATATCTTCTTTACGGCCAAGTTCCATTCCTTTTTCAACATCAATATATTGGACCATATCTGGATCATCAGTAAGCTCTTCAATTTTTTTAACAACTCTCATAAGCGTTTCATCTCCTCTAGATATCTTACGAAGATCTTTTATTTTATTAAAAGATAAAATAGCAAGTGCTTTTTCAAATCTCGTAAGTTCTTCATCTAAAGTATAATACTTTTTGTATATTTTGGCTAGATTAATTCTGTATTTTACAAAATTTTCATTTTCCTCATCTACTAGGCCATCTTCCAAATCAGTTAGTTTATAAACAGAAATTAGCTTATTTTTTAAAGAAAAATTATCAAAACATATTTGAATAAAATAATGTTCTTCGCCATCTTTATAAGATATATTAATAGTTTTAACCATACCTTCAAATAAGTGAGATTTATTTCTTTTAATTAGCTCTTTACTATTTGATCTATTCATTTCTAAAGCTATTCTATCTCCGCCATTAATAAGCATTAATACATCTGTAATATTTCCTTTATCTAAAGTGTTATCTTTAGTAAATTAAGGATTTATAAAAATAATACTATTTTTGTCTATTGGTCTACTTATTGTATTTTCGATAATAAAAGCAGTATAATCTTTTAGATTATCATCTTCTATAACAGATTTAAAAATATGGTCGTAAGTGCCAGGAAAAACTTCCCCTTTTTCTTTCATTTTTTGAATATCTTTGATAGTCATAAAACCTCTCTTTCTAAGAGGACATTTTGCCCTCTATATATAACATTCTTTATTAAAGTGTTTTTTCCTTTTTTTAATGTGGGTAAAAGAATACAATTATTTTATTTTATCAAATTAAAAGATATCATACTTTATCATAAAATCATTGACAAAATCGTGGGGGGGGGGGGTACAATAATAATATAATAAACTAGGAAAGTAGGTAAAATATGAGACAAAACGCAAGAGATAAAAGAAATTATATTATAATAGGTTTACTTTTATTAGTATTATTTATGACAGTAGGATTTGCGGCATTTAGTACAAATCTACAAATAAATGGTACAGCAAACATTTCAACAAACTGGTGTGTAGGTTTTGATAATACTAAAACAAGTACATATGAAATAACGAAAGGAAAAGCATCAGGTACAAACCCAACAGCTACAATGGGATATTCAGGAACAGCATGTTCAACTAATTATGTTCCTATAGCTAATTTAGGAGCAACGTTCTATCAGCCAGGAGACAAGATAGAATATACACTTACTATAGCCAATAAAGGAAGTATAGATGCGGCAATAGAAAGTATAACCGTAGATGGGACTTCTGTAACAAGTAATCAAACTATAACTAAAGGAAATATAATATGGAAAGTATATATGCCAGAAAGTACTACACTACCTGCTAGTACTGGTACTACAACCATGGTAGTATCAGCAGAGTTTCAAAATACTACAGATTTAACTAATTATACATCAAATGAAAGACAAACAATTACTATTGGGGTAAATGCCGTTCAAGGAACAACTGGAATGGATATAACACCGTCTGCATTTACAGGAACAATATATAGGAATAATACAAAAGGCCTTATTAATGGGTTTCCAATGGAAGGTGAGATAACAATATATTATCCATCAGAATTTTCATCTGCTAGCGAAGCATATAATGATGGATGGTTTTATGCTTCTCAAGCGGCTTGTACTGGAGATGGAAATGAAAGTTGTGCATCAGGGACAGTCACGTTAAGTCCAGGTGCATATGAAACTACTGCAAGTAATTTAAATAAAACATATTATTTAAAACATGAAATAAATAATGGTATTGTTGAGTCTTCATATGTATGCTTTGTAACTGATACGGAACGTTGTATGCAAGGAGGAAACAGTTCATATTATGCGGCTAATAAAACATTATTACAAAGCCAAGAATCATGGTTTAATAGCCATTCAGGTAGCTGTTCCTTCGGCGATG
>CACZQJ010000022.1 GCA_902783265.1 uncultured Erysipelotrichaceae bacterium | reverse complement strand
CCACAACAAGATGCAGTATTAAGCATAGTTAAAAATGAAAATTGCTTTTTAAATATGATTGCTGATGGAGCTGGTGGTTCTGAAAATGGACAAGAAGCAAGTAGATTACTTACCGAAGAAATTAAAGACTGGTTTAAAAATATTCCAGATGAAATTTTGAATAATATTAATTTATTAATAGAATTATTAAGTCATAAAATAAGGCAAGTAGATAATTTAATAAAGCAAAAATATGAAAAAAGTTATACAACCATGGTTTTAACCATTACCATAAATGATAAAACAATTATTGCCAATATTGGTGATTCTACGGCCTATACATATGATGAAGGAAACGACTTATTAATTCAGCTAACCACTCTAGATTCTGATTCAAGAGGCATGAGTTATGAGGACGCAAGATATAATCCATGGAATAGTGCCTTAACAGCAGCCATAGGTAGTGGCTATAATGATGAACTTCATATAAATATTATTGACAATATAGGTCAAAAAATAATAATATCAAGCGATGGTATTACTGATTTAGTAAGTGAAGAACGATTTAAATCATATTTTAAGGAAAATACCCCTGCTATAACGATGATAGAAGATTCCTTAAGTAAAAAAGACACCGAATGGCTGGATAAAACCGAAGACAATATTTCAGTAATAATTATTAATTTACCAAATTATAAAAAAAATAAAATAATTACAAAATAAACTAGGGCAACCTAGTTTTATTCATAAAAAAAATAAAAGTTAATATATTTATAATGGTGATTAACATGGACAAGATTGGTATTCCAAGAAGTTTATTCTACTATTATTATGGTGATATTTGGAAAACTTTTTTTGATAGTTTAAATATTCCATACATTGTAAGTCCAAATACTAGTAAAGAGATAATGGATAGAGGAATAAGAGTTTCCAACGATGAGATGTGTCTTGCTTTAAAAAATTATTTAGGCCATGTCGATTATTTAAAAGATAAATGCCAATATATATTGGTTCCAAGAATATGCAACTACAAAGTAAATAATCAGTCATGCACTAACTTTTGGGCCGCATATGATATAGTAAATACCTTATTTGATATCGATATATTAAATTATAATGTCGATTTAGAAAAAGGTGAAACTTTAAAAAAAGGATTATACAAAATAGGAAAAAAACTTGGTAAAAATAATATGGAAATAAAAAAAGCCTATAGAAAAGCCATATATGAATATGATTTAAAAAGGAAGAAAAACGCCCAAATAAATTTAAGTAAACTAAATAGTAAAAAAACCAAGATACTTATAGTTTCTCATCCCTACAACACATATGATAGTACTATTGGAGGGGACATTATTAAATACTTAATCAAAGAAAATGCCGAAGTAATATACTCAGACAAATTTGATGAAAAAATCACAAGTAAATTAAGTGAAAAGCTTTCAAAAAACTTATATTTTAAATATAGTAAGGAAAGTATTGGCTCCATAATTTATGCTAAAGATAAAATTGATGGCATAATCTTTATTTCATCGTTCCCGTGTGCTCCAGATAGCTTAGTAAACGAGCTTGTTATGCGAAAAATTAAAAAACCTCATTTAAATCTAATAATTGATAACAATTCAACATTCACGGGAATTGAAACAAGACTAGAAAGCTTTTTAGACGTTTTAAGAGGTAATATCCATGCATAATATTTCCTTTCCTCAAATGGGAGACTATTATATTCCGGCAGAATATCTTATGAGTCATGCTTTAAATGCCAAAATAATTAAAGCCCCTAAAATAACTACAAAAACTATAGAACTAGGATCAAAATACTCTCCAGAATTTGTATGTACACCATTTAAATATACATTAGGCACAATGATAGAGTGTCTAGATAAAGGCGCAGATACTTTAATTCAAATGGGAGGAGGATGCAGATACGGTTATTATTATGAACTTCAAGAAAAAATATTAAAAGACTTAAATTATGAATTTAATATGATAAATTTAGTTACTGAAGGAAAAATGCGCATCACAAGAATTCATAAAATGATAAAACAAATAAATCCTAAATATAATAAGATAAAAGCTTTATACTATACTTTCATAACTTTGAAAATGATCAAATATATGGATAAAATAGATGACTATATAAGACAAAATATCGGCTTCGAAGTAAATAAAGGTTCGTTTGAAAAATTAAAATCAGAAATGCTTATCAAATTTAGTAAAGTTAAAAGTTATCATGAATTAAAAGTACTATACCGAAATTATAAAAAAAGGTTTGAAAACATAAAAGTATATAAACCCGATAATAGATTAAAAATAGGAATTATAGGTGAATTATATACTATAATGGAACCGTTTTCAAATTATTTTCTAGAAAAAGAACTTGCTAGTCACAACATTGAAATAAAAAGATTTACAAACGTTGATTATCTTTTCTTAAGAAAAAAAAGAAGAATGAAAAAGTATTTAAAAAATAACAAATATATTAAATACTCCTGTGGAGCAGATGCTAGTGACAACGTCGCCAATACTGAATATCTGTGTGAAAACGGCTATGATGGAATTATTCATATTAAATCATCCTTCTGCACGCCAGAAATAGGAGCGATGCCAACAATAAATAAAGTAGCCAGTGCCTACGACGTTCCAATTATATATTTTAGTTTTGACATGCAATCTAGTGAAACCGGTATAAAAACTAGATTAGAAGCATTTTACGATATGTTAGAAATGAGGAAAAAGAAATGAAAGAATGCTATTTAGGTGTGGATATAGGATCAATATCTACCAAAGGAGTTATTATCGATGAGAGAAATAACATAATGACATCATCATACATATGGACAGAAGGAAACCCTACAAAGGCAGTAAAAAAACTTATAAATATATTAAAAAAAGAATTGCCTAAAGGGTATAAATTAAAAGGAATTGGAACAACCGGCAGCGCCAGAAAATTAATTGGACTTATGTTAAATGCTAACGTAGTTAAAAATGAAATAACGGCTCATGCTATTGGAACCCTTTTCTATCATCCTGATGTCAGAACAATTTTAGAAATAGGCGGACAAGATTCTAAAATAATTTTGATCAAAAATGGTATCATTACAAATTATGCCATGAACACATTATGCGCAGCTGGGACAGGAGCCTTTTTGTCATCCCAAGCTAAAAGACTTGGAATAGAAGTCGAAGACTTCGGTAAAATAGCTTTAAAATCTAAAAATCCCGTTAAAATAGCTGCTAGATGTACCGTTTTTGCCGAATCAGATTTAGTCCATAAAGCCCAGGTTGGATATCCTAGGGAAGATATAGTTGCCGGCCTTTGTAAAAGCATAGTTTTAAATTATTTAAATAACGTTGGTAAAGGCAAAAAAATAGAGCCACCAATTGTCTTTCAAGGAGGCGTTTCTAAAAATGAAGGAGTAGTAAAATATTTTAAAGAAATATTAAACGAAGAAATCATAGTCGATAAAGATGGCCACTTAATGGGCGCAATAGGAATAGCCATACTTGCAAAAAATAATAAAACAGGCAACACTTACTCATTAGAAGTAAATGATATCAAATTTGAAACAAAAGCTCACGAATGTAATCACTGTTCAAATAATTGTGAATTACTTAGAATATTTAAAAATGGCAAGCAAATAGATTCTTGGGGTAGTAAATGTGGGAAATATTAATTCACTTTATAGTGAATTTTTTAAATTTATGGAATTTTCTTTATTAATATGCACAGCTATACAAATATTCTACAAATCTCTATCCCCATAAACCATAATTGACACCCATAGTTTTGTTTGATAAAATATAGCTAATAAAAGGTGATAATATGCTTAGTAAATATGAATATGCAACTAGTTTTTTAAAAAATGATTCTTTGTTAGTCTGTCCAATATGCAAAGAAAATTTAAAAAATTTTGACCATTCATTAGTTTGCAACAATAATCATTCATTCAATATTTCTAAAAAAGGCACAACTGTCCTTTTAAATAGTAGTAATTATAGAGATAGCAAAATTTATAATCATGATTTGTTTTACAATAGAAGAAAATTTATAGAAAAGTCATACTATAATAAAATGTATAGCGCGATAGAAAAAATAATAAGCAAGCAGTTCAGTAATAATGAAATCATAAATGTGCTAGATCTAGGTTGTGGAGAAGGATTACACACACTAAAAATTTTAAATAATATTGACAAAAATTATAATTATTACGGATTCGATTATTCTAAAAGTGCCGTCGATATGGCCAGTGACTTCAATGATAAAAATAGATTTTATTTTGTGGCAGATGTTAATAATATTCCAGTAAATGATAATTCTATAGATTTAATAATAGATATATTATCACCATATAATGAAAAAGAAATAAAAAGAGTGCTCAAAAAAAATGGAATTTTCATAAAAATCTCACCCGATAAAAATTACTTAAAACAACTTAGAGATAGTTTAAATATTGAATCATATGAGAAAGAAGACGAAGTTGAAAATAATTTTAGAAAGCATTTTAAAAACATAGATAAAAACATAATAAAAGATACTATATCAATTGACGAGAAAGATTTTGATTATTTGTTAAATATGACACCGATACATGATAAAAAAGTCATAAAGATAACAAAAAATATCACTATTGATTTGGTTTTATATATTGTAAGAGGAGAAGAATTATGATTTCGAAATATGCACAAAAAATAAAAATAAAAAAAGATATTTATGCTATATTTAACAGTTTAGTTATGCTTCCTATTTATGTAAATAAAAAGCAATGTGATAATATTTTTAATGGAAAAATTTCTCAGCTATCAAGTTCTGAAAAGAAGGCATTAATAAAAGCGGGGATATTCATTAAAAATGAAAAAATCGATGACAAAATAAAAAGTATTTTAAAAGACGCACACGATAAAACAGCAAAAGAAAAAATTACTATAATGTATATTATTCCAACTAATTCTTGCAATTTAAAATGTACATATTGTTTTATAGGAAAACTTAATGATAAACAGATAAAAATGGAAAAAGATATAGCATTAGATGCTGTAGATAAGTTTAATAATCATTTGGAAAAAATAGGTGAAAAAGGGACCATTTTCTTTTATGGGGCAGAACCATTATTAAATTTTGAATTAATAAGAGATACTGTTTCATATGCTAAAAGTAAAAAGTATAACATTGATTTTGCAATGGTTTCTAATGGAATATTAATTACTGAAGAAATTGCAGATTTCATAAAAAATAATAATATTGCACTAGGAATATCAATAGATGGCCCAAAAGAAATAACCGATAAAAATAGAATATTTAAAGGAAATAGTACCAGTGTATATGACATAGTTATAAACAAAATAAAAATGTTAAAATCAAGGAATGTTGATTTTGGCTTATCTATCACTATTGCACCAGTTTTTTTAGAAAACGAAGAATATTTTTTAAATTGGATATTAAATTTGGATGTTCAAAATATCAACTATAATCTCCTTCATTTTACATATAAAACGGATGAATGGAAAAATTATTATAAAAAAGCAACAGATTTTATATATAAATCAAACAATTTGCTTTTCGAAAAAGGATTTAATGAAGATAGAATAAATAGGAAATATGAAGCCTTCTATAATCGCTTTTTTAAATTTAGTGATTGCGGTGCAATTGGCGGCAATCAAATTACTATTTGCCCTAATGGTGATATAGAAATTTGTCACGGATATTGGAATAGAAAAGATAAAAAACTACCAAATATAAAGCATATTACAGATTTAAGTGAATTATTTAAAGAAAAAGAATATAAAAAATGGGCAGCTAACATTACTCTAAATAAAAAGAAATGTTTGTCATGCTCTGCAATATATATATGTGGTGGAGGATGTGCCATGCAAGCCAAAGACTTATTTGGAACAGAAAAAACAATAGATAAGCCTTTCTGCATACATACAAAGAAAATACTAAAAATTTTGTTGAACGAAGTTTATGAAGATTCAAAATAACAAAATTTTTAATACATTTCAAACAAAAAAAGTTGAAAAGATT
>CACZQJ010000021.1 GCA_902783265.1 uncultured Erysipelotrichaceae bacterium | reverse complement strand
AGAGGCTGACCCATTTGAAAATAAAATTTCAAACGAATCTCCAATTGCTAAAGCTATATTAGGAGCTAAAATAGGAGACATTAGAGCCGTTGCTAGTCCTAACGGTGAATATCAAGTAAAAATAACTAGTATCGAATAAAGCTTATAAAATAAGCTTTTTTTGTGGAAAACAAATAACATAATCTTTAATTTTTAATTATAAATATGATAGAATATGAATAGGTGATACGATGAATATTGATAAAAAACAACTAACTGAAGAAAGTAAATACTTAGATACAGTGAAACAAATAGCCAGAAAAAAAGAAAGAGATATAGACATTAAAATAGATAAAGAAAAACAAAATATTTTTGAGTTCAAAAAATTTATTTGGAATGAATGTGGATCCTTAAGCGAATTAGAATATGGAAATGTATTAAATGAGGCTGATGAAAGAGTATCAAGAACCAATGATAAAACCAAACAAATGCTAAAATATCAGAAAATATGTAAAAATGCATATTTTGGGAGAATAGACTTTAAGACAGATGACGAATTATATAATGTTTATATTGGAACTTATGGCTTAATAGATGAAGATAAAAACTATATTTTTGACTGGCGTGCTCCAATTTCTAGCTTGTTTTATGATAATTTAATAGGACCAGCCGAATATGAAGCACCAATTGGTAAGATAAAAGGAGACGTATCACTAAGACGACAGTACAAAATCGAAAATGGAAAGATAACCCGTATAATTGAAAATGATATCAATATCGATGACGAATTTTTACAGGACGTTTTATCATCAAATTCATCAGAAAAAATGAAAAATATCGTTACTACTATCCAAAAAGAACAAAATGAGGTTATAAGAAACACAAAAGATAAATACTTAATAGTGCAAGGAGTTGCTGGAAGTGGTAAAACCTCAGTAGCCCTACACCGAATAGCGTATTTGTTATACAAAGAAAAAGACCTAAATCATAACAATATTCTAATATTTTCTCCAAACGATTTGTTTAGTGAATACATCTCTAATGTCTTACCAGAATTGGGCGAGGACAATGTTTTAAATACAACTTTTGACGATTTGATACGAAAATTTTTAAATGGTAAAAAAATTGAAAGCTTTTCTAAATTTTTGGGAAGAAAATACGAAAACATTAATAACAATGAAGAAAATATTTCTAATCAAAAGGATAAATTAGATGAATTTATAGAATATTTTACAAAACAAGCTATTTTTAAAAAGGATATTGTATTTAACAAAGTGTTTTTTAGCAAATTTGAACTTAACAACTTACTTCTAAAAAAATATGAAAAACTACCTTATTTTGAAAGATTAATAAATTTGACAGAATATATTTGTAACAATATAAAAATTTCCTATAAGAGAAATAAAAATAAAATTTATAATAGACTAATAAGGGAACTTGGAATAAGTCAAGATCCAGTTGATATATATAACATGTTTTTGGAATATGCTAAAGATGATAGAATAATTAAAGATGAAATAAACTATGATGATTTAGAAAAAATAATTTACATACTATTTGAATTAAATGATTATCCATATAACACCAATGTTAAACACATAGTTATTGATGAAGCCCAAGATTATTCGAAAATCCAGTTTTTAATATTAAAACGCATTTTCCCATATGCATATTTTACAATACTAGGCGACCTAAATCAGACAATAAATCCAACCCACTTTTATAAATCTTTAGAAGAAATTAGTGAAGTATTTGCCAAAAACGTAAAATATATAGAATTAAAGAAAACCTATAGATCTAGTGGAGAAATAATTAATTATACAAATAGTATTTTAAAAATTAATAATGTAAATGCAGTTAGAGGCAATAACGGTTATGACGTCCTACTAAAAAACGAAAAAAATTTAAACGATATAATAGAAGACATAAAAATATTTAAAAAAAATAAAATGAAAACCATTGCTATAATAACTAAAAATATGAAAGAAACAAACAAAATTTATAATAAATTAGTCAAGGATGAAGACATGAAAATCATAAAAAATGACATCAAAAAAGATTATATAAGTATTTTACCATCATATGCATCCAAGGGATTAGAGTTTGATGCTGTAATTGCTTATAATGACATTAATAACGTATATACCGAAAATGAAAAGAATCTTTATTATGTGGTATGTACTAGAGCTCAACATAGATTAATTATCTATAATCAACCGGATTTAAATAATTCAAAAGTAAAAACCAAGAAAAAACAATAAATTATAAAGGTGCTAAACAAGCATCTTTTAAAATATTTACTTGACTTATAGTTATATTACCTTTAAAATATAGTTAGAGAATGAAAGTTCTCTAGATGGAGGTAATAAAATGAATAATCTTATTTTCTCCATTTTGCTAGTTTTAATAGGCCTTTTTGTT
>CACZQJ010000020.1 GCA_902783265.1 uncultured Erysipelotrichaceae bacterium | reverse complement strand
TATAACGATTACAAAGATGCCTATAATTATGGGAATGCTGTAAGTAAGAATGATTATCTAACAACAAAAAGAAAAATAAAGATGAATTATCGAACGATTTATCCAGGTCATGATTCTGTAATAATAAATGGCATGGTTATGGATAGAATGAAGTTAAGAGAATTTTGAATTAGAGGTGACTAAATGAAAAGACCTGAATTAGAACATAAGATGGAAGGATATATAAAATATTTGATAAATGATTTTAGTAAAAAATGTGTAAACGAAAAACCTGTTATTATGCATAGTATTAGAGTTTCGATGAATTTATATGAGTTAGGTTATGATGAAAAAATAGTATTGAATGCTCTTTTACATGATGTAGTTGAAGACTCTAATATTTCTTTAAAAGAATTAGAAGAAAAATTTGGTTTAGAAACTGCATTGCTAGTTTCTTCTTTAACTGAAAATAAAAATATTGAAGATAAAATCAAAAGAAATGAGGAATTAATAGATAGAAGTGTCACTTATGGATTTAGATCATTGATTATAAAATGTGCGGATATATTAGATAATAGTAATTATCATTATTTAGTTACTGATAAAGATGTTAGCGATAGACTTTTTAAAAAATATGATTATTTTCTTAAAAGAGCTGTATTAATAAAAGATGAGAAGATATATAAACAATTAGAAGAGCAAGTTAGTATTTTAAAAGAAAAAATGGAGGTTAAATAAATGGATGAAATTAATATAATAAAACCAAAAATGAAAGATAAAGAGCTTTTTGAAGAATATAAGAAGGATTTTTTTGAAAATAATGAATATGAAATTTATGGTGATTTAGGGTTAGATACCAATATAACTTATGAAAAATGGTTGGATAGAATTAGTGAATTTGAAAATGGAAAACGTGGTATCAAAAAGACATTATTTGCATTGCTGAGAAAAAGTGATAATAAAGTACTTGGAACATTTACTATTTGTCATAAACTTGATAAGGGGCTTTATTTATATGGTGGTCATATTGCAGGAAGTATTAGACCAAGCGAACGTGAAAAAGGTTATGCTAAATTATTATTAAACCTTGCATTAGATGAATCAAAAAAAATGGGGATTGAGTATGTCTTATTAACGTGTGATAAAAAAAATATTCCTTCATCAAAAACTATAAAAAGTTGTGGTGGTAAACTCGAAAATATAGTTATTTCGGAAGATGGAGAAGAAATAGAAAGATATTGGTTTAATTTAGGGAAACCAAAAATTAAGCCGGAAAAGTTAAAAAAATGTTTTATAAGTGTTGTTTCTCCGTCTACTAATTTAAAAGAAAAAAATATAAACGATATAAATGATTCAATTAAAATGTGTGAAGGGTTTGGTTTAAAGGTAAAAATTAGTAAGAATGCTTATTCTACTACATCTGAAAAAGAAGAAAAAATAAAAGAGAAAATATCTGATTTACATGATATGATTATTGATAAAGAAGTTAAGGCAATTTTCTTTGCTAAAGGTGGTAAATTTTGTCAAAATTTAATTGATAAAATTAATTATGAAGAAATAAAAAATAATTATAAAATAATTGGTGGTATAAGTGATGGAACATTTCTTTTAAATGCTATTTATGAAAAGACTGGACTTATAACTTTTCATATGTCTGACTTTAAAAGGTTTGTAAAAAATAATGAATATAATGAACTTGCATTTAAGCAAATGTTTTTTGGTACGGGTAAAGGAATTATTCCGCAAAGAGAAAAATGGAAAACATTAAAAGATGGGGTAGGAACTGGAACTTTAGTAGGTGGAAACTTAACTTGTTTTACTCTCCTTTCAGATACCAAGTATTTTCCAACTGATAAAAATCTAATACTATTTTTGGAAGACTTAGAGGGTGCTTCAACTGAAGAGCAAATAAAAAATAATATTAAAAAATTAAAAGATAAAGGTATACTAGAAAGAACTAAAGGGTTATTAATTGCTGATTACATTAATGAAAAAAATATAGCATTCGAAGATTTATTACTTCCACTTTTAAAAGAATATGATTTTCCTATTATTAAATGTCATGATTTTGGTCATGGTGGTGTTAATTGTGTTCTTCCAATTGGTGCAATGACGACTATTTGTGGCTTTTCTTCTGAAGTTATTATTAATGATGAGGTCTTAAAATGAGAAAATGCTATTTACTTAGTAATCCTCAAAGTGGATTTCCTATAAAGCTTAGAGAAATTTTAAAAGAAGATATAAACACAAATGATAAAAATATTGTTTTTCTTCCATGCAACTATAGACAAACTAAAGGAAATACAAAGTATCATAAAATTAATACGGAATGGTTTATAGAATGCGGTGTTTACTTTAAAAATAATATATTATTAACTAATGATATGAGTAAAAATGAAATAAAAGAATATATTAAATCTGCTGATATATTATTTATAATGGGTGGCCAACAACTTGAGCAAATTAAATTTTG
>CACZQJ010000019.1 GCA_902783265.1 uncultured Erysipelotrichaceae bacterium | reverse complement strand
TTATTATCAACTATATAAAGTATAACAAAACAAGGAAAAAACTGCAATGGAGAAATTTTAATGACTGTTCACTATTTATTAAAAAACACAAGATTTAATTCCTGTGTTTTTTACTTTTCAATAACTTTTAATACTAATCTATCAACATCACCATCTACAACTTCTAAATCTCCATTGTCATAAATACTACTAATAGTAGTTGGTATACTATCAATATAGTATTCTTTTCCATTTACTAAAAGCTTATAATTTAAAGAATCATTAGAACAAACATCTTGATTACATGTGTTTTCTATAGAAACTAGCTTGATATTTGTATAGTCCTTATTAGCAACTTTAACTAGTTGCCCTTTCTCTAAACTAAACTCTGAATTTAATTGAACTTTTTTATTTCTATCAAAAAATTTTAGTGTAACAAGCAAAGCAAAAGCTATAGTAAATAAAACAACAAAAACCAACATTCCTTTTTTCTTCATAATATCCTCCTTTACTTATGATAAACTTCATTATTGATAATTTTATATGCTCTATATATTTGTTCTAAAAGAATAACTCTAAAAAGCTGATGAGGAAAAGTCATTTTTGAAAACGAAAGCAAATAATCACTTCTTTTCTTCACCTCTAGTGAAAGGCCATACGACCCACCAATAATAAACGTAAGTTTAGAATTAGTGGTAAATAGCTTATCCATTTTTTTAGCAAAGTCCATCGAAGAAAGCATTTCTCCATTAATATCTAAAGCAATAACATACTCATCATCCTTAATTTTAGAAAGTATTTTATCACCTTCTACCTTTAAAGCCTTTTCTGCATTAGCCTCGTCAGATATTTCTATAATTTCTACTTTAGAATACCTAGAAAGCCTTTTTAAATACTCTTGGATAGCTAAAGTAAAATATTTCTCCTTTAGTTTTCCTACACATATTATTTTTATCATATTTCTATAAACTCCGTACTTTCTTTCTGCTTTGCTATCTCAATTTCAGGAACATTTTTCTTTTTTTCTTTTAACATCGTAATCAACGTATCAGCAGCAATCTCAGGAGTATTATTTTCCTCACTTAAATGAATAAGTACAATTTTTTTAGTATTTTTATCTATAAATTCAGATAAATACTTTGAACTTTGCTCATTAGATAAATGACCTTTGTCACTTAAAATCCTTTGTTGAAGATGATAAGGATACTTGCCTTCCCTAAGCATTCTTATATCGTGATTACTTTCAAAAATATATAAATTTTTTCCTTTTAATTTTGCAAAATTTCGAACATTAATATACCCAGTATCAGTAATATAGACAACGGATTTGCCTTCGCTAGTAAAAACAAATCCATAAGAATCAGCAACATCATGAGATGTATGAACCGTCGATACAGCTAAATCATCAAGTTGCATTTCCTTAGTTATATAACAATAATTATTAATTTCAAAACTAAGCTCACTATACATTTTAGGTGATAAATAAACTGTTGGATTATATTTTTTTAGAAAAACTCTGAGTCCCGCCACATGATCCACATGTGTATGCGTTAAAAATACCATTTTTATTTCTTTAGGATCTATACCAATATTTTTTAAAGATTTTTCTATATAAGCACAACTAGGACCAGCATCTACTAAAAATTTTAATTTAGTGGTCTCAATGTATGTAGCATTTCCTTTACTACCACTAGCTAATACACAAACTCTCATCGATACATCGTCATCGGATTTATTCTGCAATAGTTACAACCCTTCCAAATTTCATAATGTACATGAGGTCCTGTTGCTACACCAGTCATACCAACATAGCCAATTACCTGTCCTCTTGCTACAACATCACCTTTTTTAACAGCAATTCTTGACATATGTCCATATAAAGATAAATAACCATTATTATGATTAATAATTACATGATTTCCATAACTATAGTGATAACTAGCCTCAACAACCTTACCATTATTCGTCGCATATATCCTAGAACCATATCCAGTACCGCTTATATCAAGACCACCATGAAGTTCACGTTTATGTGTAACCGGATTAGTACGCCATACATAACCACTACTTATAGTCCAACCACTATCAGTAGGCCATCCCCAGCTTGTTGTACTTCCAACATCTGGAATATATTTATTTCCTTTAACAACAATCTTAGTTACTGGATCTTTAAGAACGACTTTGCCACGAGGATCGACATAAACAATTGTTCCATTAATTTTTTTAACTTTCTGAGAAACTCTATCAAGTCCATTCGCTCCCTCCTGGATAACCTTACTCTGCCCCATAACTAAATTGTTATCATATCTTTCCTCAGTTGTATATTGACTATCAATATCCTTAACAACATAAGATTCTTCAACTATACCAATTTGAGGATTTGTTTCTGAAATTCTAAGCTTCTGCCCTGGATAAAGCAAATTGTTTTTACCAGTTAAATCGGAGTTGGAAATTAAAACTTCTTCCGGACTAATTTTATTATTAAACGCTACACTTTCAACAGTATCACCGGCTCTAACTTCATAAACTGTCTCATTGTGATTATCACCATAAAGCAAATATTGAGCAAGGTCACCATAATCAACAAATATTCTGCCAGTTACAGGAATATATGTCTTTTTAACCGTAATATCTTCATTTACATAAACACTTTGAATATTTTCACCAGTTGATTCAATCTTAATTTGAGAATCATCAATATAAGCCCGATATCTATCATCACCAACAAAAGTAGTTATTAAAGTTTCTACTGCTTCACTAAATACTTTTTTCTTAAGAACGTATATACTTTGACTTTCTATTTTACCATCTTCTGTAGTTTTTTTAATCTTAAATTCATAACCCAAAATAGTAAAATCACCTTTTTTACTTATTTTTTTATAAATTGAAGAAACAGATGTAACATTACTATCGTAAGTGTTTATTTTCTTTATAAACAGCCCCTTAGGAGAATATACCTTATCTACACCAAATTTGTTTTTATAATACTCACCATTCTTATCAATATAAGCATCTAATTCCTCCTTAGATCTAATTGTTCCAAGAAGATTTTCATTGAAATAAACTTGATAAAAAGTAAATGGCTCCACATTTTTATTATATCCAAAACCACATGTAAACAAACAAACAATGAAAATTGTTATAATTTTTTTCACAATATCACCTACTCACTATTTTCCATATTGAAAAATGAACTAGTATTTCTTTTAAATACTAAATTAACAGTAGCTGTTGGTCCATTACGATGTTTCGCTATTATAAATTCACTTTTACTAGTATTTTCATCAATCGCCGTTTCTTTATTATAATAATCATCCCTATAAAGGAAAGCAACAATATCAGCATCTTGTTCTATAGAACCAGATTCCCTTAAATCAGAAAGTAAAGGTCTTTTTTCCTCTCTGCCTTCGACACTACGAGAAAGCTGCGCCAAAGCAATAACAGGAACCTTTAATTCCATTGCCATTGTCTTAAGCGATCTTGAAATTTCTGATACTTCCTGTTGCCTTTGACCAGCATACTTAGCAGAACCACTAATTAACTGTAAATAATCTATGATTATAACATCAAGGCCATCTTCAGAATTGGCAAGCCTACGACATTTAGCTCGCATTTCACTAACCGTTATTCCAGGAGTATCATCAATAAAAATTTTAGTATCTGCAAGTCTACTAATAGATTCATTAACTCTTTTCCAATCATTATGTTCAAGTTTACCTGTTCTAAGTTTACTAGCTTCTATTTGACCAACAGATGAAAGCATTCTTGAAATGAGTTGTTCTGCGCCCATTTCCATATTAAATAAAGCAACACTCTTTTTAGCATTTAAAGCCATATTAACAGCCATATTAAGTGCGAAAGCTGTTTTTCCCATAGCAGGCCTTGCAGCTAATATAATAAGCTCATTTTCATGAAATCCAGAAGTCAACTTATCAATATCATAGTAACCACTAGGTACCCCTGTGATATCTCCCTTTAAAGAAGCAAGCTTTTCCAAATCAGATTGTGCTTTAAATAAAACATCCTGAATAGTTTTAAATTCACTGCCTCTCCTATTTCTTACAACTTCAAATATTTTCTTTTCAGCATCATCTAAAATTTCCCCAATATCATCAGTTGAAGAAAAGCCACTATTAGCAATTTCTGTACCCGCTTCAATTAAATTTCGTCTTAAGAATTTTTCTTCAACTATTTTTATATATTCATCAGCATTTGCTGCCGTTGGTACAGAACTAATGATCTGCGTCAAATATTCAACCCCACCTACTTGATTCAAAAGTTTCTTTCGTTCAAGCTCGGCTGTTACAGTCGTAATATCTATCGGTGATTTATTCTCAGCTAAATTTTTAATAGTCTCAAATATTTTTTTATGAGAATCCAAATAAAACATATCTTTATTTAAAACCTCAATTATTTTTTCTAACGCCTTCTCACTTAAAAACATTGAGCCTAATATAGATTGCTCTGCATCTATTTTTTGTGGCATTGCCCTTTCGTTCATTAACATCACCTACTTATGTAATTCTACTTTTAAATTAGCTTCAACTTTCTTATGTAAATTGATTTTAACATTAGTTATTCCTAAATTGTTTATTGGAACATCTATTTTTATTTTTTTCTTATCGATATTAATTCCTTTTTTCATAAGTTCTTCCGCAATTTGCTTAGAACTAATCTTTCCAAAAACTTGATCATTTTTTCCCGTCTTAACTTTAAACTTTACTACCATTTTTCCAAGTTTTTGCTTAATCATTTCACATTCTTTAATTAAAAGAGACTCTTCCAAAGCTCTAGTTTCTGTTTGCTTTTTCAAAACTTTAGAACTTTCTTTAGTTTCTAAAACTGCTTTTTTACTATTAATAAGATATAGCCCATATCCATCTTTTACATTTATTATATCATCTTTTTTGCCTTGTTTTTTAACATCTTCAAGTAATATAACACGCATATTATTCCCCCCTAATAACGTTTTTAAGTAATTCGATAGTTTCCTTTATCGAAACATTTTCAAGTACTGTAGCCGCTAAAGATTTACAACCCCCACCACCTATTTTTTGCATAAGTTTACTAACATCAATGTTCCCGTTAGACCTTGCACTAACAAAAATTTTGCCATTTTCCCCTGAACCGATAGCCAAAGAAAGATCAACATTCTGAAATCTCAACATTTCATCAGCAAGTTTCGCTACTGTGATATTACTACAAGTTTTATCATCTATAACGCACAAATAAACATTATCTTTAAGTTTCAAATTGTTACTTATATAATTATATCTATCAACCATAACCTCTAAAGGTTCCCTAAAAAAATCGTGAGTCTGCTTTAAATCGGCGCCATTTTCAAGCAAATAAGAAGCTACATTAAAAGTTAAAGAAGTAGTCTGAAAATTAAAATTATAAGTATCATTAAAAAGGCCCGCAAGCAAAACCGTATAAAATTCACTATCTAATTTTATGTTTAAATACCTTAAATACTCAGTGTTTATTTCCACAACGCTAGATTTATCTTCATCAATATATTCGCCAATATTACCACTAATTTTATTAATAGATTTTGAATGATGATCAATAACTATTTTATTATCAACTTTTTCAAGCAGTGTTTTATCCTCAACAAAATCACTATTATTAACATCAAAAACAATTAAAAGAGAATCAGTAGTACTAATACTTTTTTCATATTTAAAAGGTATAACCACATTTTTTTCATTTAAATAATTTATAGTTTTATTAAGGGCTTTATTAATCAGATTCTTAGGGGCCACGATAACACTTTTCTTATTCATTTTTCTTAAAATCTCGCTAAATACAATAGCCGAACCCATACCATCTAAATCTGGAGTTCCATGAGTCATCAGAATAATATTATCATATTTTTTTATAGCATTAGTAAGCTTGTCAAAGAACTCTAACATACCTATCACCCTCTACATCATTATACTATATTTTATCAAACTTGTCCTCTTAAGAAAAGAAAAAAACAGGAAAACCCGTTTATTTTTTGTTTTTAACCCTATCAGCCATATTTTTAATTTTATTAAGTCGATGGTATAGTCCTGATTTGGTAATTTTATTACCTGTTTCTAAACTTATTATTTGACTAAGTTCAATTAAAGAGGCTTCTGGATATTTTAATCTATAAATAGCTGCCTCTTTCTCCTTTTCTCCTAAAAGATCATATACATCTTTTTCTTTCAAAAACTCTATATCCTTAATTTGAAAATTAGCTGTTTCAATTATCCTATCAACATTAGCTTGCTCACAATTATTAAGTCTATTAGTCATATTTTTATGATCTCTATATATTCTAATATC
>CACZQJ010000018.1 GCA_902783265.1 uncultured Erysipelotrichaceae bacterium | reverse complement strand
TTGATGTAATAGCAATTTTTGAACCAATTATATTATTAATTAATGTCGATTTTCCTACATTAGGTCTACCAACAAAACTTACAAATCCGCTTTTCATAATTATCCTACTTTCTAAAACAATAGCAAAATTTTGGGTACAAATATTATGGCTGCAATGATTAGTGCGGTAATGCCAAATACTAAAACGGCAGCTGCAGCAGTATCTTTTGCTATTTTAGCGATAGGGTTTATTTCATCTGTTATTAAATCTATTGTCGCTTCAATACTTGTATTTATAAGTTCAGTCGCAATAACTAAACCAATTATTAAAAATATTACTAGCCATTCTGCTTCTGATATTTTAAAAGTAATACCAAATATTATAGCTAAAACTGTGGCAAGAAAATGAACTAAAATATTTTGTTCATATATAAATGCATATTTTAATCCTTGAAATGCATACTTGAAACTGTTAATTAATCTTTTTTTTCCTCTTATTTTTATTTTATCTCTTGAGACCGTAGCCATCTAAAATCAACTCCTGCTTTTCAAACATTATTTTTTCTTCTTCTTTTGTCATGTGATCATATCCTAATAAATGTAATAATCCGTGAACGGTTAAAAATCCTTGTTCTCTAAGTATGCTATGTCCGTATTCTTCGGCTTGTTCTTTCATTTTATCCACGCATATATATATATCTCCTAAAAGTCTTCCAAATTCGAAATTAATATTTTCATCTCCATCTTCTAGAGCAAAGCTGATAACATCAGTTACTCTGTCAATATTTCGATATTCTCTATTTATTTTCTTTATTGTTTTACTGTCAACAAAAATAACATTAAACTCAACGTTTTTTAAATTTTCGTGTTTTAGTGCATATTTAATTATTTTCTTTTCTTCTTCAACATCAATTTTTTCATTTGTTTCATTAAATACTTCAAATTTATTCATTTTATAGTCCTACCTTTATCATGTTAAGCATGTACATTATAAATAGTGCAGCAACCACAGTTATTATTATATTGTATATTATTGGTTTTTTTAAGATTTTAGGAAGATGAGCATTAATTGTGTCTATACTGTGGTAAAAGCCAAAGCCAACTAATCCGCCTAACGTGTTTAATATTATATCATCTATGTCAAATACTCTACCAATTATTAATTGTGTAGTTTCTATAGTAATAGATAGCAGTAAAATTAAAATTAAAACAAGCTTCGGTTTTTTTAAATCTAAGTAGTAAGAGACAAAAAAGCCATATGGAATAAACATAATTATATTTCCTAAAACGTTTTTAATAAATAGTCTACTTCCAATATTATATCTAAACATTTCTTTAAAAGGAATAAAGTTTGAACTGCTCCAACCTACGTCTTGAAAGGTTACAACATAGAATAAGCATAAAACATATATTAAAAATGTGAATGATAAAAGTTCTTTATAAAAAATAAATTCCTTTTTATTTTTGAATATATAGGTTATTCTCATTGTAATGGCAATAACGCTGCAGATTAAGATAGTTGGCCAAACCTCTCCTAATATTTCTAAAATACTTTGTCTTATCAAAATAGTCACCCAATTTCTACAAAATCGGTAATGTCTTCATATATAGCGAAAAACATCTCCACTATTATTGTACTATTATTTACGGTACTTTTCAAATAATTACTGCGAATTATGTACTCATCTTTGTTTAGTTTACGTTTTATTTCTTTTATGGATTCTTCTTTAGCTTTTGACAATGCTTCATCAAATGTTAATACTTCTGAAGTGGCATTTGTTTCTTCTTGATATTCTCTGTTTAAACTTATTGGCAGAATACTATGTTTAAATATTTGCTTGATTTTTGCTTTTTTTGTTTTGTATCTATTTAATGTTAGTTCAAATGAGTGATTTAAAAAATTAATGGAGTATATTGTTTGATTTTTGCCCGTTAATTTTTGACGATTTATAATAAAAGGATATTCGGTTTTTGTTATATACCATATTTCGGCATAAACATGACCTTCAGCTCTAACTTTTCCAGTTACTTTATTATTAAAAATTAGTTCACCATTTATGATTAGGTCACCTTTTTCAACATAATCATCCATATCTTTGACAATGTCACCTTTTTCGGCTATAACCTTTTTTATAACTCCTGGTTTTTTGGCAACGATATTTCTTGGAGTTTTATTTTCATCTTTATTTGGTATTTTTCTTTCTTCTACTCTAATTGTATATTTTGTTCCGGATGACTCTATTTCAAGCCACTCTATTTTATCAGGATATTTATTTAGTATTTTTTCTTTTATTTTTGAAATTTCTTTATATGATTTTTTTAATGAATACTTTTTTATTCCGTTTTTATTTAATTCTTTTTTTAGTAAATTCCTAATATCTTTATTTGAATGAATTATTTCTATATTAAATGTTGTATTAGTAAGTATTAAAAAATATATAAAACATATAAATGTAATTATAATTAAATGTTTGTTTTTTATAAGATTTTTTTTAATTTTTAAAAGTCCATAAACGTCTATTTCTGTGATATCATATATGCTTTTTATTTTTTTTAATTTTTCATAGTCTTTTTTTAGTATTATAATATCGGCTTCATTTTTGTTTTTATATTTTATTTTTAAAATTTCTATTTTGTTTGTTTTAAGTTTTTTGATGAATCTATTGATATTTTTTCCACTTATGTTTAGAGATATTTTGCTTTCTAGCTTTTCTATCATTTAAACTCTACGGTTTTTATCTTTCCATTTATCAATATTTCATCATCTAATAATTTTGTAATTATTAATTCATTGCCATTTACTACGAGCGTTCCTTCAGAGTATCTAATAATTATTTTATTATCATCAAAATGATCTATTTCTAAATAATTTATAATATCTATTTGCCCTTTTAATATGGTTATTTTAAAAATATTATCTTGGATAAAATTTCTTATATCTTTAAGCACAATATCACCTATATTAATTTATGGACAAATATTATTAAATATGCCTATATGTCTAGTTTTATTGTTTCATCATATATGTGCATTTTGTATTCTTCCATACTTAATCACCAAGTAAATTTTATATAATTTATACTAAAATAATTGTCAAAAAAAGTAAACGAATTTCGTTTACTTATTATCTTTGAACATTTCACTAATTGTTGTTCCTAAAGTAGCAATATTTTGAAGATCCGATGGAACAATTATTTTAGTGGCGTTTCCATTTGCGACTTTTTCTAAAGCATTAAAACTTCTTAGTGTTAGTACTGATTTATCGGCACCGGCTTCTTTTAATAATTTAATGGCTTCTGCTTCGGCCGTGTTTACTTTTAAGATAGCTTCTGCTTGTCCTTCAGCAGCTTTAATTTGAGCTTCTTTTTTTGCTTCCGCATTTAAAATAGCACTTTGTTTTTGACCTTCGGCAATTAAAATACTTGATTTTTTCTCGCCTTCAGCTCTTAGTATTGCCTCACGTCTTTCACGCTCAGCACGCATTTGCTTTTCCATGGCTTCTTGAATGTCTCTTGGTGGAAGAATGTTTTTAACTTCTACTCTATTTATTTTAATTCCCCATGGATCCGTTGCTTCATCTAGAATAGAGCGCATTTTAGAATTAATAATATCTCTTGATGTTAGCGTTTGGTCAAGCTCTAAATCACCAATTAAATTACGAAGGGTTGTGGCAGTTAAATTTTCAATTGCGTTTATTGGATTATCTACACCATATGTGTATAATTTAGGATCAGTTATTTGAAAATATACAACTGTATCTATTTGCATAGTTACATTGTCTTTGGTAATAACTGGTTGTGGAGCAAAGTCTTTAACCATTTCTTTTAAGCTTATAACGCTTGAAATTCTATCAATAAATGGTATTTTAAAATGAAGACCATTACCCCATGTTGTATAGTATGAGCCTAATCTTTCAATGATAAAACATTTTGATTGTGGTACTATTTTTATACTTGGTAAAATTATTATTAAAATTAATATTAAAATTATAGTTAAAAGTTCCATTATTCTTCCTCCTTAACTTTTTCTACTTTTAGTTTAACGCCTTTTATTTCTAACACTTTTGCCCTCTCGCCTTTATTAATTGTATGATCAGCAAATGCAGTCCACTCTTTTCCATCAATTTTTATGGCTCCTCTGTCATCTTTAGTTATATTCTCAGTAACTTTTCCTGTCATGCCTATTATTCTATCAACATTGGTTTTTACTTTGTGTGCCTTTAAATATTTTGTTAAAAATGGTTTTGTTGTTATTAATAAAATTATACCGCCTATTACAAATACCGAAAACTGAATGGTAAAATTATCAATAAATATGGATATAATCAAAGCAATAATACCACTTATAACAAACCATATAGTTGTTAGATTTATGGTCATGATTTCAATAAGGGTAAGTAAAATAACCAAAATAAGCCAAGAAATCCATTCCTCCATAACAATACCTCCTGCTTTGATTATATCATGTATACATACATAAAGGCAATGAAAAAAACACCTTTCGGTGTTTTAAAGTGACATTCCGCCATCATATTCTTCGCCTGATTGAAGTTCCTCAGATGCTTGTTCACTATATTCTTGATTGTGTTCAGAACCCCATGCTTTTGCAGCATCAATTTCTGATTGAAGTGGGTGTGGCGCATCTTTCTTGTCTCTATCAGTCATTTCCATGCTTTCTTTAACGCCAGCATCTATATCTACTGAGCTTGGAACTGTTCTTGTTTCTTCAGGAGTTTCTTCAACTGGTGCAACAGCTTCTTCAATACTGTCGGCTTGATCATCAACTTCTTTCATATGTTTCGGACCTTTTTTATGACTTTTTGGTTTTTCTCCTTCAGATATTCTTTTTGCTTTCCAATCTAATGCAGCTTTTTCAATATCACTATCGTTTTCTGTTCTTAAACTGTTTATTTGTTTTAATGCAGCTTCGGTATTCTCAGCAATACGCTCATTAGTTTGTCTAAGTTCTTCTTTAGCTTCTGCAGCTTCTTCTTTGGTGTTTGCAAGTTCTCTTTCTAACTCTGCAACACGTTTTCTGTCTTTAGCTATTTCTTTTTCTAAACGATGGAAGGCTTCAACTGCATCATATTGCGCAGCTTGCGCTTCTCTTGCTACTTCTTGTGATTTTTCTAGTTGCCCTCTTAAGTCAGCAATGTCACGACTCTGCCCTTCTATTGTTCTATCTCTATCGACTAATTGTTTTCGTAAATCAACATTGTCTTTTCTTGAAGCAGATAATTGAGCATCTCTTGCCTCAAGTCTTGTTTTAAGTTCTTCTCTTTCTTCACTTGCAGTAGCATGCCTTTCCTCGGCTTCTCTTAACCTTTTTTCGGTTTCTGCTCTTTCAGCTTCTAATTTTCTATGTTCTATTTCATCTAGCATTCTTTGTCTTTCTTCTCTAAATGTTTTTTCATCTAACAAATCGCTTGGAAGATTTCCACTAATATAATCAGTATAGAATCTATCCGCATCTTTTTGATCAATTCTAGCTTGACGATATGCGGTTAAATATTCAGAATAAGTTGTAAAACCAGTCAAATCATCTAAATTGGCTGTATCTTTATCATTAGAAGTTGTTTGGTCATTAATTACGTAAGATTGTTCTGGTGTTTCTTCAGTAACTTCTGGTTCTGCATCATTTGTTTCCTCTTCGGTAGCTTCGTCTGAACTAGAATCTTCTGTTTCAAGAGCAGGCGTTTCAGTTTCTTCTTGACTAGAAACTTCAGGTTCCGAAGTTTCCTCTTCTTGTTCACTAGAATTTTCAGCTTCAAAAGCAGGTGCTTCAGTCTCTTCTGGCTCTTCAGAAGTTTCTAATCCTTGATTAAATAAAGCTGTCACATCTACTGGGGCTAATTCTGGAGTAGGTTCAGGTTCTTGCTCAGGCTCTGGTGTTGGTTCAGATTCTGGAATTGGACTTTGCTCTGGCTCAGCTATTGCTTCATTTTCACTTTTTAAGTTTTTAGCCTTTTCTAATTGTTCTTTCATATAACCTAATTCATCAAGGAAAGATTCTTTAACATCATCGCTTAATGTGTCTTTTTGATCTTCAAATATATTATTTATATGTTCTATGGCTTTTTCACACCACTCAATTAATTCAGCTCTTTCAAGTGGCTCTAATTCTTCCTCTTGTAATCTTTTGACATTTTTATAAAATTCTTCTTTTTCACTAAGCATTTGGCTTGCCTCGTCTTCTTCTAATTTTCTTGCAGCTTCTTCTTTTTTCTCTCTAAATAAAGTTCTAAGATTAACGCCAGTTAATCTTTCAAATAACCCAGATGAAGACTGCGTTCTTGCTTGGCTTTCTATATCGTTTGTGCTTTCTTCAGGTAGCTTTACTGGTCTTACACCGTTATCAGAATCATTTATCATACTCTCACTCCTTATCCCTAATTATTTCACGCATTACTTCTTTTACTGCTGACCATTCATCATCTGGCATATTATCTAATTTATAACCATTTTCATCTTCTTTTATAGTTGCAGCATAAAATGTTTTCATTTTTTGAGAATCAACTTCGTTAAGTGTGTATATTATATAATTTTTCCCTGTTTTTTCTAGTTCAAAGCAAAACATTACATCGGCTTCTTGTTCTTCACCGTTTGCTTTTTTTATTGTTATTTTTTGTAGTTCTTCCACAGGAACCCCTCCATTCTATTGTTAATTATATCATAGCTCATTTTGGTTTACAATCTTTTTTTATTATTTTTTTTAATTATTTTAGCACTTTTCTTCGGCGTTTAGGCTACAAGTTAAGGTCGCACTCATAGCTTTTACATATTTTTCTTTTAATTCTTTTTTTTGGCTTTTAGTTAGCTTTTTATATGGATCTTTTTGGGCATCAACTGTGCCTACTATATAATCAGTTATTTTTCCATTCTTAACAACCACTACTGTTGGAAAATAAAGTCTTTTTATATTATCATCATTTAATCCTTCGTATACTGAAGCTTTATCACCAAGTTTTTTTAATAGTTTTTTATAATTTTTGGTTCCTTCTTTTTCAGTTACAATTTCATTATTTTCTAGTTTTTTAATGTCTCGGTCATTTAAATTATTCATGTAATAAATTTTCTCTACTCCTGTTTCTTTGGCTGCATCTAGTAATACAGGGACAGCATTACGGCACCATGGACACTCTGAAAAGCCAAAGTAAATGATTCCTGATTTATCTAATACTTCAAATACTTTTTTATAGTCTGCATATTCTACTGGATTATCTTTTGATATATTAACATTTAAGTATGTTTTGCCATTATCATTAGTTTTTCCATTTAAACTTTCGTATTCTTTTTTAAATGTGTTTTTTGGTTTAATAAAAATAATCATTCCCAACAATACTATAATTACAATTAAAGAAATCTTCTTCTTCATATACTTCCTCAATTCTTTTTAAATTATAACATTTATTTTGTAAATTAAAAAGCCTTTAAAGCTTTATTTAATAAATTTTTTGGCTTTAAAAGCAATATTTGTATCTTCAATTTCTTCAAAATTTTTAATATACTGTCTTAGAAAATATATTTTATCTATATTATCTTCAAATATCAAGTCAGTAAATTCTAATACTTTTTTTAACATTATTTCATTATAAGTATATCTATTTCTGTTTCTAGGAACTTCACCTTTTAATATTTTGTAATCAAGATATTCTTCATCAAAATTTGGTGACGTTGCTGCAAGCATAAGTTTGGCAAGGGCGTTTATATTATTTTGCCAAATTATTTCTTCTACGGTGGAATTAGGGCATCTAAATTCTACGGTATTTTTTATTCTAATTTCTCTATCTAGTTTATAGAATTTCACGTTAGTTAAATTAAGTGATTGTCTTCTAGATTCTATTGGTAGAGCATTTCTTAATTCAAATAAATCTTCAGCATTGTTTATTTCGTCTATTTTCCAAAAAATAGTATCAGAAATAGGATGAGCATATTTATTTATGAATGTTCTTGGGGATATTTTATCTCCATATAGAAATCTAAATAACACATCTTCATAAACTGCATAAGTTTTTATAAATTTGCGCCAGTTATTAAAATCATCCCCCAAAATATGCGCACCTATATGTATATGCCCACCAGCATTACTAGTAGTAATAACTTTAAATTTTTTTAAAAATGTGCATATTTTTTTAACTTCGTGCCAATCTTTATTTCTATCGTGCAGTATGGGAGAGTTTACCTCACCTCCAAAGCTTAATGATTCATCTTCTTTGGAAATCCATTTTTCTAAATTTTTATTTAAATACCTTTTCACTAAAATTCTTGGCATTCTTTCATATTCAATTTCAATACCAAAAGTTACGTTATCGTCTAAATTTAAAGTATTTCTATATTCCAAATCATAATTTTCAATCATTACTAGTAAATCTAATAATTGTGATGGTTTTAGCTTTGAAAGTTTATCTTGTAAGTTTTTTTCCATGAACTTCTTCACCGCTTTCACATAATAATGAAAAGTTTTCTTTTTTTAATTCTAAAATTTTCTTAAGTTTTTCTAATGTGTTTTCATCTAACTCTTGATAATTAACGAGAAGGACTTCTAAGTTGTTTTTTATATATTCTTGATATAAAACTTCTTTTACGCCTTTTAGGCCTGTTCCAACAATAAATAAAATGGCTAGATATGATGATGTAGTAAGAAAATTACTTTCGAAACTTTCCTCTTTGTCTACTGTTTTGTTAGTGTTTATTACTCTATTTATAACAATAACTTCCTCATTATAAATAGGGTTTAAGTTTTCTTCATAGGCTTCTGTAATTATTTGAGTTTCCATAATAAAGAATAAGCTATCTAATTCTCCTTTACTCATTTTAAAAATATTATCAATATTATTTAGGTCGATATTTTCATTTATTAAGTATGTTGTTGAAATTCTTTCATATAATCCATACTCGTTAACTCGCCATCCAGTTGAATATTCAATACTGCTAAAAACTTCATTTGAATCTATTTGATATTGGAAGTGATCACCATTTGAAGTATCAATCATTTCAATATAGCTTTTTTGAGTAACTGTATCTATCAAAAATGGTGTTTTTCCCGCAGATTTATATGATGATAAAAGAACTACTCCTGATAAAATATATGGTAAAAAATTATCTATCATAATGGCTGATTTAAGAGCTTTTCTAATGACTCTATTTTTTTTGTTATAAAGGTTTGGATTTTTAATTTTATCTTCAATTATTTCAATTTCTTTTTTTAATTTATTTAGTATATCTTCATCTTTTATCATATTTTCCCCCTTTAAAGCCTAAATATAATAACATATTTTAAATAAAAAATCCATTACTTTTTGTAATGGATTAATATATACTGTTTTTGATTTCTAATTTTTTTACTTTTGATTTGTCTTTGCCAGTTTCATTCCATATATCTTCTTTACCAAAAACTATTTCTTCGGGTTCGAAATACTCAATATTGCCATTTTTATCAGAATAAATATCTAAGAAATAGGCGCCTAAAGCATTATATAGTCCTTGTTTTTGTTGAAATTGGGTTTTATCACATAACGCAGGTACTAAAATGCACTGAACATTTCTATAACTAAATGAATAGCTTTTATGATAATGACCAATTAATAATATTTTAGGCTTTGTATGTGATTCTAAAACTTCGATACGTTTCTGCGGCTTATATGAAAGGGCTTGGGCTGAACCACCACCTGGATGGTCTAATACTATTTTTACTTTATCAATATTTATTTCACCGGTATCTTGGCCTAGGTATATCATGTCTTTACGGCATCTTGATATCCAATCATTTATAGTAGCCATGCCGTTTTTATAATGGGTTTCATCGTGACTGCCTAAAATGTAGTATGTATTTATTCCTTCTATTTCCGGATACATATCAACGACATATCCGGCTTGCTCATCAAATCCGTGTAGGAACTGCTGCCTTGGATTTTCTGGTCTATTTGGATAGTTCCCATCGACAACATCACCTACGTGCAAAACCGTTTTTATTCCTCTATTATATGCTTCTTCATAAACATCGTTTAATAGGTGAAGTTGATTATGAATACTTCCAAAGTGGGTATCAGATACAACGCATATTTGATTATGAATAAGTTTTGGACTATTTAAATCTAATTTGCTGGTGGCTCTTTTTCTTCTAATATTTTTTCTAAATACTAAAGTATCATCATATTTTTCAAGAGTAACATCTTTACCATATATTTTGCATAGTTCAATTATTCCATATAGTTCTGCCTCAGAGATGTTAAATTTTTTCATAAAGGTTTCAATTGACATGCCATTTTTCATATATTTATATACTTTATTTACAAATGATAGTTCTATGTTTTTTCTTTCTTCCATAATATCACACAGCTTTCTTTTTAGTTAAAGTTTTTCCTTTTTCTATTTTTAAAGGTCTAGCTTTTATATAGTCATCTTTATCGGTGACATAATATGGTGAGCTAATGGCATTAATACTTTCAAGTAGGCCTTTTTCATTTGTTTTAACGGTAACATACCAGGCTCCAATTGTGTTTGAAAATCTTTTTTCATTCATTTCTTTAGTCGTTGCGCATACACTAGGGACTGATATGCAGTGAACTTTTCTATAAGTATATTTTTCCATTTGAAGAAGGCCACCATATAATAAAATATCTGGTTTATCTTCACTACGGAATGAGTCTATTTGCTGCTGCGTTCTATATGATACAGTATATGTTTTGCCTAATTTGTTTCCTAGAACTTGCATGGTTACGTTATCGATATTTACATCGCAAGAGTTTTCTCCTAAAAAGATCATATCTTCTCTATAGTCTGTTATTCTTCTTCCAATACTTATTTTCTCTTGCTTTAAATGTCTATCGTCTGTTTTTCCAGTAATAAAGTATGTTGTCATACCATCAATTTGGGGATATGAATTTATTATATATTCTATTTGGCTTTGAGTGTCGTTTATAAAATTACTTTCTGAGTATATATCAGTTAGTCTATATAATCCTGCAGAAATATTTCCACATAAAATTACATTTTTATAACCATTATCATAGCCTATTTGATATATATCATTTAGTATTGATAGTTGCTGGGACTTAGATCCTAATCTAGTATCGGCAATAGCAATGAATTTAAATTCATTATTTTCATCGGTTTCGAAATCATAGGTGTTTTTTTCATGGTATTCAATATCGCCCATATATATCATAGAAATATCATAGGCTGTTTTTTTAAGAGCAATATTTATGCCTTTATTTTTAATATAGTTTACAAGGCCTAAAACTTCATATTCATTTAAATCTAATTCCCTGCAAACTTGTGATAAACTTCTTTCTTTTGATATGTAGCTTAAAAATCTACTTGTTAATTTTTTATCGTATTTCATTGAATCCTCCTAGTTTAGGACATTAAAAAAGTGCTACTGAAATAACAATATACACTTTTTTCTCTAGCCCCCCTTATTATGTACATTATATCATAACTTTTATAATCATAGTAGGCTTTTTAATGTTTTTATGATTTTTTTTGTTTCTATTTTACTATTATTGTCTAAAAGGATCGCTCTTCCTCCGGCGTTTTCCCATTCAAAGCAGTTTTTTATATCATCGTCAACTAAAATTCTATTTTTGTTTGGAACTACTACTTGACTTTTCTTTTGCTCAGGCATGGCGTAATAAATAGGTACGCTTATATTGTTTTCTCTTAAGAAATTTGCTTTTTCTATTCCTTCAGTAAAAGCATGTATTCTCGTGATTATTCCTTTTAGATTTCGATACTTTTCAAGTTTTTTAATAGTTGTTAGTGATTCATCTATTTCTTTACATTCTCTTAAAAATTCATACCAGTTTATTGATGAGAGGTATTCAACCCAATCATTTAAATTTGTATTATCTAGCATGATACTTTTATATCTTTCTTGTGAATCTAAAATAACGCCATCAAAGTCGATATATAATTCTTCCATAAATCCCCCTATTTGGTTAAGATATCTCTTGCGGCAATTAAACCTGTTGCGGCAGCTGTTACAATATTACCTGCCTTACCAGCTCCATCACCAATAAAGTATATGTTTTCACCTTCTAGTTTAAAGTTATTATCAGTTTCTATTTCGTTACTGAAAAATTTTATTTCTGGTCCGTAAAGGAGTGTATCATCGTTATTTATTCCCGGGATTATTTTATCTAGTATTTCTAGTCCTTCTAAAATATTAGTAATTATTCTATGTGGTAGGACTAAAGCTAGATCACCAGCTACGCAATCTTTTAAAGTTGGCTCTATAAAACCTTTATTTAATCTATGCCATTCACTACGTCTTCCATTTTTTAAATCTTTTAGATTTTGAATTATTGGTTTTCCATCTCCTAGAACGTTTGCTATTTTAGCAATAGATTCTCCATATAATCTTGTATTTGTAACGGGCTCTGTTAAATTTACTTTTGAAATAAAAGCAAAGTTCGTATTATTACTTTTTATATCTTTTAAGGCATGCCCATTTACACATATATATCCATAATAGTTTTCTTTAGCAACAAAGCCTCCAGGATTTGTACAAAATGTTCTAATCTCATCACCATATGTTTTAGTTTTGATAAATATAGTTGGGTCATATATAACATTAGTAATTTCTTTCATTATATCTTTACGAACTTCAACACGAACGCCTACTTCAATACTTTTTGAAGTGTATGGGATATTATATTTATCAGCAAGTTCTTGAACCCATTTGGCTCCAGTCCTTCCAGGAGCAACTACAACATATTTTGAAGTTATTTTTTCTTCTTTCTTACCTTTAGTGTAAATTACATCATAATTGTTTTTTGCTTTAACTATATCTTCAACATTGCATCTATCTAATAGTACTACTCCTTTTTTTTCTAAATAATCACATATTCCATTGATGTATTTTGGTAAGTGATCAGATCCTAGGTGTTTTTGCTTTATAATAAGTAGTTTAGCTCCTGCAATAGCAACTTTTCTTCTTATTTCTTCAGCTTCATCCATATTACTTGGATATACTTCAGCGTCCATTTTAAATTTATTAAATATTTCTTCTGTTTCGTCTATTAGTTTATAGCTTTCAGACTCACTCATATATTTCGTTAAATCACTTTTACCAAGTTTTGGAATAAAGTTTAATTTACCATCAGAAAATGTTCCTGCTCCACCATAACCAGATAAAATTGCACATGGATTACAGTTTTTACAAGGAACTTTAAATTTGTTCATTGGGCAAACTCTACTATCAACATCTGATCCTCTATCTAATATTGCGATTTTTAGTTTTTTATTTTTTTCTATAAGTTCATATGCGGTAAATAGACCAGCAGGCCCCGCCCCTATTATTACTACATCATACATATTTCCACCATCCAAATCCATTTTATCATAGGAAAGGTAAAAAATAAAATAAAAGTGTTAATTAATGTATATAGTTTATAAATATATGTTAATTGTTTTCAGATAAATCAACAAGAAAATTATAATGTTTATATTTAGTTTTGTTTTTTTACTTTTATACAAAAAGCACCCCAGTAATAATTACTGGGGCATCAGGGGGAAATTGATTTACCAGTCTGTAACAATTTAATAAAATACAAAGCCCTTATTTTATGGGCTTTTTTGTTTTTTTAAATATAATTAA
>CACZQJ010000017.1 GCA_902783265.1 uncultured Erysipelotrichaceae bacterium | reverse complement strand
TAATTATTTCATTAAATTTATGCTAATATACATAAAAATGATTCCTATCATAAAGAAAGCAATAGTTTTCTTTTTTTCTTTATATTCTAATGATTCTGGAAGTAATTCTATAACTGAAATATAGCTCATTATTCCGGCAATCATTCCTAAAATAATCCCCATTATTTTATTTGTAATTATTGGTTTTAAAAATAGGAAAGCTAGTAGAGCGCCTAAAGGCTCTGATAGTGCTGACATTATTGTCATTATTATAGCTTTTCTTTTATTTTTGCTACCATAATACAATGGAATTATAATACTTATTCCTTCTGGAATATTGTGTAAGGCTATTGCTATGGCCATTTTAAATCCTAATTTAATATTTATTTGTGCTGATAAGTAAGTTGCTATTCCTTCTGGTATGTTATGGGCTATTATTGCTAATAAGGATAGTACCCCTACTCTATATAGTTCATTTTCATTTTTATTTAGGATTTTATCTATAATAAATGGAAGTAACATTCCTAATAATATTGCTAGCAGTAAATATAAATATGATATATTTTTAATCATTGATTCATTTAATAGATTTATGCTTTCCGGTATTAAATCTATCATGGACATGCAAATCATTACTCCGGCTGAAAAAGCTAAGGAATATTTTATTATTTTTTCACTAGATGCTTTTATATAGATAAATATTATGCCTAATAGTGTTGATAGACCTGCCAAAGTAGATAGTATAAATGGAATTAATATTGCCATGTTCTCACCTACTTTAGATTATGAAAATAAATAAAAAGTATGTTTAAACATACTTTATAAAGTTATTATTTCTAATATTAGTCCTGATATAACCCCTATTACGTATAGGAGGCAAATAATATTTATATTTTCTTTTAAGCTGTTATTTGATTTAAATAATACTAATAGGGCTACTCCACTATTTGTTAGTAATCCTGCAATGCTTTGTGCTAAAGTAAGTACATTATTTAAATATAATTCAGTTATTATTACGCTGGCTCCACAGTTTGGTATTAAGCCAATTAAACTTGATATGAATGGGGTTAGAAAATTATTATGATTAAATATTGTTTTTATATTTTCTTCACCTATATAATGGAAACAAGAATTTAGGATAAATGTAGTCAGTAGTATGAAAAGACTTGTTTTTATTGTATGTTTTGTGGCAGATTTTATGAAATTGTGTTCACAATCACAGTGATCATGTTTGCAAATATTATAGTTTTTATCATGTTTTGTTCTAATAAACAGATCTATTAAGAATCCGCATATTATTCCAATAATTATTTTTATTATAATGATTATAATTATATCTTTTATTGCGGCTTTTTCGGCTACCATAATTAGCAGCATTTCATCACTTGTTGATAGATAAATTGATATTAGAGTTCCCAAGCTTATTATTCTTGTTATATATAAATTGGTTGCCATGACTGAAAACCCACATTGAGGGATTGCTCCTAAGAAGCTACCAAATATTGGCCCTAATTTGCCGGCTTTTTTTACTATTTTTGTGCTTTTGTGATTTACTTTGTGTTCTGTATATTCAATAATTAAAAAGGCTATAAATAGAAATGGTATTATTTTTAATGTATCTAGTATTGTATCATTAATTATTTCTAACATAAAATCACTCCTTATGTGTTAAATATTATATCATATTTTTATATATTGTAAATTTTTCTATTTTCCATGCGGATGATATTCTTCATAGTTTTTTTGCAATTTTTCATCAGTGATGTGGGTGTATATTTGGGTTGAAGAGATATCACTGTGACCTAAAAGCTCTTGTATGCTTCTTAGGTCGGCTCCATATTTTAGGAGATGTGTTGCAAAGGAGTGTCTTAGTGTATGCGGTGAAAAATCTGTTTTGATCCCCTTTTCGCTTGCAATTTTTTTTAACATTTTAAAAAATCCTTGTCTAGTCATTTTTGTTCCGTGGTTATTTAAAAATAAGTAGTTATTTTCGCCGTGTTTAAATAACTCTTTTCGATGATTTGTAATATATTGTTTTAATGCGGTAGTTGTATATTCGTTTAATGGCACAATTCTTTCTTTAGAGCCTTTGCCAAATATTCTAACTGTTTCGTTTTCTAAATCTATGTCATTTACGTTTAAGCTAATAAGTTCACTAACTCTAAGTCCGCTACTATACATAAGCTCTAACATGGCTTTATTTCTGTAATCAAAACTGTTGTTGAGTTTTATATCTAGGAGGGTATTTATTTCGTCTTCATTTAATACTTTTGGAAGAGCTTTTTTTAATTTTGGATTGGTGATAGTTTCCATTGGATTTTTTTCTGTTTCTTTGTTGAATTTTAAAAATTTATAAAAGCTTTTTAAAGTGCTTATATTTCTGGAAATACTTCTTGAATCTAAATCTTTATTTAAAAATTCAATATATTTTTCAATATCTTTTTTATTATTTATTAATTTATTATTGGAATATTTTTTTAATTTATTTAAATCTCTTTCATATGATTTGATTGTGTTTTGACTATATTTTTTTTCAAAAAGCAAGTAATTTATGAATTTTTCTATATACTCTTCCACTATTATCACCTACTCTTATTTTATCAAATCTTTTTCTTTAAATAAAGTTTTTTATGTTTTATGATATAATATTTTATAGGTGATGGTTATGAGACCTCTTGCGGATATGATTAGGCCAGAAAAATTAGATGACGTAGTTGGTCAAAGGCATCTAATTGGCGAAGGAAAAATCATTAGGAATTTAGTTAAAAATAAGAAAATATTTTCGATGATTTTACATGGACCTTGTGGTACTGGGAAAACAACGTTAGCTTATACTATTGTAAATGAGTTAGGTTTAAAATATGAATTTTTAAATGCGGTTATTAATAGTAAAAAGGATTTAGATGATGTTATTTATAAGGCACAAGAAAATGATGGTTTAGTGCTTATTATGGATGAAATTCACCGTTTAAATAAGGATAAACAGGATTTACTTTTACCATATTTAGAAAATGGTTTAATTACGTTAATTGGTCTTACAACTGCGAATCCTTATCATTCTATTAATCCGGCTATAAGAAGCAGATGTCAATTATTTGAAGTTAAGCTTTTATCTATGGATGATATCGCCATTGCTTTAAATAAAGCTGTTAAATACCTTGAAAAAATTAAAATAGATGATGATTGTATTCATTATATTGCTTCGCTTGCTGGTGGAGATTTAAGGTATGCTTATAATTTTTTAGAGGTTGCTTATTATGCTTCTAATAAACATGAAATAACTATGGATATACTTAAGATGATTAATAATAAACCTAGTTTATACATTGATAAAAATGATGATGGGTATTATGATGCGATTAGTGCGTTACAAAAGTCAATTCGTGGTAGTGATGTTAATGCGGCTTTGCATTATTTGGCTCGGTTATTAGTGGCAGAAGATTTGGATATTATTTTTAGGAGACTTTCGGTTATTGCGTATGAAGATATTGGACTTGCCAACCCGGCTATTGGTCCTAGGTTAGATGCAGCAATTAGGGCGGCTGAAAGAGTTGGCCTTCCAGAAGCTAGAATTCCTTTGGGTGAAATAGTTGTTGATATGGCTCTGTCGCCAAAAAGTAATAGTGCGTATATGGCTTTGACGTCTGCTATTAATGATGTTCAAATGGGCAATGTTGGAAAAGTTCCAGATCATTTAAAAACTAATTCTAAAGATTATAAATATCCCCATAATTATAAAGGTAGTTTTGTTAAACAGCAGTATCTTCCAGATAATTTGGTTGGCAAGAGGTACTATGTGCCTAAACTTACTAGTAAATATGAAATTAATCTAAAAAGTATATATGATAAAATTAATGAAAAATAAAAAGTATATTTTATAGTGAATATACTTTTTATAGTTTTAAGATAAATAATTCTAAAGCTAAGTCTTTGTTTTCTTTTCCGCTTTTTATATTTATGTCGGTGTCTGCTAAGTCACTTAAAAATTTAAGAAGTGATTTTGAATCATATGCTTTACTGTTTTGAATTGCGAGTTTTACTCTATATGGATGGATTTGTAAAGTGCTGGCAATATCTTTTTCGCTATACCCTTTTTTTAATAATTCTTTTGATTGGTACATTATTCTAAATTGATTTGCAAGCATTATTATTATTTTTATTGGTTCTTCATTTACTTTTAACATTTCGTGATATATTTCTATTGCTGTGTCTTTTTCTTTTTTTACTATGCTGTCTATTAGCTTAAAAATATTAATATCTACTGTTTTGGTTGTTACATTTATAATGTCTTCCTCACTTATTTCTTTATTATCTTTATATAATTTTAATTTTTCTATTTCATTTTGAATTATTAGGGGATTATTTCCTACCCTATCTAATAATAATTTTAGATTTTGATAGTTTATTTTATAATCTTTTAATAATTCTTTTGCAAAACTTTCTATGTTTATTTCATCGTTGAATTCTATTACTTTGCCGTTCTTTGTTACTAGTTTTGTTATTTTTTTTCTGGAATCTATTTTTTCATTGTGAACAATAAATATGAGTATCGTTGTTTTATTTATATTATTTAAATATTTTTCTATTATTTCGGCATCTTTGTTAGATGAGCCTGTGAACATTATAGCGTTATCGGCAATAACTATTTTTGTGTCATCAAATAGTGAAAATGTTTCGCAATCATTAATAACATTTTTAATATCATCATTATTTAGATCATATCTGCTAATGTTCATTTGATTAGCACCATTTATTATTTTTTTTATTTCATTATCTATTTCAAATTCTTTGCTTCCATATAATAAATATACCATGTTATCACCTCTTACATTATATCAAAAAAATTATAATAAAAAAACTTATGCCGCTTTTTTCGGATAAGTTTTAATTTTAATTGGCCTTTTTATATTTTGGCTATTTAATGATGAAAAGTTACCGTTTGCTTTGTAAATCCTACTATCTGGTTTTGCTATAGTTAGTGGCATCATTTTTATAAATTGTTTTTTTAATGTTTTCTTATTTTCAGGATTTGTATATATATTTGCGATATTAATGATTCTTATCGTGTTTTCGTTAATGAATTCATCTAGCTCATTTTTTTCATTATCATTTAAGTTCTCTGCGTTTTGTATATAGTCATATATTTTTTTACATAGGTTATAATCTATATCATCTTTATCTATGTATGTTTGAAATGCGGTTTTGGCATTTTTTATATATTCAATTATGTTATTCATGATACTTCCCCCCTTCATGAACACTAATATTATAGACTTATTTTATATTAATGTCAAACTCTTTTCATGCTTCTTTTTTTAATACTTTTATCAAATATTTTTTATTTTAAAATATTTAAATATGTTTGTGAGATTTGCGTAATATAGCTTATTTGCTTCAATGGAAATATAGAGTAGTTTTTTAGAAATGTGCATTTTTGTAATTCATAGATTATTCTTTATTTTTTTATTCTCTATATTGTACATTTAAAAAGAATAGAAATAAATCTATTCTTCGAACTGTGAGTTATATAATTTCGCGTAGAAGCCATTTTTTTTCATTAGATTTTCATGTGTTCCTTGCTCAATAATATTTCCTTCGTTCATTACTAATATTAGATCGGCATTTTTGATTGTTGAAAGTCTATGAGCAATTATAAATGAGGTTTTTCCTTTTGTTAATTTATCCATGGCTTCTTGAACTAATTCTTCGGTTCTAGTATCTACGTTTGATGTGGCTTCATCTAGAATTAGGAATGGCGAATTTTCAATCATTCCTCTTGCAATTGTTAAGAGTTGCCTTTGACCGGCTGATACACTATCATTGTCCGATAGAGATGTATTATATCCATTGTTAAGTGTTTTTATAAAGTGGTCTAGGCCAACTTCTTTACATACTTTTTTTACTTCTTCCTCAGTTACATGTTTTCTGTTAAAGATGATGTTTTCTTTAATTGTTCCGTCAAATAACCAAGTATCTTGAAGAACCATTGTAAATAATTCATGAATATTTTCGCGGGTTAAATTTTTGGTTGATATTCCATCTATTTTAATATCACCATTATTTATCTCATAAAATTTCATAAGTAAGTTTACCATTGTTGTTTTTCCTGCTCCTGTTGGCCCAACAATGGCAATTTTTTCTCCTGGATGGGCTTCGGCAGTAAAGTTTTTGATTGTAGGTTTTTCGTTACCATCATATTTAAATGATACATTTTCGAAGGTTATTTCCCCTTTTACCTTATCTTTGTTTAAGTGTGTTTTTTCTACTTCTTTGCTCATTTCTTTTTCGTCTATGAATTCAAATACTCTTTCAGATGCAGCAGCTGCTGATTGTAAGGATGTCATGGCTTGCGCTATTTGTGAAAGTGGTGATGTAAAGAGTCTTACGTATGTTATAAAGGCTACAATTACTCCAAATGTGATTATATCATTCATTGTGAGCATTGCCCCTACTATACAAACGGCAACATATCCAAAATTTCCAATAAACATCATAATTGGCTGCATAAGGCCTGATAAAAACTGACTTTTTTTATTGCTTTCGCAAACTTTTTCGTTGTATTTATCGAATTTTTTGTCTGCTTCTTCTTTTCCGTTATATGCTTTTACAACGTTTAAACCTGAGTATATTTCTTCGATGTGACCATTTAGATTTCCTAGTTCTTCTTGTCTTTGCTTAAAGTATTTTTGGGAATTTTTTAAAATAAGGATCATTCCTATAAAACCAATTAAGCTTGATATTATAGCGGTTAACGCCATAATCCAGTTAGTGTGGAACATCATTATAATTGTTCCTAAAAATAGTGTTATACTACTTATTAAGGAAACTAATGATTGATTCATTGTCTGGGCAATTGTATCAACGTCGTTTGTTACCCTTGATAGTATGTCGCCGCTTAGGTGTTTGTCAAAATATTTTAGTGGTAATTTGTTAATTTTATTTGATATTCTTCCTCTTAAATTATTTGCAAAGTTATTTGATACAGTACTCATTATTATTGATTGAATGTATGTAAATAGTGCACTACATATATATAGGCATAGCAGAAATAACGAAATTTGTTTTATTTTTTTTATATTCATAGTGGGATTTACTACTTTTTTTATTGATTTTGGCATTTTATCAAGTTTGGCATATATGTCTTCCACTTTATCGTTTTTGGAAATTGTGCTCATTTCTTTTATGAATTCATATTGGTCTTTTTCGCTTATTTTTACACCGTCTATTAATATTTCATCAAAAACTATTTTTTGCATGTTTTTAGATAATTTAATGTTTTTTATATTTTTTGAAATTGATGTTAGTAATTCTATTTTTTCTGCGCTGGTAATTTGCATGTTTTCATATGTTGTATCTGGTATGATGATTTTTTGAATGCTTGCTGGAATTTTCCCTAAAAGATATAGTTTTTTTATTTGGTCTGTTTCTTTTTTGATGCTTTCTAATATTTCTTTAAAAATTAGTTTATCTTCATTGTTTATGTTTTTAGATGTTAAAATTTCACCAATTGTTTTTTCATCCAGTTTTATGCTTAAAACTTTTGGCAAAACGTTTTTTAATGTTTCTTCGTTTAAGTTTTGTGCTGATTTTTTTGAAATGATTTCTAGGTTATGTTGATTTATTATTAAACCTTCTCTTATTTCATCTGTTAATTTTGATAGTCTACTAGGTGCACTTATTGATAAAATTGATCCTAAAACAGCAAGAATAAATGAAATTGTTATTAATATTTTGTATTTATTTAATTCTTCCATTAATCTTGTAATTGCACTTTTAAAATCTTTTGCTTTTTCTCCGCCAGCCATTCTCCCGCCTGGTCCTGGCATTCTTTTTTCATTTTTAGGCATTTTCTAGTTCCTCCTTTGAAAGCTGTGAAAGGGCTATTTGTTTATATACTTTACAAGATTTTAAAAGTTCTTTATGGGTTCCTTTGCCTACGCATTTTCCTTTGTCTAAAACGATTATTTTGTCGGCATTCATAATTGTTCCTATTCTTTGGGCTACTATTAAGCTGGTGGCTTCTTTGGTGTATTTTTTTAGTTCTTTTCTTAATGTTGCGTCTGTTTTATAATCTAGTGCGGAAAAAGAATCATCAAATATATAAATCTCTGGATTTTTTGCAATTGCTCTAGCAATAGCTAATCGTTGTTTTTGGCCTCCAGAAATGTTTGTCCCTGATTGGGCAATAATGCTGTTATAGCTTTTATCCATTTTAGTTACAAAGTCTGTTGCTTGGGCTATATCAATAGCGTTTTTAATGTTTTCTTTTGTAATGTTTTTATTTGATTTTCCATATGATACGTTATAATTAACACTTCCATTAAACATAACTGCTTTTTGTGGCACATAGCCAAGTTTATTCATAAGATTTTCTATTTTATATTTTTTAACGTTTATTCCATCAATTAACACTTCTCCTTCGGTTGCGTCATAGAATCTTGGTACTAGGTTTATTAATGTACTTTTACCAGAACCTGTTGAACCTATAAAAGCTATTGTTTCTCCTTGATTTACTTTAAACGATATATCTTTAATAACATATTCGTCGGCATCTGGGTATTTAAATGATACATGTTTAAATTCTACAGTTCCTTTGATCTCAGTTTCACCGTCAAAATCTCCTGATTTTATATTGATATTTGTATCTATGACTTCATTTATACGATTTGCAGATACTTGGGCTCTTGGGAGAATCATAAATATCATAGCAAGCATTAGAAATGACATTATTACTTGCATTGCATATGAACTAAATACTATCATGTTACTAAATATTGTTAATTTATCTATCATTAATGCGTCTTTTATTAGATAGGCTCCAGTAAAGTATATCGTTAAGGTTACTCCGTATAAAACCAAGTACATCATTGGTGACATGATGGCAAATTTTTTTTGGTTGTAAAGTTGTGTTTCTGTCAACTCATCATTTATTTTAGCAAATTTTTTTTCTTCGTATTTTTCTGCATTGAACGCTCTTACTACTCTAATTCCAGTTAAATTTTCTCTAGTTATTCCGTTTAATTTATCGGTTAATTTTTGTATTATTTTAAATCTTGGGACAACTATTTTTATAAGTATGGCTATTACACTTAGAAGAATAATTATAGCGATGCCGGTAATGGCGCTCCATTGCCAGCTTTTATTAAGTATTTTGGTTACGGCCCATACAGCAGTTATTGGGGCTTTTATTAGTAAATGAAGGCCCATTCCTATTAACATTTCTACTTGGGTAACATCGTTTGTTGTTCTTGTTATAAGGCTGCTTGTCTTAAAACTTTTTATTTCTTGCATTCCTAGGTTTTCTACTTTATCAAAAATTGCTTTTCTTATTTTTTTGGAAAAATTTGATGATACATTTGCGGCTAAAAAGCCGGTTATTACGGTGCATATTAAACTTCCTAAGGCGCATAATAGCATATATCCTCCGTTTAGCAGAATATCTTTCATTTTGCTGCCTTCGGTTTGTACTAATATTGTAATTTCTGACATATAATCTGGCATTTTTAATTCTAACCAAACACTGCCAATGACAAAAATTATACATATTATGATATTTAATATATCTTTTTTGTTAAAAAATTTCATTAATTTTATCATTATTTTCCTCCTTTACGTTTTGTTTCATTTGATTTATTGTTTTAATAAAGGTGTTTAAATCTTCCTTTGAAATTTTTTTAGTAATTATTTTTTGCAGTTCTTGTATTTTTTTCCTTTTAATTTCAAATATTTTTTTAGCTTTTTCAGTAATAACTATTTCTTTACTTCTTAAGTCATTTTTGTTTGCTGTTTTTTTTAATAAATCATTTTTTTCCATTGTTTTTAAAACTTCTGATACGGTTGCTCTTCTGACGTTTAAAAATTTTTCTAGGTCTTTTTGATATATTTTCTCATTTTGATGATTACACATGTATTCCATTATTTTAAACTGCGTTGGCGTCGGTGCTTTGGATATTGTTTCATTTTTTTCAAAGAAATTTCTATTTATGCTTCGCATTAGAGATTTTATTTCAAATAAAATATCATTATTCATTCTTCACCTCTTTATTATACTATTGCTTTTCTCATTTTATTACTATCATCTTATTTTGTCAATGGCCTAACAAAAAAATGCTGCAAAAAAAGCGCCTAATTGTTGACGCTTTGGGTAATCATTGGAGTATCCATTGTTATTTTTTCAAATGTATATCCACTTTCTTTACCGTATTTTATTATCTGTCTTAAGGCATCTCTTGTATATGGTTTTATATCGTGCATTAAGATCATATTAGCTCTATTTTTTCTTAGGTTATTAATTACGTTGTTATATACACCACTTGAGGTGGTTGTTCCTCCAGCGTCTCCAGATGATATGTTCCAATCATAATACTTGTAACCTTTTTCTAAAACGCTTTGAGTTAATCTGGACATAATTCCTGGTGAATATTTTCGACTTACAGTGTTTGAAGCACCTCCTGGGAATCTTATTATCATTGATGTTTGACCAGTAATTCTTTTTACTCTATCTTGCACAGTTTTAAGGTCGTTATAGTAGCTTTCATCAGATGCATAAACTATACTATAGTCATGAGTTGCGGTGTGAAGCGCGACTGTATGACCTTCATCATATTCTCGTTTAATTAAGTCATCTGGTCCTTTGCAAGTTACGAAGAATGTAGCTTTTACGTCTTCTTCTTTTAAAATGTCTAATATTATATTTGTTGTTCCACTATTTGGTCCATCATCAAAGGTTAAATAAATTGTGCCTGGTTTTCCATCGTTTAGCGATGATTTATTTATTATTTTAACTGTCCTTGTTAGTGTGCCTTCATTACCAGCTTTATCTTTGACACTATAGGTAATGATATATTTCCCTACTTTATTTGTATCAACTGTTCCACTTGTTTTTATTTTGCTTGTTAAATCGCCATCGCAGTTATCTGTTGCTTTAGCTCCTTGCTCTTTGTATGCAGAACCTGTGTATATAGTTGTATTATCGTTACCGTTTAAAGTAATTTCTGGTTTCGTTTTGTCTTGATGTGTTAAAGTTCTTATGACTTCTGATTTATTTCCTGATGAGTCTTCAACACTATATGTTATTGTGTTGTTTTTAATTTTAATTTTCACTTTTTTTTCGAGATTTTTATCGTAGTTATCGGTTACTTTAAATCCTTCGTCTTTATATTCAGTTCCTGGGCATACATCTGTGTCTTTATTGCCAATTAATTCTATTTTTGGCTTTTCATTATCGATTATTTTTATCATTCTATTTTTTTTGAAGGTTATGCCATTAACTTTTACTGAATATGTTATTTTATACTTACCTATTTTTTTATAATTTATATTTTTTTTGATTTTTACTTGGTTTGTATAGTTTTTTCCAAATCTTGTAACTTTGTATCCGGGTTCTTTATAGGTTTCACCGTAATTTAGTATTATATTTCCTTTTTTTAAGTCAAATTTAGCTGGCCAAAATATAAATGATATTATGCCAATGGTACATAATATTACGAATGATATTATACCAATAATAACAATTTTTTTCTTACTCATATATAACTACCTCTACTTTTGTTTTTCTAAAATTTCGTTTAGTGAATATTTACACCCACAATAATTTTGCCTGTATAAATTATATTTTTTTGATAGCTCGTTACTTCTTTTATAACCTTCTTTTTTCTTGAAATCTGAGTATAAATAATTTATATTATATTTTTCTTCTAGAACTTTTCCTATTTTGTTTAATTTTTGGGAATCTTTATACGGACTTACAGATAATGTCGTACAAAAATAATCATATTTTTCGCTTTTAGCAAGCTTTGCGGTTTCTTCTAATCTTAAGTAGAAGCATTTAGTACATCTTTCTCCGCCTTCTTTTTCGTCTTCTAGGTCTTTGGAAATATTTTCAAATTTTTCATTTTCATATCCTATTTCTTTTACTGTTATATTGACCTTTGCTTTTTTTATCAACTCTTTTAATGTGTTTAATCTTTTGTCATATTCTTCTTTTGGATAAATATTTGGATTGTAGTATAAAATAGTAATATCAAAATATGGAATTAGTTTTTCTAGTACTGAGCTTGAGCATACACCGCAGCAAGCGTGAAGTAAGAGCCTTGGCTTATTATTTAAGTTATTTATTATATTTTCCATTATTATCTGATAGTTTGTTTTCATATTTTCCCTACTTTATTATTAAGTTTTCACCAGTCATTTCTTCTGGCACAGCTATTTTCAATAGTTTTAATATTGTTGGTGCAATATCTGACAATTTTCCGTCTTTTAATTTTAATTTTTCTTTTGTTATAATAAATGGCACTTTACTTAATGAGTGGGCGGTTATCATGTTTCCTTCTTTATCTAACATATGGTCACAATTTCCGTGATCGGCAGTTATAATCATTGTTCCGTTTAACTCTTTTATTTTTTTGTGTATTTTTCCTAGGCATTCATCAATTGCTTCTAAACCTTTTATTGTTGCTTGGAAATTACCAGTATGTCCAACCATATCTCCGTTAGCAAAATTCAAGATTATTATATCATAGTTTTGTATTATGGTTAATAGTTTATTTGTAATTTCATATGCACTCATTTCTGGTTTTAAGTCATATGTGGCAACTTTTTGGGATGGTATTAATATTTGATCACATCCATTTAGTTTTTCTTTGTTTTCTCCATCAAAGAAATATGTAACGTGCGCGTACTTCTCGGTTTCAGCAATCCTTAGTTGTTTTAAACCGTTTTCTTCGAATATTTTTCCTAAATATTCTTTAATTTTAGGATGTCTGAATAAATTTGTGCATATAACTGATTTATCTACTGGCATCATAGTTACTACTTTTAAGTTGTTTATTTTTTTTGTTTCAAATTCTTTAAATTCTGGATTACTTAGAGCGCAAAATAGTTCTCTTAATCTATCTGGTCTGAAATTGAATACTAAAATTCCATCGTTTTCTTTTATGATTCCGTTTGTTTTGGAAAATGGAACTATAAATTCATCTAATATATTTTCTTTGTATGATTCATTTATTTTTTCTTCTATATCGTAAGTTTTGGTAATGGTGGTCATTTCATCGTATGTTTTTTTAATTCTGTCCCATCTATTGTCTCTATCCATCGCGTAATATCTTCCGCTTATAGTGGCTATTTGTCCGCAGTTTGTTTTTTTAATTTTATTTTCGAGTTCTTTTATGTATTTTAGGGACTCTGTAGGTTTTGTATCTCTTCCGTCTGTAAATATGTGATAATAAATGTTTAGGTTTTTATCTTTTAAAATATCGATTAAAGCCATTAAATGGTCTATATGTGAGTGAACTCCACCATCGCTTAGAAGCCCACATATGTGCAAAGAAGAATCATTTTCTTTAACGTGTTTTATTATATTTTGAAGTTCTTCATTTTTTTCAAGTTCATTATTTTTTATGGCTTCGGATATAATATCTAGTGGTTGTCTCATCATTTGACCTGTTCCAATATTTATATGTCCTACTTCACTGTTTCCCATTTGATTTTCCGGAAGGCCTACGTATTTGCCGCTGGCTTCTAATAAAGAATTTGGGTAATTAGTTAAGAGATGCTTAAAATTTGGCATTTTTGCACTATATAATGCATTTCCGTATTTGTCTTCACTTATTCCTACTCCGTCTAATATACATAATAATAATGGTTTCATATCATCACTCTTTTCTATTTTTTATTATATCACACATCTTATTAGTATAAACAGGTTAAGATTAAATAATTTTATGTTTGTTTCTAACTTTTAAATTATTTATAAAGTGCTTTTTAATTATTTTTTATAATAAAAAAGCAAATTCACTTTAAGAATCTACTTTTTATTGTTTTGCTATATCAGTAATTATAAAAATTTATTATTGTATTTATATCTACTTTAGTTAATAAAAGTAGTATGGCTCCGGCTGCTAGAAATGGACCAAATGGAATAATATGTCCACTATTTTCTTTAACTAGTATTATCGATATTGGAAGACCTATTACGGAACCTACAAATATTCCTAGTACGGCAATTGGAAAAGTTAGTATCATTCCTGTTATGAATAGAAGTTTTATGTCTCCATCTCCCATTGATTCTCTTTTAAAAACAAAGTTTCCAAATTTTTTTAAGAGATACATAAAGATAAATGAAATACTTCCGTTTAGTATTGATATTAAGACTTTGCTAGGTCCATATATTATTCCTATTTCGATTAGTAAAAGTAAGCCAAAAGTTAAAAGTACACTGTCTGGAATAATCATATAAAGAGAGTCGCTTATTGTAACTATTATAAGCATTGAAATAAAGGTTAAGGCAATTATTAGATATGGTTTAAAGCCAAATATGATATATGATGTCATGAATAATATACCAGTAATTAGTTCAAAAATTAGGTAAAATGGTGATATTTTCTTGCCGCATTTTTTACATTTGCCTTTTTGCATTATGTATGAGATTATGGGTATTAGTTCATACCATTTTAGATTGTGATTGCAGTTTGGGCAGTGACTTTTTGGATATATTATTGATTCATTTTTAGGAATTCTGTATCCTACGACATTGTAAAAGGAACCGAAAATAGTTCCTATTATAAACATTATTATGTACATTACTATAGTCATATTTTTCCCCCTATGCTTGAATACTGCTATACATTGAGAACATTGGTACAACGATTGATAGTACTATAATACCTACCATTGCGGTTAAAATGATTATTAAGGCTGGTTCTATGAATGTTTTTATTCTAGCAACTGAGTTTTTATGAAGATCTTGATAATATGTTGATACTTTTCGCATCATTTCTGGAAGCTGTCCTGTTTTTTCTCCGGTTACTATCATCTCATATGCTGGTATTGGAAAGGCCCAATGGTCTTTGAATGCAAGTGATATTGATCTACCTTTTGAAACATTATTTATAGCGTGATATATTAATTCTTTATATATCTCGTTGTTTGTTACTTTATTTAAAATTTCCATGCTATCGGTTATAAATACATTATGTGAAAGCAGAGAAGCAAAAGTTTTGGTAAATGTAGTTACTTCATTATAAATAATAACGTTACCAAATACTGGCAAATGCATAGTTATTAATTGTATAAAACGTTTGAAGGTTTTTATATTTTTATATAGGTATATGAATAAAACAAGTAATACTACTGATATTATACCAATATAAATAATATATTTTTTTAGAAAATCGCTTAGGCCTAGAACCATTTTTGTTATTTGTGGTATTGAAGCGCTGTCCATACTGTTATATATTTCAACAAATTTTGGTACTACATATAGCATTATGAATGTGCCCACTCCTATGGCTATCACAAAGATTATGGCTGGGTACATCATAGCGGTTACCATTGCTTTTCGTGTTGCTTCTATTTCTGAAAAATATTCTTCCATGTCATCTAGTGTTTCTGGAAGCTCACCAGTCATTTCCGCTGTTTTAACCATGTTTATTAGTATTGTTGGGAATGTCCCTTCTTGTTTTGCTAGAGCTTCACTGAAACTTAATCCAAGTGTTAAATCATAGACTATTGCTCTCAATATTTGTTTATATTTTGGATTTTTAAATTGTTTTACAAGTATTCGGCATGCATCAGCTAGTGAAATGCCGGCTTTTAAATATGTTGATAATTGGGTAATAAAGAATATTAAATCGCTGGTTTTAAATTTGCCTATAGATTTGTTATGTGAGCCGTGTAATAAGTTTATCCATTTGTTAGTTTCTATTTTATAAACTTTATTTCCTTCGCTCACTAAGAAAGAATGAACTTCTACTTTGGAAAAAGCATTAAAATAACCTTTGACTATTTTCCCTTCAGGGTTTTTTATTAAGTATTCATATGTCTGTTTTGTTTTTGATTTTACGGCATCAGGCCCATTAAAATTTATTTTTAGTTCTGGAAGGTTTATTTCTTTCTGTGCTCCTATGTCTTTGTTTAGAAAACTAAAAATTTTACTTGTAAATGATTCTTTTTGAGGACTATCTTCATCTAATAATTTATCACTGTTTATTTCTTTTTGCTTTGTGTTTTGAATTTTGTTTCTTAATCTTTCTTCTTTTTGCTGTTTTGCTTTTTCTTCTTTTTTTGCTTCTAGTAATAGTCCATCTTCTGCTGTTTCTTTTTTGATTTTGCCTCCACCAAATATATTTCTAATTCCTATAATCGCATAATATATCATTTGTCCTAGTAAAATTGGAAATCTTATTAATCCTAGGAAGAAATACTTAAAAAAACTGCCTATTAGCTTTAGTATAAACATAAGACCATGATATATATATGTAAGTGGATTTGATGATTTATCACGACTCATATAAGCACCTTCCTATTCTTTATCTACTTTATTATAACATATTTATTATTAAAATAAAACTTTTTTTGTTATAATCATATAATAATTTAGAAAGGAGTTATAATATGAACTATTATTACCCTTATTATTATGTTAATCCTACTAATATGACTAGTCCTAATTTGTTTTCTGCGCTTTCTAATCGTTTTTCTTTAAATACTTTATTGAATGGAGCTCAAAGGACATTGGGGCTTGTTAATCAGGCTATTCCTATTATTAAAGAGGCTGCTCCAATGATGAGAAATGCTAGAACGATGTTTAAAGTAATGAATGAATTTAAGAAAATTGACACTCCTATATCTAAACAAACGTCGAATGAAGTTACCGAAGAGAAAGCACAAGATTATATGCCAAGTGAAAGTGGCCCAACTTTCTTTGCTTAAAAAAATACATCATTAAGATGTATTTTTTGCTGTTTTTGCATATATAATTGTATATTTTCTACTGTCAAATATATTTTTTTCTAAAGTTATTAGGTATTTTTTATTTATTAGAAATTCTTTTAATTCATTTATATCGGTGTGGGTTACTATAATTAAATCATTGGTTATATTTATGTCTAATATTTTTTTGATTGTTTTGGTACCCATACCGGAAATTACTATAATTTCGTCATTTAGTTTTATGTTTTGAAGTCCGTCGTTTACTTTTGTTTGGATATTTGCCTCATATTTGTTTATGTTTTTTTGGGCATTTTCTATACATTTTGCGGATATATCGATGGCTAAACAATTACAATTTTTGTATTTGTTTAAATATATATCTAATAAGGCGTGATCGGCTCCAACATCTATTACTTTTGAATTTGGTTTAATTAAATTACATATTTCTAAAAGCCTTGGCTTTAATTTTAAATTAGTCACCTAAGTAATCTTTTAGTTTTCTGCTTCTAGATGGGTGTCTTAGTTTTCTTAAAGCTTTAGCTTCTATTTGCCTAATACGTTCTCTAGTTACGCCAAATAATTGTCCTACTTCTTCTAATGTTCTTGGCCTACCATCTTCAAGGCCAAAACGAAGTCTAATAACTTTTTCTTCTCTTTCGGTTAATGTTAATAGAACTTCTGATATTTCATCTTTTAATAGTTCGTTGATTGCAAAGTCTTCTGGGCTCATATTAGTTTCGTCTGGGATGAAATCTCCTAGATGTGAATCTTCTTCTTCGCCTATGGGAATTTCTAAACTTACTGGTTCTTGGCTAATTTTATAAATATCTCTAATTTTTTCAACGCTTGTTCCCATTTTTTTAGATAATTCTTCTTCGGTTGGTTCTCTATTTAGTTCTAGTGTTAATTGCCTTTCAATTCTAGCTAGTTTATTGATTGTTTCGACCATATGAACTGGAACTCTGATTGTTCTCGCTTGGTCGGCGATGGATCTTGTAATGGCTTGTCTAATCCACCATGTGGCATAAGTGGAAAATTTATATCCTTTAGTAACGTCGAATTTTTCAACGGCTTTCATAAGTCCTATGTTTCCTTCTTGTATTAGATCTAAAAACAACATGCCTCTACCTACATATCTTTTGGCAATACTTACTACTAGACGGAGATTTGCTTCAGCTAAAGTTGCTTTAGCCTGTTCATCTCCCTCGGCGATTCTATCGGCAAGTTCTAGTTCTTCTTCGGTTGTAAGCAATTTTATTTGTCCAATTTCTTTTAAATACATTCTAACTGGATCGTTAATTGTTAGATCCTTTGTTAGTAGTTCGTCGTTTATGTTTTTAACGTCTCCGTCGCTGTCATCTTCAGTTTCTGAAATTACTTGAATATTGTTTTCGTTTAATGCATTATATAGATCATCTAATGAATCAGCGTCAAGGTCTAGATTTTTTAATTTTTCGGCTAATTGTTCATAGGTAATTGTTCCATTTTTTTTACCTAATTCAATTAATTCTTTTTTTCTTTCTTCAAAAGTTTTCATTTCTTCAAACATATTTTACACTCCTTTTTTTAAATCGATTATTTTTTGCGCAATTTCTGCTTTTTTTATTGGATCAGTAATTTCTTGCATTTTGCTTTGAAATCTTTCAATAGCTGTGTTAACGTTGTATTCTTTAATAACGCTTATATAGTCTTCTATTTCTTCTATTGTATATTTTTCGGAAGTTATATTTTGATTAATTTTTTTTATAGTGTTTAAAAGCTCAGTATCACCTTCAATATAGTCGATGAAATTTGCTTCATTTATGTTTCCAAATTCTTTGTAATAGGCACTAATTTCACGAGCCAGCAGTCTATATTCTTTAGTTGGCATAAAGGTGACTTTTTTATCATACATTTTGATGACTTCTGCATTTTTTAGCATGAAGTATATTAAGTTTTTTTCAGCTTTTTCATATTTTGAAAGATTTACAGTAACTGTTTTTTTTGTTATTTTTGGTTTGTTAACTAGATGGTTTCTTATTATTTCTTCATCTATATTAGTTTCGTTTACTATTTTTCTAATTGTTACTTCTTTTAAGATATCATCATCTATTTTATTTAATTCGGAAATTATTTGTTTAATGTATAATGTTTTATCTTCAGCGTTATTTAAATTTTTGCCGCTTTTTAAATAAGATAATTCAAAATCCATGATGCTTATGGGATTACTTATTTTTCTCTCAAAAGCTTCTTTTCCATATTTGATGATATATTCATCTGGATCCATATTGTCTTCAAGTCTTATAACTTTAGGTATGACTCCAATTTTATTTAATTCTTCGGCGCATGCTTTAGTCGCTTTGGCTCCGGCTTCGTCGCCGTCAAAGCATAAAATTATTTCTTTAGCCATTTTTTTAATAAGCGATGCCTGTTCTTTGGTAATGGCAGTTCCCATGGCGGCTACACAGTTTTTGATACCCACAGAGTGAGCTCTAATGACATCCATGAATCCTTCCATTATAATTATTTGATTTTTTTGCCTAGCAATGTCTCTAGCACGGTGGTAGTTATATAATATTTGGCCTTTTTTAAATAGTTCAGTTTCTCTTGTGTTATAATACTTTGAATTATCTTCTCTATCGTATATTCTGCCGCTATAAGCAATTACTCTTCCATTTAAATCATATAGTGGGAACATAATTCTACCATAAAATAAATCATAAAATCCATATTCATTTTTACCAATTAATCCACTTTTGGTAAGTTCTTCTTCTTTAAATTGTTTTTTTCTTAAAATTTTAGAAAGCGAATCTCTACTATTTAGAGCAAGTCCAATTTGAAATTCTTTTATTATAACTTCGTTTATTCCTCTTTTGTGTAGGTATTCTTTTGCCTTTTTTCCTTGAGTGGTATTTATATTGTTAATATAAAACTTTAAACTTAGATCGTATATTTGGTGTTGTGTGGTATTTATTTTCTCTTTTTTTATATTTCCTATATCAACATGTATGCCACCAAGCTCTGCCACTTTTTTAACGGCTTCGTTAAAGGGAATTTTTTCAAAGTCCATTAAGAAATTAAAGACTGTTCCGGTAGCTCCACATGAAAAGCATTTATATATTTGTTTGTTCGGACTGACACTCATACTTGGATTGTTGTCATCGTGAAAAGGACAGATTCCAAAATAATTTTTCCCTCTTGGAGTTAGTGAAACGTAAGATGATATTACGTCTACTATATTAACACTATTTCTAATTTCATTTATTTTTTCTTGTGTAAGTAACTTCATAGTATCTTACCCCTCTATTTATTAATATTCTAATTTTTTTGCCAATTTCCTTTTTTTTTCGTAATTTTTTTCTCTATTTTGTTAATTTTCTTTGTTTTTTCGAACATTCGTTTTTGTTTGCGACGAATATTTTTAATTTTTTTTCATATATTTTTTTAAGTTTTGGTGGTGATGGTGTGTTTAAAAAAATAAGTACAATTTCTATTTTTGCAATTTTTATTTTATGCTTTTTAACTCATTTTATTTATGCGTGGTTTCCTAATTTTTTCTTTTCTTTGCTTTTCCCGGTTAACGAAAGTATTTGGGAACATATGAAAATGATTGTAAGCTCTATTATTATTTGGGAAACAATTGTGTATTTTATTTTAAAACAATTCGATGTTAAATTTAATAACTTTTTATTTGCAGTTTTCGTAATGTGCATTTCTTCTATTGTTATTTTTTTAATTATTTATTTTCCTATTTATTCTTTTGTTGGTGATAATTTTATACTTAGCGTTGTTTGTTTATTTATTACAATATATTTTGCGAATGTTTTGGACTTTTATATTATGAAACAAAACCATATTAAATATGGCTTTGCAGTTGGGCTAATTGGAATTATTCTTATTTATTTAATTTTTGCCTTATTTACTTATTTACCACCTAAAGGCATAATTTTTGTTGATCCAAGGAATAATAATTACGGAATCTCTTTTTTAAATAATGTATTAATTTCTTCTTTATAGTTTAATTGTTCGGCAATTTTTAGGTAAGCTTCTTCTTTGGTGCATAAATTGTAAATGGTATCTCCTTTTAGATATATTTTATAACCATCATTTTTATTTAATCCTATTTTGTTTTTTGTAAGTAATTCTTCAATGTATGGATTTTTATCTTGTTTAATCCTTACTATAACACTATTCATTTTTAATTTATTGTATGGGTTGTGTTTTGATAATTTAAAAACTGGTTTAAATGTTTTGATGCTCAATTTTTTTTGGGAGGGATTTATTTCGAGGCTTGTTATCGGTATTGATGCATATTGAATTGTCATGTTAATCCCTCCTTTTTCAAGTATTATATATTTTAATTTTTTTTTGTCAATTGTTTTTCTCAAATAAATAAAAAATAAGACTATTAGTCTTATTTTTTAGAGCGGTTGCTCATCTATATAAAACGCTAATGCATTAGCGGGCATAATTAGATGATTTTTATCATCTTTTTAAGCTTTGGGGGTGCTAGGAAATTTTATTATTTTAATTAGGCCTAATTTTTAGAAATTGTATATAAAAATCTCTATTTATAATATATCCATATCTTTTAATTTATATGTGTTTTTTGTTTTTTTATTACCCTTTCTATTATTAATATATTCTTATTATTAATTATGGTATATATAATTAGACTATCTTTTGTTATTATATTTGGTAAATTATACTTATCTAATATTCTTTTTTTGGTGTACTTGATGTATTGCCCATAAACATAAGTTTATAGCCATTAATTTCAGTATAAATAACATTACTGTTATCATTTTCATTATCATAAACTTTGTTTGTAAAAAAAATAACTTATTCTTATTAACATTTAATTCTTTAATGCATGAATAATACTTTATTTTTTTTATTTAACACTTTTATAAGCTTTTTTCTAAATCATTATATAGTCTATAATTAATTGGTGTAATACTTTCGCGTTAGCTATCTCAGCATTATTCTTATTTCTAATTAATATTGGATTAGGGACTAAATCTTTTACTTCTAATTTTTCATCATATATTAGTTTTTCTCTTGTTTCAACAGGTAATCTTTCATATTCATTATTTTTTACTATTTCTTCTAATTGTCTTTTTGAAAGATTTCGTTTTGGCACTTGATTAATATAATAATTAATTTCATCAATGTTTTTAATTGGTAATAGAATTAGACAATGGCTCCAACTTAATTGTTGCGCCAGTGGTGCAACTTTTTTATTACTAAACACATTATAAAATTGTTTCATTCTAAATAATGTACTTCTACTATATTTTTTACCAACTTCTATAACTAACTTTCTAGAATACTCATCTATAATGTTATCTCCATATTTTCCAC
>CACZQJ010000016.1 GCA_902783265.1 uncultured Erysipelotrichaceae bacterium | reverse complement strand
TAAAAGAATGCTATCACGTATCAAATAGTATTGAAGACACCCTAGAATACCTAAATAAAGAAAAGAGGAATTGAAAAATTCCTCTTTTATAATGTTACCATTTTAACGTTAAATTTATCCCCAAGTACATCGACAAGCAAAGTAGAATTAAACTTAACTTCTTCACTTATAATTGCCTTAGCAATTACAGTTTCTATATTTCTGCTTACAAATCTTTTTATTGGTCTAGCCCCATATTTTTCATCATAAGCTTCTTCAATAATATGTTTTTTAGCTTTATCAGTAAGAACAATTTTAATTTTCTTATCACTAAGTCTAGTATTAATTTCATCAACAATCTTATCAAGAATCTCATAAATTACATTCTTAGATAAACTATTAAATATAATAATTTCATCAATACGATTTATAAATTCAGGTTTAAAAGTGCTTCTAAGTTCACTCATAACCTTTTCATGGCTATCATTATCATTATCCAATATATAATCACTACCTAAATTAGACGTCATAATGATAATTGTATTTTTAAAATCAACAGTTCTACCTTGAGAATCAGTAATTCTACCATCATCAAGTATTTGGAGAAGTATATTAAAGACATCCTTATGAGCCTTTTCAATTTCATCAAATAAAACTATACTATATGGATTTCTACGAACAGCTTCAGTAAGTTGACCACCATCATCGTATCCGACATATCCTGGAGGAGAACCGATTAATCTAGCTACTGAATGACTTTCCATGTATTCACTCATATCAATTCTAATCATATGTCTTTCATCATCAAATAGCTCATAAGCAAGAGATTTCGCAACTTCTGTTTTACCAACACCAGTAGGCCCCAAGAAAATAAATGAGCCAATAGGCCTATTAGGATCTTTAATCCCAGCTCTAGCCCTAATAATAGCTTCACTTACCAAATGTAAAGCATTTTCTTGCCCCTTAACTCGTTTACTTAAATTTTCTTCCAAATTAAGAAGTTTTTCTCTTTCAGTTCCAACTAATTTACTAATAGGAATATTAGTCCATTTAGAAATAATTGCCGCTATAGATTCATCATCAACAACGTCGCTTAATATAGAATTTTTATCATCTTTTTTTAGATTAGCAAGTTCCTTTTCTAAAGCAGGAATAGTCCCATGCTTAAGTCTAGCAATAGTTTCATAATCATATTTAGATTCAGCATATTCAAGCTCTGTATTCGCTTTTTCAAGTTCTTCCTTTTTCTTATTTATTTCTACATTAATACTTTTTTCATTTTCCCAAGAAGTACGTAATTCATTTTCTTTAGTTTTAAGTTCAGAAAGTTTTTCATCAATCTCATTAATTCTATTTTTAGAAAATTCATCTTTTTCTTTTTTTAACGCTTGCTTTTCAACCTCAAGTTGCATAATTTTTCTTGTTAAATTATCGATAGAAGTAGGAACTGATTCAAGCTGAACCTTAATAGTAGCGCATGCTTCGTCAACTAAATCAATAGCTTTATCAGGTAAAAATCTATCAGTAATATATCTATCAGATAAAGTAGCAGCCGCTACTAGAGCTTTATCTTTAATAGTAACCCCATGATAAACCTCAAAACGAGATTTTAAACCACGTAAAATAGTAATAGTATCAATAACATTAGGCTCAGAAACCAACACTTTTTGAAAACGTCTTTCTAAAGCACCATCTTTTTCAATATATTTTCTATATTCATTTAAAGTAGTAGCCCCTATACAGTGAATTTCACCTCTAGCTAGCATTGGTTTAAGCATATTTCCAGCGTCCATAGCACCTTCAATAGCACCAGCACCAACAATCATATGAATTTCATCAATAAACATGATGATTTCGCCATCAGATTCTTTAACCTCTTTTAAAACAGCCTTTAACCTGTCTTCAAATTCACCTCTATATTTAGCACCCGCAATTAAAGCGCCCATATCAAGTTCCCAAACAGTTTTATCCTTTAAGCTATTTGGGACATCACCTTTAACAATTCTTTGTGCAAGACCTTCAACAATAGCGGTTTTACCAACACCAGGTTCACCAATCAAAACAGGGTTGTTTTTAGTTTTACGAGATAAAATTCTACTGATAGAACGAATTTCTTCATCACGACCAATAACAGGATCAACCTTTCCGTCCTTAACACTTTTAGTAATATCTCTACCATATTTTTCCAAAGGATTTTGAAGTCCTTCTTGATATTCTTTTTCTGGATTCATTTTCTTCCCTCCATTTCTTCTATATAACTATATCATACCAGTTAGCACTTGTCAAGAAGGAGTGCTAAAATATGACAAAATATTTTGTAAAATAAAATGCTTATTCTAAATAGACAGTTTATAATAAATTTGATACAATACAAGTATCAACACGCACAACCATTTTATAAATTTTAAGGTCAAAACATACGACAAATAAGTATGGTAAAAAGTTTGAAATAAAGGAGGAAATTAAATGAAAAACATAAAAAATTATCAAGCAAAAAAATACGAAAGCGAAAAGTACACAAAGGTAGATGAAGGAATATATAAAATAGCAGATGACTGGAAACCAGGATATTTATATGTAACATCTTTGTCATTTGAACAAGAACCAGAATTAGGTGAAGGAGAAGATGCAGGATATATTTCACAATATCCACTAGAAGATATATTAGACAAATTTTTAGTACACGTATCTGACTTTTATGAAGATTTAAATAAAGAAGGCTTAGTAATGTGTTACCAAGAATTTGCAAGTCCAAAACTAGAAAACATTGAAAGTCTTCGTGAAATTATTGGCAAGCACGTTTATAACAAAGAAGAAGACGGCAGAATAAAATTAATTATTGAATAACAATAAATAGTTGTAATTATAAAAAGGAATAACAGTTATGTGAAAATCATTTCTATAATGATTTCAGGACACAAATATGTTATTCTTTTTAAATAGACAATTTATAATAAATTTGCTATACTCATTATGGAAAAAGGAGGTATTTATGTCAAAATTAAGCAATAAAACAATAGTAATTATAACATTTACTTTAATCATATTAGGCCTTCTTTTAATATCAAATGATTATTTAAAATCAAAAAAAGAAAAAGCATATGAAAAAATCCGAATTTCTTTGATGACTACAGAAGATAATACCCCAAAAAGCGTAGAAAAAGAAGAGACTAAAGAAGAACCAACACCAGAACCTGAAAAAGTCGAAAACGAATATTTGGGAGTACTAGAAATAGATAAAATAAATTTATCACAAGGATTTTATGACAAAGATAATAAAGATAATAACGTAAGCAAAAATGTAACATTTTTAGAACCATCAAATTATCCAGATGAAAAAAATGGCAATATAATATTAGTTGCCCATTCTGGAACAAGTCATATTGCCTATTTCAAACACTTGTATCAATTAAATGTTGGAGATAGAGCAAGAGTAATATACAAAGGAAAAACATATACCTATAAAATAGAAAATATATACTATGAAGAAAAAGACGGAGAAGTTACTATATATAGAGATACAAATAAAAGTACATTAACAATGATTACCTGTACTAAAAACGATGACACCAAGCAAACCATCTATATAGCATACTTAGAAAGTGTAAGATAACAAAATAGCTGAATTACAATAATTCAGCTATTTTATTATTAAAACATATAATAAAATAGTATTGGTTGTATAAAAAACATCAATTTGACGAAAATACTAAAAAATGCTAGAATAGAGCCTGTTTTCTACAAGAAATCTGCATTTTTAGGAGAGGTGAATATGAAAACAACACGGCTAGTTAAAACTATTATAGTTTTAATTCTAATAACGACTGTTTTAGCTCTAACAGAGCCAACAGTACATGCCGAAAACCAAACACCAGTGAAATTACTTAAAATAAAGCCTTCTAGCGAGCTGGCCAATATAGGTAATTCTGATATATTAAAAATAGAAATTAATGTAGAAGAATTAAGACAAATAAGAATTGCTAAGAAAAAGGCTGAAGAGGAAAAGAAAAGAATAGAAGAAGAACAAAGAAGAATAGAAGAAGAAAAAAGAAAAGCCGAAGAAGCTAAAAGAATAGTCTATGACGGCATGAACATCCAAGAACTTACAGACAAATTAAATCGTTCATTGCATTCAAACTTATCTGGCAAAGGTGAGATTTTCGCGAGATTATCGATTGAATATAACGTCGATCCTTACTTGGCAGTCGCCATATCAATGCACGAAACAGGATGTAAATGGAACTGTAGTAGACTAGTAAAATCATGTAACAACGTCGGCGGTATGAAAGGATCCCCAGGATGTGGAGGTGGAGCCTATGCTTCATTCCCTACATTAGATGAAGGTATTAGAGCCTTTATAAGTAATATTTCTAGAAATTATGCTTCAAAGGGTTTAACAACACCAGAATCTATGGGCCCTAAATATGCTGGTAGTCAAACTTGGGCTACACAAGTAAGAGCATATATGAATGAAATAAAAGCAAAGTAATTTTGCTTTTTTTCGTTAAAAACCTTATGTTTTAAAAAGAAATATAGTCAATTTGACGATAGTAAATATATATGTTAAAATTAAAACTAGAAAGTAGGAGGGACAATTATGAATCCGAACCTAAAAGTCTCAGGAATTGTTGCTTTAGGAGTTTTAATATCAATGGTTTTGCCACATATAATTATATTAACCACATCAAAAGCTTTAGAAACAGAAAAAGCAGTAGTCCCAGTAAATAGTACGGCAACCCAAGTTCAAAAATCAGAAACAGCTATTGTTATGAATGAAAAAAAAGAAGAACCTATTAATACTGAAGAAGAACCAAAAGAAGAGCCAAAAGAAGAAACTACTGAAGAAAAAACAGAAGAAGTACCAGCAGCTGTAGAAGAAAAAACTGTAGAAATAAAAAAAGAAGAAAAAATAGAAGAACCACAAGTTCAAGAACAAGCTCCTACTAAATCATATGGAGAAATGACAACCGATGAATTAATAAACGCCATTACTAGTGGAACATATAAACTTGAATACTCAAGTTCTTATGACACTGGAGCAAATAAACTAACAAAATCAAAAGGTGTTGTTAATTATAATAATCATAGAGAAACATATTACTCTCAAAGAGTCTTACCAGGAAGTTCTTTAAACATACCAGGACGCCATTTTGCGGACGATGGCACGGTCAGAGACGGTGAAGGATACATCTGTGTAGCCGCCAGTACATCATATTTATCAAAAGGCTCAATTGTAAAAACATCATTGGGGCCAGCCAAAGTATATGATTCTGGTTGTGCATCAGGAACCATAGACATATATACTAACTGGTAAAAACGCAAAAAAGCGTTTTTTTCTTTATGTATTTTTGTTATAATAAAAAAGAAGGTGATACAATGCAAAAAGGATGTCCAAAATGTGGAAGGATGATTGATGATAATTTAAAAATATGCCCATACTGTAACTATAATTTTGAAGAAATAAATGCCTTTTTTCATAAAATAGAAAATGAAAAAAGTTTAGAAGGAAAGTATGCTGGATTTATAAAAAGATTAGTTGCAGGTCTTATAGATATATACATTACGGTAATAATTACGCTTGGAATAATACTGATGATTAATAAAAATATCGAATCTAGCAACACAGTTTTAACTATATTACTAGGCATATTTATATATATAATTTCATTGTCAATTATGGAAAGAACCTCATGGCATGCCTCAATTGGCAAAAAAATAGTAGGGATAGAAGTAACTGATGAATATGAAAACCCTATAACACTTAATGTAGCATTATTTAGAAACGCAGTTAAAATATTAAATGTTTTGACCTTCGGAATTGGCTTTTTAACATGTGCCTCACATCCTAAAAAACAAACATTAGCAGACAAGATTTCTAACACATACGTTCTAAATAAAATAGACCTTAATGGAGAAGAAAAACATGATTATGCTAGTTTGTCTAGAAGGTTTTTAGCTTACGTAATAGATCTTTTAATAATTGGAATTATAAGCTTTGCCATAATTTATGCTTACGACTATTTACTAAAAAATATAAATATCACCCCTATATTTTTAGTCCAAAATGAAAAAGCAATAAAGAAAATAATTCCAATAATTATTTATATAATTTACTTTCCAATTAACGAAAGCGGTAGAGGAAAAACCCCTGGCAAAAGGTATTTGAATATAAGGTTAACCGACAACGAAGAATATAAAATATCATTTACTAAATCATTAATTCGAGAGTTATTAATAATTGTCGACATTTTAACATTCGGTTTTTTACTTCCAATTTCACATAAGCGCGGCCAAACAGTTAAAGACATACTCACAAAAACAATAAACATAAATGATTAAGTTTAGGAATACCTAAACTTTTTAATAATGAAATCTTTAAAAAAAAACATATATATGATAAAATGATAATAGAAAACAAACCAAGGAGGCAGTATTATGTGTGGCTTTGTAGGATACATAAATAAAGAAAAAGATAAAAAAGACAATATAAAAAAAATGGCAGATTTAATAGCTCACCGTGGTCCAGATTCCGAAGGATACTACTGTGACGAAAATATTGCTTTGGGTTTCAGAAGACTTTCAATCATTGATTTAAAAGGTGGAGATCAACCTATTTATAATGAAGATAATACAAAAATTATCGTCTTTAACGGTGAAATATATAACTTCAAAGATTTAAAAACAGATTTAATAGAAAAAGGGCACAAATTTAAAACTAATACTGACACTGAAGTAATATTACACGGATATGAAGAATATAAAGAAGAATTACTTGACAAGCTAAGAGGAATGTTCGCATTTGTAATCTATGATAAAAATACTAAAGAAGTGTTCGCGGCCAGAGATTTTTATGGCATAAAACCTTTTTATTATGCTAAAATGGGAAATACCTTTTTATTCGGTTCTGAAATAAAGAGCTTCTTAATCCATCCTCATTTTAAAAAAGACTTAAATACCAAAATGCTAGAATACTATTTAACATTTCAATATAGTGCTGGTGAAGAAACATTTTTCAAAAACGTCTATAAATTAATGCCAGGTCATTATCTAAAATATAAAGACGGAAAACTGACTATAAAAAAATATTATGAAATTAAATTCGATGAAGATAAAGATAAAACATATGAAGAATGGAAAGAAGGAATAAGAGAAAGACTCGAAGATTCCATCGAGGCACACAAAATAAGCGATGTTGAAGTTGGGTCATTCTTATCAAGTGGTGTTGATTCATCATATATTGCAGCCAAAAGTGACGTCGATAAAACATTTACAGTAGGATTTAACAATAAAAAGTATAGTGAAATAAGCTATGCCGAAGACTTATCACAAAAAATAAACACCAAAAACATTAATAAAGTAATCACAAAAGAAGAATATTTTAAAAATCTACCAAACATCCTATATTACATGGATGAACCACTAGCTGATCCATCAGCTATTGCTTTATACTTTGTTACTAAAATTGCTAGTGAAAACGTTAAAGTTTCATTATCTGGAGAAGGAGCCGACGAAATATTTGGAGGATACAACATCTATCAAGAACCATTGGTTGCAAATTGGTACTATAAAATACCATATCCTGTAAGATTTACTTTAGGGAAAATAGCTAGCTTATTTCCTCCAAAAAGAGGATTAAACTTTATTGTTAGAAGAGGTAAAAAACTTGAGGATAGATTTGTTGGTAACGCATTTATATTTAATAGTAGTGAAATTAAAAAAATATTAGTTAATAAGCCAAGAACCAAAGGTTTTAAAGAACTTACAGAACCATATTATGAAAAAGTTAAAACAAAAGATGACATAACAAAAATGCAGTATATTGATTTTAACTTTTGGCTAATAGGCGACATTTTATTAAAAGCCGATAAAATGAGCATGGCTAATTCCTTAGAAGTAAGAGTTCCATTTTTAGATAGACCATTAATTGATTACGCACTAGGATTGCCTGTAGAATTTAAAACCGACAAATTTACAACAAAAAAAATATTTAGAGATATCGCATCAGAAGTATTAGAAGACAAAGTATCAACCAAAAAGAAATTAGGCTTTCCAGTTCCAATAAGGGAGTGGATGAAAGAAGAAGATACTTATAGACAAATAAAAGCCATGTTTGAGAAGAACAACAAATTTTTTGAAACGAAAAAAATACTTAAATTATTAGATGATCACAAAAAAGGAAAAATTGATAATAGTAGAAAAATATGGACAATATATGTCTTCCTACTTTGGTATGAAATTTTCTTTGGAGGTAACCAATGATATACTTTTATGTTTCACTAATGACATATATGTGTTACTGCATAATTAAATATAGAGAAAGTCTTTATTATTTAGAAAAGTCCAAGTATGATAATAAAAAATATGGACAAATTATTTCAAAAAATATATCGAAAATATTAATTAACCCCGAGCTTTTGTTTATAATTTTAATAATCATCGCCTTTAATTTAGATATAAAAGTCTTAGAAATTAGTACCATTATTACATACATGATATTATTTATATATAAATTAAAAACAAACAACAAAGACTTAAAAATCACAAAACAAACAACAATTAGAGTAATAGGCATATTAACGATATATTTGTTATTAAATATTTGGTTTTGCATAGATTATAACCACTATCACAGCGCTGAAATAATATTTGATAATACCCCACTTTACTACATAATTTTATATATTGTAACTTATTTATCTTATTTTATCGTATACATAATAAATATGTTATTAAAACCTATAGATAAATTAATAAAATAGGAGGAATAAAATGTTAAGAGTAAACTCTAAAGAAGTAAACCCTGGTGACACATTTCTAATATTAGAAAATAACGAAGCCAGTAAATATGCCGAAGAAGCAATTGATAGAGGTGCCGCCTGCATCATCAGTACAGACGGAGAGTATAGTGTAAAAACCATCATAACACCAGATACAAGAACATACCTATCAAATTATTTAAAAGAATTATATTTTGAAAAATTAGATAAAATAAAAATAATCGGCATAGTTGGAACAAGCGGAAAAACAATAACCGGAGATATAACCTATCAATTACTAAATAATTTGGGTTCTAAAGCAGCCTACATTGGTACGAACGGTTTTTACTTAAATGGAGAAGTTACAAAAACAACAGCTACAACTCCAGACATCTATGAAATATATGAGTATATAAATAAAGCAATTGATAATGGGTGTGAAAATATAATTATTGAAATATCTACAAGTGCCATAATAAATCGTTATATTGAAGGCCTTAGATTCGATATAATTATATTTACTAATTTCATTGATAATAATGATTTGCTTGAAAAGCAAAAATATCTAAACGCTAAAATAGAACCATTTAAAATGTTAAAAAAAAGTGGCACGGCTATCATAAATAAAAAAGACCCATACTATCAGTATTTTGCTCTCCCACAAAATCACAATATATTTTATGGTAGTTTAGATAGTGATTATAAAGTAACGAGCATAGGACTTACCTATGATTTCACCGAATTTAATATAAATGATAAAAGAGTTGAACTGCCTTTGCTAGGCTCATATAACATTTATAATTATTTAGCCGCCTTTGTTACCGCAAGCATACTTAATTATCCAGATGACGCCATAATAAATGCTACCCAAAATTTAAAACAAGTTGATGGACGTTATCAAGGAATAAAAAGTAAAGATAATTTAATAATTATCGATTATGCTTACGATAAAGATATGATAGAAAATGTCATTAACTGTACAAAAGAGTTTAGTAGGGCTAAATTAATAACAGTAATTGGTCTTGGTGGGAACAAGAGACAAGACCAAAGATCAAAAATAGGTAAAATTGTAACTAAAAAAAGTGATTACGTGATATTTACTACAGATAATCCAAGATATGAAAACCCCGAGGACATTATAAACGACATGCTTAAAGAAGTTCAAACTGATAATTATGAAATAGTTTTAAGCCGAAAAGAGGCAATAAAAAAAGGCATAGAAATGCTTGAAGAAAGCGATATTTTATTAGTTTTAGGTAAAGGTAATGAAGAATTCCAAATAATTGAAAATGAAAAACTACCATTTAAAGATTACAACGAAGTAATAAAATATATTAAAAAATAGAAATAAATATGATATGATAAGAATAAGGAGGGAAAATATGAAGTGTTCTAATTGTGGATCAGAAATAGGAGAGGAAGATAAGTTTTGTACAAAATGTGGACAGGCTATAACTAGTCAAAATTCCACACCTGGTGTGCCTAAAAACAACAAAAAAAATAATATTGGTCTTGTAATTGGTGTAGTAATTTTAGCTGTTATTGCTCTAATTGCCGTTGTTACAGTCTTAGACACCAAAGAAAACGAAAGTGAAGGAAATGGTCAAGAACCAATCATCAACGAAAACACCAATGATGAAAAAAGCGGAGAAGTAGAAACACCAACAACAGTTGAATTTAATGGCTATACATTTGCCGTTCCATCAAATGTAACCGCCTCTGTTAGTGATGACAAACTATTTGTATATGGACCTGGAAGCAAATGGGTTGGCGTTGTTATGACACAAACAGGTAGTTATAATACTTTAGTCTCTATGAAAGATCAAATTAAAGTTGCTTTAGCTGCTCAAGAAGGAGCCGACAAATATGAAATGAGTAATGCAGTCACCGAAGAAAAAGAATATGCCGGGAAACCATTTTTAATTACTAGAGGTATTAAAACAGAAAATTATGATTTAGATATTTCATATGGTAAAGCAGATGAAGAAAATGTTTACGTCATTTCAATTACTAAAAGTGATGGAACAGAATTAACTGAAACAGAGAGAACTGAAATGTATACATTAGTTGCTTCAGGGCAAAAATAAGAAAAATAAAAGGAAAAAAGAAAAACATCTCGTATATTTTATATAGGAGGTGTTTTTTATTGACCTAAAAGTAAATAATAAAAAATTAGACAAATATCAGAAAAAAGTAGTTAAATCCAAAGCTAAAAACCTCTTAGTAGTAGCGGGTGCTGGAAGCGGAAAAACATTTACTATAGTAGCTAAAATAAAAAAACTAATAATTGAAGGTACTTTACCGGAGGAAATATTATGCATATCATTCACAAGAGATTCTGCAAAAAGTCTTGAAGAAAAATTAAAAGAAGAAAACATATTCATAAAAGTAAAAACGTTCCACAGCCTAGGATACGAAATAATAAAAAAACACAAAAATGTTAATTTAATAAGCGATAATCTATTAGAAAACATAATTGAAAAAAAATTAAACAAAGAAAAACATCTAAAAGAAATAGCAAACGCAAAATTTATAAGATTAGGCTATCCAGACCCTATTTTTAATAAAATAGAAAATAATATAATTTTAAATTCAAAAAGTAAAGAAAGATTAAAAGAAATAACTAAAACATTCATAAATTTATACAAAAGCAATAATCACAAAACAAAAGATTTTAAAGAATTTGAAAAGTTAAATGATAAAAAACACATATATGATCAAAAGAAAAGACACAATTATTTCATAAAACTCATAAAAAGCATCATAATAGAATATGAAAAAGAGTTAAAAAAACATCATCAAATAGACTATCATGATATGATAAATAAAAGTATAGAAATTGTGAAAAAAATAGATATAGAGAAGTATAAATATATAATAATCGATGAATATCAAGACACATCTTTAAATAAAAACAATCTCATTAAAGAAATTCAAAAAAAATCAGGAGCTAAGTTACTAGCAGTCGGCGATGATTGGCAATCAATATATAGTTTTACTGGAAGTAACCTAGAAATATTTACAAATTTTAATAAAGTTTTTCCAAACGCCAAAATAATAAAGTTAAAGAAAACATACAGAAATTCTAAAGAATTATTAAAAATAACTAGAAAATTTATATGTAAAAACAAAAAACAAATATATAAAAGATTAACCTCAAAAAAATCAAACAAAAATCCAATTTATATATATTATTATAAAAATAATATAAAAGAAATATGGAATGAAATAGTAAAAAAAACTGAAAATCAAAACTCGTTAATATTAGGAAGAAACAACAAGGATTTATATAAAATTCCTTATATACCACCCGAAATGCAATTTTTAACAATACATAAATCCAAAGGACTAGAGTCAGAAAATACCATTATTATAAATTTAGAAGATAATTATGATAGCTTGCCAAGTAAAATAAACGACAGTGAATATCTAATGTATGTGAAACCAAAAAGCAACGACTATAAATACGCAGAAGAAAGAAGACTTTTTTACGTTGCGCTAACAAGATGTAAAAATAATAATTATTTATTAGTTAAAAAAGAGAGCCCATCTATTTTTATAGATGAAATGAAAAAAATAGGTAAGAATAACATAATAGTAAGCAAATAACATAATAAGGAAATGTAAACAACCATTAATTTTTCCCAATCGTTTAGACAAATTATGTGATAAAAGTCTTAATATGTGTTATAATAACAATGCTCAAAGGAAGAAAAGTGTAAAGTAAAAAACACTGTTATCTCGAAAAAATCTTACTTACAAGGGTGATAATATGGAAAAAAAGAGGGAAGCTGTAAAACTGATACAAGACAAGATGAATGGGAAAACATTCCTTTCGTATAAAGAAATTGCTGTTATAACGGGATACCATCCTAAATACATTTTGAAGTTAAAAAAAGACCTTATTAATGGAAACATTAATTATGTCCACGGTAATAAAAATCGCATTCCAATTAATAGTATGAGTGAAGAAGAAAAACAAAAAATAATAAATTTATACAAGAAAAGCAATGTTAGTATAAGAAAATTTTGCAACTTCTATCACACCAGAAGCTATTCGTGTATATATAACTTGCTAAAAGAAAATGGACTGTTAAAAAAAACTACTGAAAAGTAGTTTTTTTGTCGACTAATAATTCTTCTAAAACAAAAACCTTCTAATAATTTATTTATAGGAGGTTATCTATGAAAGGACTAACAGAAAAAGAAGTGTTAGAAAATAGAAAAAAATACGGCAGCAATGAAATAAGTAAAATAGACAAAGATAGTTTTTTAAAAATGTTAATAACTTCTCTAGGTGATCCGATAATAAAAATTTTATTGATTGCTTTAGCTATAAAGACATTGTTTTTATTTCATGATTTCGATTGGTATGAAACGGTAGGCATAGTTATTGCGATATTTATGGCTTCATTTATTTCAACACTATCTGAATACGGAAGCGAGAAAGCCTTTGAAAAACTAGAAGAAGATGCCTCAAAAATCAAAAGCAAAGTTAAAAGGAACAATATATTAAAAGAAATATATATAAATGATATAGTTGTTGGAGATATTATTGAAATTGAAGCAGGTGATCAAATACCTGCCGATGGAAAAATAATAAAGGGAAGTATTTTAGTAAATGAATCAACATTAAATGGTGAAATGAAAGAAAAAGAAAAAAAGTTAAACAGTAAAGTTTACCGTTCAACAGTAGTTTATTCTGGACTAGCAACTATGATAGTAGAAAAAGTAGGGGACCAAACCTTTTATGGAAAATTAGCTGAAGAAATACGAGAAAAGACCCAAGATAGCCCCCTTAAAATAAGATTAATAGAACTTGCTGAACAAATAAGTAAAATGGGTTATATCGGGGCACTACTAGTTGCTTTATCATACTTATTTTCCGTAATTGTCATTAATAATAATTTTAATATTTTTGCAATTAAAGAAACATTAACCAGTTTTCCATTAATGTTAGGACACATCTTACATGCATTAACACTAAGCGTTACAATAATAGTTGTTGCCGTTCCAGAAGGACTTCCAATGATGATCACACTAGTACTTTCATCAAATATGAAAAAAATGCTAAAAAACAACGTTTTAGTTAGAAAATTAACTGGGATAGAAACCGCCGGTAATATAAATATTTTATTTACAGATAAAACAGGAACAATTACCAAAGGTAATTTAAATGTTATAGGAATAATGGACCCAAAAGGCACAATATATTACAGCAAAGAAGAACTACAAGAAAGCCCTATTTATTATAAAATGGTAAAAATATCATTAGTTACTAATAATGCCAGCACATATACAAATAAAAAAGCCATTGGCGGAAACATTACTGATAGAGCTATATTAAATTTTTTTGAAGAAGAAAACCAAAAATATAAAATAATAAATAAAAAACCATTTTCAAGTGAAAATAAATATTCAATGGCCAAAGTAGAATATGAAAATAAAGTATTAAATTTTATAAAAGGAGCCCCCGAAATAGTTCTAGATAAAAGTAAATATTATTATGAAAATGGCAAAAAATACACATTAATTCATAAACAAAAGTTAAAGGATAAAATAAAAAAAGCAACTGAGCAAGGAATTAGAGTTTTAGCCTTTGCCACATCTGAAACTCAAAATATAGATAACTTATGCTTACTAGGATTTATATATATAAAAGATGAAGTAAGACCGCAGGCAATCAAAGGCTTAAGTCTTATAAATAAGGCTGGTATAAAGACAATTATGATTACAGGTGATAATGTTGATACAGCTACTGCCATAGGAAAAGAAGTAGGTCTTCTAAATAATAAAGACGACATAGTAATTACAAGTAAAGAACTTCAAAAAATGAAAGATGAAGAAATAAGTAAAATTCTTCCCAATTTAAAAATACTTGCTAGATCCTTACCTCAAGACAAAAGTAAATTAGTAAAAATAGCTCAAAAAAATAACTTAGTAGTTGGAATGACAGGAGATGGAGTCAATGACGCCCCAGCTTTAAAGAAGGCCGATGTAGGATTTGCAATGGGCTCAGGGACCGAAGTTGCCAAAGAAGCCAGTGACATAGTAATATTAGATGATAATCTACTTTCTATATCAAATGCTATATTGTATGGTAGAACTATTTTTAAAAGTATAAGAAAATTTATTATTTTTCAGTTAACCATGAACATATGCGCAGTAAGCATATCGATCATAGGACCTTTTATAGGAGTTGATACTCCAGTAACCGTTATTCAAATGCTGTGGATAAACATGGTAATGGATACCTTAGCCGCTTTAGCATTTTCCTATGAACCACCACTAGAAGAATATATGGAAGAAGAACCTAAAAAAAAGAACGAAAAAATCATTAACAAATACATGATAGGTGAAATTCTATTTACCGGTTTATTTTCTGCATTAATGTGTATCTTTTTTCTAAAAGCGCCGTTTATCCATAACATATATAGAGATGGTGAAAATGACAAATATTTAATGACTGCCTTTTTTGGATTGTTTATTTTTATGGGTATATTCAATAGTTTTAACGCAAGAACACATAGATTAAACTTGTTTTCCAATTTATCCAAAAACAAAGTGTTTTTAGCCATTATTTTGTTTATCTTAATAGTTCAAGTGTACTTAATATATTATGGTGGAGAAGTATTTAGAACATATGGACTAAACTTTGTAGAGTTTGAAATTATGATAATACTATCTATGTTAGTAATACCAGTAGATTTCATAAGAAAAATTTATCTTCGAAGGCATGGAGAAAAAGGCGGAGTATAAATTTGAAAAAAATCAAAATAGTGATATAATATAGTGCGAGGTGAGGGGTATGGAAAAATTAAAATTAACAAAAGAAAATATCATAATGTTATTCGCAGGAGCAGCTTTAACATTTTCTTTGATGAACTGTAGTTTAAATAATAGCCAAAATAATACAAGTGAAAAACAGGTAGAGGAAATAACACAATATCATGAACCAGAAAATGAAGCAACGCCTATAGAAAACAACCAAGAAGAAATAGTTAATGAACAGCCAGAAACGCAAGAATTACAAAGTCAGGACAACGATCAAATAATAACTAACTATCTTAATGATTTAAAAGATGGATTTAATGAATTAAAAAATTATGCCAGTGATCAGTGGAATAGTGAAGAATTTCAAACAAAATTAGAAGAATGCAAACAAAGGCTAAGGAATCTATTAGACTTCGTCTTCAATGGCAAAGAAATTAATGGAATAACCTTTAATGACTTAAGTAGTGAAGCCAAAACTAAAGTCATGAATGCCCTAATAGAACTAGATGAATGGATAGAAACATTATTCCCAGAGTATAAAGAAAGAATATATGGATGGTTAGTAAGTTTAGGCGCAGATGGTATCGAATTATGGAATGAAATACAAGATGGATTTAATAGCTACTCCGAAGATGTTAAGGATGAATATAACAGCCGAAATACTGCTTCATATGTAAAAATAAAGTAAGATAAAAAATAAAAAATCTTACTTTTTTTATTGTAAAATCAGATAAAATATGTTATATTTTTCCTAGATAACTGAAAGAAGGTAAACAAAGTGTTAAACTTTATTATATGCGATGATATAAGAAAAGATAGAGAAATGATCGAAAGCATTGTTTCAAAATACATGATGAAAAATCAATTAGAATATAAAACCCATGTATTTAAAGATTACGATGACAAATTTTTAAAAATAGTAAATGAAAAAATGCCTTTTAAAATATATATTTTAGACATTGAAACACCAACTAGGTCAGGAATTGACATAGCTAGAATTATTAGACATAAAGATGTTGATAGTGTATTAATTTTTTTAACTGGCCACGAAGAATTAGGTAACATAGTAATAAAAAATGACTTCGTATTTTTATCATTCATAAATAAATTTGATAATTGTGAAAATAGATTAATAAAAGCATTAGATAAATCATTAAAAATGTTTAAAGTAAGAAAAATCATAAGATTTAAAGATAATGGCATTCTTTACTCCATACCATTAGATGACATTTTATATATAACAAGGGATAGTATTGATAGAAAATGCATAATAGTAACAGATTATAATGAGTTCAAAATAGGTAAAAATCTAAATCAAATAGAAGAAATGCTAAATGATGATTTTGTAAAAACCCATAGAGCCTGTTTAATGAATAAAAAAAGAATAACAAGTTTTAACAAAACCAAAAGAACAGTTACATTTGATAATGGTAGTCAAAGTGATTTAATTTCTACTCGTTTTGATAAGGAGTTGATATAGTATG
>CACZQJ010000015.1 GCA_902783265.1 uncultured Erysipelotrichaceae bacterium | reverse complement strand
GTAGCTATAACCGGCGTTGATACAAGCATACCTATAATACCAAAGAAATAGCCAAAAATCAAAAGCCCAAGCATAATCGTAACTGGATGTAATTTTGTTGTTTTAGACATAATAAACGGTTGTAAGAAATTGCCCTCCAAAAACTGAATAACCGTAATTACAATTAAAGACAAAATACCAATCATTGGATTTTGCGTAAATCCAACAAGAACTGCAGGTGCCCCACCGATATAAGGACCGGCATAAGGAATAATATTAGTAAGACCGCAAAAAAGCCCAAATAATGCGGGAACCTTTAACCCACAGGCCCAAAGCCCCACTGATGAAAGAACAAATATAACACCGCAGTCAATAACCGCACCCCTAACATAACTTCTAAGAGAAACATTAATATTATTTAAAAGTTCAACAGTTGTATCTCTATACTTTTTAGGAATAAAATTAAATAATTTAGAACTACTATCAAAATTCACAATTAAGAAAAATCCTATAATAAGTCCTAAAACAAAAGTTCCAAACCACGAAAACATCTTAGAAACAAAACCCAAGAAATTCTGTGGCATTGTTGTAGTTATATTAGAAGCAAAACCTTCCACCGCTTTAAAAAACTCACCTTTTAATTTATCCGCATTAACAAGCTCATTAGTTTCAAAATGATTAAAGAAATCATTGGCCCAACCTTTTACTGTGTTAAAAACATCAGGAACCATACGAACAAACTCTTTAACCTGATCTACCAAAAGCGGAATTAAAGCCGATAAAACAAGGAAAAGAATAAAAAACATTATCAGATAAGTAATAACAGCTCCCCAAACCCTTTTTATTTTTTTAGTTTCCAAAAATGAAACAAAAGGGTCAAAAAGCCAAGCAATCAAAAGGCCTATAAATAATGGGAAAACAACTTTTAAAAGCGTTACTAAAAATCTTAAAATCCTTGTTTCTTTAAATAAAATAATTAAAATATATGCAGCAAGGCCAATTAAAAGTAAATATAAAACTTTTAAAACTTTAGAAGACAAATCAGCAACTTCATTTATCTTTTTTACATCTATTTTTTTGCCAAACATACATCCACCTAAACGCTAAGTAAGTCTTTTTCTTTTAAAGAAAGCTTTTGATCAACTATTTTATTATACTTGTTAATTAATTCCTGAACATCTTCTTCCATATTGTCTTTATCATCTTCTGTAAGTTCATCATTTTTCTTTATATCATTATTTGCATCTTGTCTAATATTTCTTAGATTAATCTTGCATTCTTCAGCAATTTGCTTTACCTCTTTTACATAACCTTTTCTAGTTTCCTCAGTAAGCGCAGGAATATTTAAAATAATAGTCTCTCCATTATTATTTGGGGTAAGCCCAATATTAGCTTCATAAATTCCCTTTTCAATATCAGAAAGACTACCTCTATCAAACGGCTTAATCATAAGTTGTCTAGCCTCAGGAACAGAAATAGTAGCCAAACTCTTAAGAGGTGTAGGCGTTCCGTAATAATTAACCATAACACCATCTAAAATAGCTGGGTTTGCTCTACCTGCTCTAACATTTGTAAAACGTTTCTCCATACTAGCAATAGCCTTCTCCATTTTTTCCTCTGTTAAAACTAAAACATCATCCATTTAAATCATCCTTTCATAATTTCTATACAAACATGTATATCACTAATATAAGTATATCATGAAATGCTTATAAAATCACTACTTTAAAAGAAAATAAATAGCCCTTTAATTTTTCTTTTTAGATTCATCTTGACCAATAATTATCTCTTTAGATCGAACTGAATCACTAATCTTATCTTTCATAAATATAATAGCTTCATCCAAAGTCAAATCTAAAAACTCATCACCATAGTAACCACACCTAAAAGAAATTGAACTATTGCCTTTTAAAACCAATTGTTTATTAATTTCTTTTATTTTTTCATAAATTTGAACTAACCTATCATATTGAAATCTATTTATTACTTTAGGAAACCAAATAACTGAATAATGTTTTGACATAAGCTGCATAGTAATATGACCATAATAAATAGACGTAGCAAGCCATTCATAATTATTCATTGTAAAAACATCATTGTAATCATCATGAATAGAAAACAAAATATTTTCTATAACTTCACCATGATTTTTATGCGCATAACAGTAAAAATCTTGGCTTGGTGTAATTATATATAAGCCATAACTTTTAATTTTAAATTCACCACTATTATCCAAATAAAAATCATTTAAACTAAACTCTTGATTCTGCCCTTTTATTTCATTCCTAATATCACTAGGATAATATAAATCTTCTATATTTTTCATACTATCATCTCTTCATAATCAGCATATCACAATTAATAATATTTTTAAAGAAAAAATAAGTATTTACAAATACTTATTAATTCTATCAAATTCCTTTTCTTTTTCTAAATTTGTATCAGCCAAATTTTCAAACAATTTCTTCTGCTCCCTATCAAGCTTACGTGGAATGATAACATTTAAAGTAATATACATATCACCTTTTCGTTTATAATTTACATCAGAAATACCTTTTCCCTTAAGCCTTAAAATATCACCATTCTGACTGCCCGCAGGAATATTAACTTTAACAGATCCCTCCAACGTAGGAACATCCTTCTTCATTCCCATAACAGCATCAGTAATACTTATAGGAAGTAGTAAATGAATATCATTAGCATCACGCGTAAATATAGGATGACTTTTAACATAAAACTCTAAATAAATATCACCATTAGGTCCTCCATTAGCTCCAGCCTCTCCTTTACCAGCTATCCTAAGTTGATTGCCAGTATCAACACCTTCTGGAATTTTCACCTCAATATCCTTTTTAGCGCGAACCTTTCCTGTCCCGTGACACTTATTACAAGTATCTTCAAAAATCTCACCACGTCCACCGCATTTTGAACAAGTAGTTTGTGTCATAAAAGCCCCAAATAAAGTTTGCTGCCTAGAAGAAACAGTACCTGTTCCATGACAATTATCACATTTCTTAGAACCATGGCCACCTTTACCATCACAAGAATCACATTTTTCATTCAAAGTTAAACTAATAGTTTTTTTAGTTCCAAAAACAGCTTCCTCAAAATCTAAATCAACTCTAATAACAGTATCTCTTCCTTTTTGTGGCCTTTTAGAATTCCTGCCACCAAATCCACTAAAACCATCAAATGATGAAAATCCACCACCAAAAGAGTCTCCAAATAAATCACTAAAAATATCACTAAAATCAAATGATGAAAAGTCAAAGCCACCTTGACCACCATTACCACTAAAAGCCGCATGTCCAAACTGATCATATTGCTTTCTCTTGTCAGCGTCCGATAAAACAGCATAAGCCTCCTGTGCTTCTTTAAATTTTTCAGCAGCATCAGGTTCTTTAGAAACATCCGGATGATATTTTTTTGCTAAACGCCTAAAAGCACTTTTAATTTCCGCTTCACTAGCGTCTTTAGAAACACCTAAAACCTCATAATAATCACGCTTATCCATAACTTCACCTACTTCTCATATATATTTTTAAATTCTAAAATAATATCTTTAAACATATTCATCGCACTTTGAATAACTTCTGGATCATTCATATCGACACCAGCAACTTTAAGTTCATCAACAGGGTCCATAGATCCACCTAAACTTAAAAACTTCAAATACTTATCAAGCGCGCCTTCCTTACCACTTAATATATTATTAGCTATATAGCACGCTGCTGCAAGACCAGTCGCATACTGATATACATAAAAATTATAGTAAAAATGCGGTATTTTTTCCCATTCATATCTAATTTCTGAATCGGATATCATATTATTACCTGAATATTTCCTATAAAGCTCATAATACTTATCAGAAATAAACTTACTAGTTAAAACTTCTCCATTTGCTTCACTTTCGTGCATTAATTTTTCAAACTCTGCAAACATAGTTTGTCTTACGATAGAACCTTTAAATAATTCCATTAAACTATCTAAAATATTCAATTTTTCTAGTCTTTCATCAGTATGATCAATCAAATATCTTGCAAGAATTATCTCATTTACCTGTGAAGCTACCTCAGCCACAAATATTTTATAATCATAATAAATATACGGATTATTTTTAATTGAATAATATGAATGCATTGAATGGCCAAGTTCATGAGCTAATGTTGATACATCATGAAATTTACCATTAAAATTTAATAAAACAAACGGATTTGACGTATAACACCCAGATGAATAAGCTCCACCCTTTTTACCAGCATTTGGATAAATATCAATCCACCTGTCATCAAAAGCTTTTTGTAAATCCTTTACATATTCATTACCTAAAACAGATAGAGCCGAAATAACAATATCTTTAGCTTCTTCAAAAGTATACTGCTTATCAGATTCGCCTATTAACGGTGTATAAATATCATATACATGAAGCTCATCTATACCTAAAACCTCTTTTTTAAGAGCATAATAATCATCCATAATATATAAATTTTTATGAAGAGTATCTATTAAATTGTCATAAATTTTACTATCAATATTACCACCAAATAATGCGGCCTCTCTAGCATCCTTATAACCTCTTAGTTTGGCATTTACATTATTCACCTTCACATGACTACTATAAGTTTTTGCAAAAGTATTTTGCATATTTTCAAACTGCTTATATAAAGCATAAAAAGCACTTTTTCTAACATTTCTGTCTTTACTTGCCATATATACTGAAAAATTAGTATTAGTAAGTTCTATTTCTTTACCATCTTCATCTAAAATAGTTCCAAACTTAATATCAGAATCACATAAATATGAAGAAATTTCTTCAAAAGATGAAAGTGGATTAGACAAAAGTGAAATTAACTTTTCACCATCCTCAGAAAGTACATGAGGTTTAGCCCTAAGTAAATTTTTAAACTCTCTTTTGTAAAGCTCTAACTCAGGTTTTTCTAAAATAAATTTTTCAATCATACTTTCATCAAGCTTCATCATCTCAGGAACAATAAAAGATGTTACTTCAGAAACTTTTGTAGATAATTTGTCAAACTTTCCACTAATTTCCTGATATTTAAAATTAGTTATATCCTCATCAAATCTGCGCGCAGAATAATTATATACAGCCTCATATTTTTTAGAAAACTCTTCATCAAACATAAAGAAATCATAAATGTCCTTAGCGTTATTAAGTTTTCCCTTAAAATTGCTATATTTACTATAATTATCCATCAAATACTTAAAATCATTATTAAAATCTTCTTCAGTTTTATAAAGCGTAGATAAATCCCATTTTGCATCTTCAGGTATTTCCGATCTTTTTTTCATATATTTTCCTTTCATAAAGAGAAAGTTCTAGTTACCTAGAACTTCTACTTTTCTTCATATTCAGCATCTTTTACATTGTTATCTTTTTTGTCATCAGACTCATTAGAGCCTTGATTTTCTTGAGCAGCCTTAGCCATTTCCTCATAAACTTTAGCGCCAAGTGCCATAGCTTTTTCATTTAATTTATCTTTTTTAGCTTTAATATCTTCAATATCATCTTTCTCTAATGCTTCTTTTAACTCTTTAATTAAAGCTTCAGCTTCTTCTTTATCTTTAGAATCTACTTTATCACCCAAATCCTTAATAGATTTTTCAGTCATAAAGATAGTTTGTTCAGCCTCATTACGCGTGTCAGCTTCTTCTTTACGTTTTTCATCAGCAGCCTTATTAGATTCAGCTTCTTTTACCATCTTATCGATCTCATCATCAGATAAATTAGTAGATGATGTAATAGTAATAGATTGTTCTTTATTAGTTCCTAAATCTTTAGCCTTAACATTAACGATACCATTAGCATCGATATCAAACGTAACCTCAATTTGTGGCACTCCACGTGGTGCGGCTGGTATATTTGTAAGTTGGAAATTACCTAAAGTTTTATTATCTGCCGCCATTGGTCTTTCACCTTGTAAAATGTGAATGTCAACAGCAGGTTGATTATCAGCAGCAGTTGAAAATACTTGAGACTTACTTGTAGGAATAGTAGTATTTCTTGGGATAAGAACAGTACATACTCCACCTAAAGTTTCAATACCAAGTGAAAGAGGTGTTACATCAAGTAAAACGATATCGTTTACTTCACCTGTTAAAACCCCACCTTGAATAGCTGCTCCCATAGCAACAACCTCATCAGGATTTACACTCTTAGAAGGTTCCATACCAAGCTCATTTTTAATAAGTTCAGAAACTTTTGGCATTCTTGTAGAACCACCAACTAATAAAATCTTATCAATATCTTTCTTAGTTAAATTAGCGTCTTTTAAAGCTTTTCTAACTGGTTCTAGAGTAGAATCCATTAAATCAGAAGTTAATTCTTCAAATTTAGCTCTTGTTAAACTCATTTCTAAGTGAACTGGGCCATCCTCTCCTTGTGAAATAAATGGTAAAGAAATATTAGTAGTACTTACACCACTTAAATCTTTCTTGGCCTTTTCAGCAGCATCTTTAAGTCTTTGCATAGCCATTTTATCTTTAGTTAAATCAATACCTTGTTCTTTCTTAAATTCTTTAGCTAAATAATCAATGATTTTTTCATCAAAGTCATCTCCACCAAGTTTATTATTACCACTTGTAGAAAGCACTTCAAACACACCATCGCCAATATCTAGAATAGATACATCGAATGTTCCTCCACCTAAATCGTATACTAAAATCTTTTCTGGTTTGTCTTGCTTATCAAGACCATAAGCAAGCGCTGCAGCAGTTGGCTCATTAATAATTCTTTCAACTTCTAGTCCGGCTATCTTACCAGCATTTTTAGTTGCTTGTCTTTGGGCATCATTAAAATACGCAGGAACTGTAATAACAGCTTTTTTAACTTCTTCACCTAAATAAGATTCAGCTGTTTTCTTTAAATCGCCTAAAATCATCGCACTAACTTCTTCAGGTGTATAATCCTTGCCGTTAGCTTTTACTTTTTCCTTTGTTCCCATTAATCTTTTAATAGAAGAAATAGTATCAGGGTTAGTTACCATCTGGTTTTTAGCAGCTTGCCCTACAATAATTTCTCCATTTTTAAATGCAACCACTGATGGAGTTGTTCTAGATCCTTCAGCATTAGCTATAACCTTTGCTTCTCCACCTTCAAAAATTGAAACACAACTATTTGTTGTTCCTAAATCAATACCTATTGTTTTACTCATATATAATCACCTTTCCTATTCACTGACCTTTACCATTGCAGGTCTTATTACTTTTCCTTTTAATATATATCCTTTTTGCATAACTTCAGCTACCATCCCAGATTCCATACCCTCTACTTTTTCGGTAAGAACCCCTTGATGGATAGTCGGGTCAAATGGAATATTTACCCCATCAATTGCCTTAATTTCATATTTTTCTAAAACTTCCACTAAATGACAATAAATCATTTTAAACCCAGCTAAGAATTTAGAAAGTTCATCATCTAAATTAGTATCATCTAAATTTATAGCTCTTTCAAAATTATCTACTATTGGAAGAATATCTTTAGCAATATCTTCATTAGCGAATTCTAACATTCTAGATACTTCTTCATCTTTACGTTTACGGTAGTTAATATTATCAGCTCTAGCTTTAAGTAACTCACCTTCAAGTTCTTTTATTTTTAATATATCTTCTTCATTATGAACTATTTTTTTGATTTTTTTTGTCTTATTATGCTTCTTAGATTCATGTTTTTCAGCATCTAAGGTTTCTACTTCTTTCTCTTCCATTTAATCACTCTTTTCCAATATTTTCCTTAATATAATTAAGCAATGCTTCTGCCTTATCGTATTCCATTCGCTTTGGGCCAATTAAAGCAATAGTTCCTTCTTCGCCATCTTTATAAAAATATGTTTTAATTACCGAAATATCTTCATCGATGTTATTTTCACTGCCAATATAAGTCTTTACTCCATCCCCATCTTCTTTAATATTTCTAATAATATCTTTATCATCAAACTTATTTAATATTTTTCTTATTTTACTAGCATCATCAAATTCTGGCGACATCAGCAAATTAGTAGTACCACTCATTCTAATATTAGGCTTCGGAGCAAAATCACTAAAAGCACTATAAAACGCATTATATAAAGCTTCATGTTCCTTAACATATCTATCAATAACCGGCTTTACCTCAAACTCTAAAACACTTGAAACTTCATTTAATGGAACTCCAACAATAAGCTTACTTATTATATCAATAGTTTGTTTAACCTCGGACTTGCTGACATTATTAGGAATAGAAACATTTCTATTTTCAACATGTCCTTTATCTGTAATTATAATAGCAATCATCTTGTTGTCAGCAATCGGTACGACTTCAATTTTGGCGATTTTATTATCACTAGAAGAACTTCCTAAAACTATAGCTGTATAATTAGTAAGCTCTGAAACTATTTCCATACTTTTATTAATAGCATCACTTAAGACTAAAGCATTATTAGAAAATATTTGTTTTAATTTAAGCATATCTTCACCATTAAGCTCTCTAGGAACCATAATATTATCAACATAATATCTATAGCCCAAATCACTAGGAACTCTTCCAGATGAAATATGAGTTTTTTCTATAAATCCTAAATTTTCTAAGGCAGCCATTTCATTTCTAATTGTTGCACTTGAACACTTTAATTTCGAAGAAAGAGCCTTTGAACTAACTGGCTTTACTGTTTTTATATAATTCTCAACAATTAACTTAAGCAATTTTTCTTGCCTACCTGTTAGCATGTTATCACCTCATTACTACTATACGCTTAAATTAGCACTTCTATTCCATGAATGCTACTTCATTGTAGCACTCTTTTTTAGCACTGTCAAGGGGGTAAGTGCTAAAAAATAAAAAGTTGACAAATTATATAACTTTGTTAACTTTATTAATTAAACAAAAAATATTTAAATAGTTTATCTATGCAATTTGAATTATTACTAGATGAGCTGAAACTGAATTCGCACCACCAGCTAAAGGCGTTATTGTAAGAGCTGCCGCACTTCCAGCAGGATTTCTTACTGTTAATATTGAATCAATTGTAGTAGTTTCAACAAGAAACATTCCAGAAATATCACTAGTTCCAGTTGCTCTACCAACAACAGTATAAGCTAAAGGACCACCATTAATAGTTAACTGTAATTGTCCAGCTTCAGAAACCGGAACATTAAAATATATTTGATATATTCCAATTTCTGATAAATTAAATGAATTTACTCCTGTTCTTGTAATAGAAACACCACTGTTTGGCCCATCTTGTGGAAAACTTACATCTGCTCCAGGCGCTACCGTCGCAGCATTATCAGGTGGCATTAATGCATAAAAATCTGCATAGTTAAGTATTCCTCCCGAGGGACCAGTCTCACCTTGAATGCCTTGTGGTCCAGTTGGTCCAGTTGGACCAACAACATAACAACATCTATAACACGGATTACAATTCGTATCATTACCATGACATTTAGACTTATAATTATAATTTTTTCCTATCTTATCGTGACATCTTTTATTATTTATTGATGAGAAAAAATCTTGATTCATAAATCCCCCCTCTTAATTATTTATAAAATCTACAATATTATATTAGAAAGTCGCTTGTATAAATAATTAAAAAATACAAATCAAATTTTCTACATTTTCTTTTGTTATAACATTTGTACAATTTTATCTCATTATATAATTTTATTTACTTTACTAATTAACGAATTGCAAACTTCTTTATCACTAATTAAATTTATTGAAAAAGTCTTATATCCAATTCTATTTATACTTGTCCCACAATGATAAACAGCCCTTTTATCTAATATGAAATATCTATCATGAAATGTATTATCAAATACTACTCTTAAATTATAATATTGTTTATTATATTTTGTTATATCTTGATGAGTTAAAAGATTATCCTTCTTAGTTATAATAATTACTTCTATATTTAATCTTTTTATAATATCTAGTATTGTGTTATCAGCATATGCATCAATAACTATTAATGTTTTAGTAGCAATTTTAAATATATCTTGTATTTTAGAATAAGCATCATATATTTGTCCACTAAAATATATTTCATTTATTATTTTCTTTTCTTCAAATTTTTGAAATGATTCTTGTAATAATTTAATATCTTTGGAATTTTGCTTTATTAAATTATGATCTTCTAATACTAAATTATTAATATATTTTTGTTCTATTAAATTATCACTAATATAATGTCTCAATGTTACAAACGCATCCATTATTTTTATACTTATTTCCTCTGCCACTTCTGTTCTTAATACAGTTGCGAGCATAGCAACTCCTTGTTCTGTAAAAACATATGGATTATATCTTCTACCACCATAATCATTTTCTAAACTTGAGGTTTCAATTTGAAACCTCAAGTTTTTATATTCATCATCGGATAATTGAAACATAAATCTTTCTGGAAATCTATTAATGTGTCTTTTTACTGCTAAGTTAATTGTTTTTGTTCCATTAGAACATTCATATAATCTTGCCAAATCACTATCCAACATAACTTGTTTTCCCCTAATTTCATAGATTAAATTTTCAACAACAACTTCATTTTTTACTTTTAATTCTTTCATAACTTACCTCCTGACTTCATTAATTATATATTTCAGATATCAAAAATTAAAAAACTTGATAATCTCTAATTTATTATAGCTAGTATTACTTTGATATCTTTATTTTCCTTTAATATTTATACTTCTATAATATATATACTGGATAAAATGCGTATTTCCTTTTT
>CACZQJ010000014.1 GCA_902783265.1 uncultured Erysipelotrichaceae bacterium | reverse complement strand
TTAGCTATTAAAAAAGCTTATAAAGATAAAAAAGTTATTAATTTAGCTTATGCTAATTATATTAAAGAGTTTGCTAAAAAAATAAGTGATTGGGATGGCAAGGAAGAAACCAAGCCTAGAGAGCTTTTACAAAAGCTTGGAACGGACATTGTTCGTGATAAAATAGATAAGGATTTTTTTGTAAAAAGACTTTGTGATGATATTAGAGTTTATAGTTATTTTTTTGATATAATAACTATATCTGATGCCAGATTTCCTAATGAAATAGATATTCCTAAAAGTTTATTTGAAAATGTTGTTTCTATAAAAGTAGTTAGGGACCATTTTGAAAGTCCACTTACTTTGAAAGAGCAAAAGCATGCGACAGAAATAGCTTTGGATGATTATGATAATTTTGATTATATTTTACATAACGATGGAACCATTAAAGATTTGGAAGAAAAAGTAGAGAAGTTAGTAAAGAAGGTAGATTATGAACGTTAGAGATGAATATATAAAGTTTTTTGAAAGTAAGGGACATAAACAGATTCCTAGTAGTCCAATTGTTCCAGAAAATGATCCTACTGTTTTGTTTAATACAGCAGGTATGCAGCCACTTATACCATATTTAATGGGACAAAGTCATCCATATGGTAAGAGGTTATGCGACTTTCAGAAATGCGTTAGACTTACGGATTTAGATGGAATAGGTGATACTAGTCATCATACTTTTTTTGAAATGCTTGGAAACTGGAGTTTAGGTGATTATTTTAAAAAAGAGTCTATTGGTTATAGTTTTGAATTTTTAACTGAAGTTTTGCATATTCCTGTGGATAAACTTGCGGTTACTGTTTTTGAGGGTGATGAAAAGATTCCTAGAGATGAAGTGGCTGCGGCTAGGTGGAAGGAACTTGGAATTTCAGAAGATAGGATTGCTTATTTAGGCAGAAGTGATAATTTCTGGATTGCTGGTGACAGCGGTCCTTGTGGTGGAGATACTGAAATATTCTATTTTAGAAGTGATGATGATACTCCTTCAAAATTTGACCCTAAAGATGACAGATGGGTAGAAATCTGGAATAATGTTTTCATGGAATTTTATCAAGATGAGAATGGTAATATAACAGAACTTTCTCAAAAAAATGTTGATACTGGTATGGGACTTGAAAGAATTGTTGCAGTTATCGAAGGTGTAGATGATAACTATAAAACTTCTATTTGGAAAGACGTTATAGAGCTTATTTCTGATATTGCTGATCTTCCTTATGAGGGTAATGAAAAAGCAATGAGGATTATTGCTGATCATATTAGGACTGCTACTTTTATTATTGCTGATCCTGCTGGTATTAAGCCAAGTAATACGGATAGAGGGTACATACTGCGAAGACTTATAAGAAGGGCTATTAGATATGCTAAAAATTTAAACATTGATATAACTGGTGATTTTGCTGAAAAAATCGCACGTCTTATTATTAAAAAGTATTCTATGTATTATCCAGAGCTTAATAATGAAGAGGTTATTACTTCTGTTTTAAGGGGTGAACAGATAAAGTTTAGTAAGACTTTGGAAAAAGGTTTAAGAGAGTTTGATAAATTAGTAAAGGACTCTAATTATGTTGATAAGACAGTAGCTTTTAAGTTATATGATACTTATGGTTTTCCTATTGAACTTACTGTAGAAGAAGCTTCTTCTAGGGGGATGGAAGTTGACACTTTAGGTTTTGAAGAAAAGTTTAAGGAACATCAGGAAAAATCTAGGACAGCTTCTCAAGGAATGTTTAAGGGCGGATTACTAGGTCATAGTGAGATTGAAACTAAATATCATACAGCAACTCATTTACTTAATGCAGCTTTAAAGAGAGTAATAGGTGATACATATCAAATGGGAAGCAATATAACTACAGAAAGACTTAGGTTTGATTTTCCTTGTGATCATAAATTAACTGATGAAGAGAAAAAAGAGGTTGAGGATTTAGTAAATAAATGGATTGAAGAAGATTATCCAGTTACTGTAAAAGAAATGAGTAAAGATGATGCGGTTAAGTCGGGTGCTGAGTGCCGTTTTATTGAAAAGTATCCTGATATAGTTACAGTTTATTCTATAGGTGATTTTTCTTCTGAATTATGTGGTGGTCCACATGTTGAACATACTGGGGTATTAGGTCACTTTAAAATTAAAAAAGAAGAATCTAGCAGTGCAGGCGTTAGAAGAATAAAGGCTATTTTAGAATAGTCTTTTTTCTTTACACTTTTCGCAAATTTTGTAAGTCTTTGAAGAATAGTACTTTTAAAGGGGAAATTA
>CACZQJ010000013.1 GCA_902783265.1 uncultured Erysipelotrichaceae bacterium | reverse complement strand
CTGATAAAATATATATGTCTTTCAAATGGCGGAATTGGTGAAGTGGTTAACACGGCGGATTGTGGTTCCGTTATGCATCGGTTCGATTCCGATATTCCGCCCCAGAGAGAATACTACGAATTTACAAAAAAGTAAGTTCGTTTTTTTATTAACTATACACCCAAGATGTATCTTTCAACAATATAAAAAACTATGATATAATTAAAATTGTAAAAGAACTAAATATATCAAGATAACAACATATTTGGTAATTATATTACCTATTAAAATTGTTTTAAAAGGAGTTAATATGAAAAGAAAAATTATAATAGTATCTATAATATTAATAATTGTAATATTAGTATATTTATTTACATTCAGAAAAGAAAAAAACATAACCGATATAAAAGCATTTAGTTTTTACTATACAACAGGGACAGAAATGTTTTCAAACGTTTCCTATAAAGTAACATGCGAGACATCTAGATGTACAGCAATTATAAAACCAAATGAAGTTCCAGATACTGAAACTAAAACAATAGAAACAGACCTTACAGTAAAAGAAAAAATAAAAAAAGTATTAAAAAAATACCATGTGGAAAAATGGGATAATTTTAATAAAATTGATAAACACGCTCTAGATGGTAATTCATTTAAATTAAATGTAACAATGGAAAAAGAAAGTTTAAGTGCATCTGGTTACATGAAATATCCAAAAAATTATAAAGAATTTTCTGACGAGATAGATGCCATATTCTTAGAAATTTATAAAAAATAATGCAAATAAAAGGAGTAATATTATGAAAATACTATATTTAACATCATTATTGTTTCTACTATTAACTTTATTGCTCATAAAGAAAAGTAATAAAAAAATGAATATAATTACCGCCATTGTTTACACCTTTTGCATAATATACTTTTATAATATATTCATTGCGTATACCTTATCGCTTTTAAAAATAAAAAACACATTATTCATGTTTTCCACAGTATATTTTTTAACTTCACTAATACTAATATACATAAATTGTAAAAATAAAAAGATATTTAAAAAACAAAAATATTACTTAAAGAAAAAAGAATTAATAGGCATAATTGTATTAATAATTATTTCGCTAATAATAGGAATTATAAAATATAACAAATTTACCGAAATTGATTACGGCGTAACAGATGCTGCCTTACACTATAGAATGTCATCCGAATATGCCAATTACCAAAAACTTTTTGATGGAAAAATATATGATCCTATTAATACTTTAAATCGTCCCATGTTTGGATATTATGTCCCATGTGGATTACTAATGAAAGTTATACCACTAGAAAGATATGTAAGCTATAACATTTTTAATATATTCATGCTTACCCTGTTAATAGTAAGTTTTTATACTACCTGTTTAGAAATAAAAGAAAAAGAAGGCCATAATATCATTACCGTAATAATTGCATTAATGTATGGGCTTGCCTATCCGTTAAGCTATATATTATTTGGTTTCGGGTATTCGGGATCAGGAATATTAGCTACAAATTTAATTTTGTTAACATGGAAATTTATTTTAAAAGAAGAAAAAAAATACCTTTATCTTTTATTAACATTATTTAATTTAGGCCTGCTCTTTTCATATTATTTATTTGTCCCAATTATGTTTTTATCTGAAGGCTTATTTATAATATATAAATTTATGAAGGGAAAAATAACCTTAAAAAAATTATTAAAAATAGGAGTAATAACCTTATTAATACCAACTATAATAGGTTTCTTATACTTTATATATAAAAACAATATAAAGCAGTCAGTTGACGTTGCTTCTAATAATTTTTCAATAGAAGGAACATCATATAAAAATTTATGGGGAAACTTTATTTTATTAATTCCAATGATTATATACTCAATTGTTTTGGAAATAACAAATAAAAAAACAGATTTAGATATAATATTCATGATTAGTGAAGTTATCTATATAATAATTTCTCTATATTTTACTATAAAAGGTCATATGTCTACATACTATTACTATAAAATGTACTTTATATTATGGCTAATTAGTTATATCTATGTATATAAATTAGTAAACTACGAAAATTACAAAACAACTTTTAGAATAAATATTGCCTTTATAATATTTATAATTGTAATATCTTTATTTAGCGCTGAAAGAAAACTAATGGAAAAAAATTATAAGCTTAGTTCAAATCCTGTAGGTCCAGAACTAGCTAACATATATGTATCTAACAAAAATTTATTTACACCTTCGGAAGTTATATCTAAAAATGAAGCAAAACTAATAATTAATTCATCAAAATATTATAATAAATGTAAGTTGGATCCTAAAACCAAAATACTTCCATTTTCGGGTATTTTCTTAGAAAAACTTTGGTATTATGCCATAACAGGAAACGTCCCAACAATTAGCTATAACAAAAAGACACCAAATGATGTTTACAGAATGCCATTTATATATGATGAATTTATAAAAAATGAAAAAGTAAAATGTGCATTACTCACAAATAAATACATCAAGAAGATAGAAAACTTTAATGAAAATGATTATGATATCTTATATAAAGATAAAACCGGAATACTAATTAGAAAAAAATAAAGAGGAAACTCTTTATTTTTTTGGGATAACTCCATATTTTTCTTCAAGTTCTTTACACGTTCCATGTTGTATAAACTCATCTGGCCAAGCATATTTTTTAAATTTTATATCACCTAAACCCTCTTCAACAATTAATTCTTCTATAGAGCTTCCTAAACCTCCAATACAAGTGCCATCTTCAATTGTTATAACATTTTTAGTTTTTAAAATAGACTTCTTAATAGTATTTTTATCCAAAGGCTTTAAAAACCTCACATTTATAACCTCAGCCGAAATTCCTTTTTCATTGTAAGATAGAGCCAGATTCAAAGCCGAGCTAACCCTATTTCCAATCGCAATTATACTAATGTCATCACCTCGTCTAATTATCTCAGATTTGCCATACTTAATAATACCATGTTTAGTAAAATCGTATTCTTGAGATCCTCTAGGATATCTAATTATAACAGGCTTATTTAAACTAATAGCAAATTCAAGCATACTTTCTAGTTCAGAAAAATCTTTAGGAGCCATAATTGTTAAATTGGGAATAATTTTAAAGAAAGCCATATCAAAGTTACCATGGTGAGTTTCTCCATCAGCTCCAACAACTCCAGCTCTATCCACACACATTATAACTGGCAAATTCTGCATTGAAATATCGTGAATAATCTGATCATAAGCCCTTTGATAGAAAGAAGAATAAATTGGAACAACCGGAATCATTCCTTCTTTAGCCATGCCAGCAGCCATTGTTAAAGCATGTTGCTCAGCAATGCCAACATCAAAAAACCTTGAGCTAAACTTTTCACTAAAAGTAGTAAGACCAGTACCATCCCGCATTGCCGCCGTAATAGCTACAATACGCTTATTTTTCCTTGCCAAAGTTACAAGCTTATCACCAAACACTTTAGAATAATCTTTTCCCTTCTTCTGCACATTTCTACCAGTTTCAATATTAAATGCACCTACACCATGATATTTAGAAGGATTATCTTCGGCAAATTTATACCCCTTGCCCTTCTTAGTAAGAACATGGACTAAAACAGGACCAGATACTTCCTGGCTATACCTTAAAATATTTTGTAATCTCGCAATATCATGACCATCAACTGGCCCCAAATAAGTAAAACCAATATCTTCAAAAAACATCTTAGAAATAAATAGCTGTTTAATGCTACGTTTAATTCTTTGAACAAATTTTACTAAAGTATTACCAATCAAAGGTAATTTACTAACTATATTTTTAATCTTAGAATCAGATTTCGTATAAAGCTTTCTAGTTCTAAGTCTACTTAAAAACATATTTAAACCACCCAAGTTTCTGGAAATACTCATTTCATTATCATTTAAAATAACGGTTATATTAGTGTTACTAAAGCCAGCATCATTTAAAGCCTCTAATGCCATACCACCAGTCAAAGATCCATCACCGATAATAGCTACAACACTATTAGTTTCTCCCTTTAAATCTCTAGCCCTTGCCATACCTAAAGCTGCAGAAATAGATGTACTACTATGGCCAGTATTAAAAGCATCATAAAAAGACTCAGAAGACTTAGGAAAACCAGCAATGCCATTTATTTTTCTTAAACTATCCAGACTTCTACCAGTTAAAATTTTGTAAGCATATGATTGATGACCCACATCCCAAATTAATTTATCACTTGGAGGATTAAACACGCTAAGTAAAGCAATAGTAAGTTCGACAGTTCCCAAATTAGAGGCCAAATGACCACCATTTTTAGAAACAACATTTAATATATATTTTCTTAATTCAGCGGCCAAATTTTCTTTTTCCTTAATATTTAGTTTTTTTAAATCGTCAGGCGATTTAATTTTATCTAACATAAAATCACATCCAGTTTTTATTAGTGCTTATATATTAGCACATTACTTCAACTTTTACTATACATAAAGTAAAAATCACTTCTTTTGAAGTGATTATTCTACTGTAACGCTTTTAGCTAAATTTTTAGGTTTATCAATATCACAACCTCTTAATTTAGCAACCTCATAAGCGATTAATTGTAAACAAGGAACAACCAGTATCGGTTGGAAAAATTCACTAATTTTAGGAACAATAACTTCCATATCATAACCAGGCACCTTCTTATTACTAACAATAATAACTTTAGCCCCCCTAGACTTAACTTCCTCAATATTAGAGATAGTTTTATCACGAATATCATCATCGGTAATAATACCAAAAACAGGCGTTCCATCCTCTATCAAAGAAATAGTTCCATGTTTAAGTTCGCCAGCTTGGTAAGCTTCACTATGAACATATGAAACCTCTTTTAATTTTAAGCTGCCTTCCATGCAAATTGCATAATCAGTTTTTCTACCAATAAAGAAAACGTCGTTATCTTTATAAATTTCATTAGCAATTTTTAAATAAAGATCTCTATTATCAAGTATTTCCTTAACATATCTAGGTAACTTCTTAACTTCATCAGCTAAATTATTTAAAGAAGCCGCTTTGTAAGCAAGTAGGCCAAATATTGCAACCTGTAATATATAAGCTTTTGTAGTTGCAACTGCAATTTCAGGCCCAGCCTCAATAAATATTTGTTTATCAGTTTCTCTAGCTATAGTTGATGTTTTAACATTTACTATTGCTAAAGTATCAGCGCCTTCTTCTTTGGCCTTTCTCATAGCAGCAATAGTATCAGCTGTTTCCCCAGATTGTGATACCAAAATTACTAAAGTGTTTTTGTCATACAAAACCTTCTTGTATCTGTATTCGCTTGCTACTTCACAAATTACTCTAATTGAAGCTTTTTCTTCAAGCAAAGCTTTACCAATCATTCCAGCGTACATTGCCGAACCACAAGCTACAATATGAATTTCTGAATATTTTTTTAAATCAGGTATCAAAGACATATCTTCAACGAAAGGTTTTAAAGTGTTTTCAATAAGCATAGGTTCTTCCATAATCTCTTTAAGCATATAGTGATCAAACCCCTGCTTACTTTTAGCTTCCGCACTTATATCCGCTATTATTACATCCTTTTTAATCTCTTTACCATCTTTAAATACTTTGACTAATTCAGCTGAAAGAACTGCTATTTCTCCTTCTTCAAGCAGTATATATTTATTAGTATAATTTATAATAGCTGTAATATCGGAAGCAATATAATTTTCTTTATCATTGATTCCAATAATTAAAGGAGAGCCTTTTCTAACCGCATATAATTTGTCACTGTCTTCAAATAGTATTCCAAACGCATAAGAACCAGTAAGCTCAGTAACTGCTTTTGAAATAGCACTAATTTCATCACCATCATAATAATAATCAATTAAAGCTGCAGCAACTTCAGTATCAGTGTCGCTGTTAAAATTAACCTTCAATTTGTCCTTAATTTCTCTGGCATTTTCTATAATGCCGTTATGTACTATAGTAACTTTGCCCACACAATGTGGATGAGCATTATTTTCGGTAGGCGCTCCATGAGTGGCCCATCTTGTATGGGCAATACCAATTTTAGAATCTATTAATAAAGAATTATTAACTTTTTCTTCTAAAAATTTAATTTTTCCAACACTTTTTATTATTTGAGTTTCCTCGTTATTTTTAAGTGCAATACCAGCCGAATCATAGCCTCTATATTCTAAAGTTTTAAGCCCCTCTAATAGAAAATCTTTAGGATTATGTTTTCCAACATAACCAACTATTCCACACATATAAATTCCTCCACTATAAAAACATATAGTGTCGATATATGCTTTGTTATAATTTTGATTTTATTTTTTTACAGTATATCTTACGAACCACTTTTATCCGTAGTAGAATCCGCCGAAATTTCGATAACTACTATCCTCGTCAGCAAATAGCTCAGGCGCTCAAATGATGTTCCAACCTTTCTGCCATCATTCTAGTACCATTATATACTAAATAGGGGAAAATGACAATTAAAAATATTAACAAACCAAATAATACGTGATATAATAAAACAGAGAATAGAAGGAGAGATAAAATGACCGAAATAATGCTATACAAATTTTTATGTACACTACTAACAATATTAATTATAATACTTATTACAGTATTAATTTTAATGGTAATATTTGAATATATATTATCTAAGAAAAGCAATGATGAAAATATTGAAGAAAAAAGGCAAGAAAAACTAGTAGAAGATTTTTATGAAAAGCTAAATGAAGTTAGTAATCAATCTACAAAAGAAATTTTAGAAAGTTTAATTGAAATGCAAGATTTAGACAAACTTTATAGTGAAATAACTATAGATTTTATGGACGAAATATCATATTTAAAATTAAAAGAAAGTACGCTAAATAAAATCATTAGCGATAAAATCAAAACAATTGAAGAAGACAAAAATAAAAAAGAAAACTATAAAGCTTTGTTAGACGAAATAAAGGGATGTAAAGAAAGATATCCACAGTATAATGAAGTTTTTGTTGAAAACATAAATATTATAAAAAGCAAATTAGATAAAAAGAAAAAATAACTAAAAAAGCAGGAGGTTTGTTATGAAAATATTTGTGGGCTGTGCTTCAAGTGAAGAAATACCAGCTCAATACTTAGAAGATAGCAAAAAATATTTATCTGTCTTACTTAAGGATAATGATTTGATTTTCGGGGCTTATAATAAAGGAATAATGGGACTAAGCTATGATATAGCCAAAGAAAATAAAAGAAAAATAATCGGCATATGCCCAGAAGTTTATCAAAAAGATTTAGAAGATTTAGACTTAGATATAAAAGATGTCACAGCTTCTATAAGCGAGCGTACTATGGAATTAATAAATAAAAGTGATGCAATTATATTTATGCCAGGAGGCATTGGAACAATGCAGGAATTATTTACAGCTATTGAAAGCAAAAGAAGCAAAGAATTTGATAAACCAATCATCATCTATAACTCGAATGGCTACTTTGATGAAACTTTAAAAATGCTAGAAAAAATATACGACGAAAAATTTACAAGCAAAATGGTAAAAGAATGCTATCACGTATCAAATAGTATTGAAGACACCCTAGAATACCTAAATAAAGAAAAGAGGAATTGAAAAATTCCTCTTT
>CACZQJ010000012.1 GCA_902783265.1 uncultured Erysipelotrichaceae bacterium | reverse complement strand
ATCTTTATAATATGATTCATCGTCTGGGCCTCTATGAATGATTGCGTCATTCATTTTTTTGATTTGATCTTTATCTTTTTTGTTTATATATCCGCAAAATCCACACATAAAATCACCTTTCTATAATTTATTAAAATACTTTAAAATATTTTCTGTTTCTATTTCTAGTGGGTCTATAAATTTATCATTTAAATTTAATTTGCTTTTTAATATTGAAAGTTCTGTACAGCCTAGAATGTAAGCATCGGCATTTATATTTTCAATAATGTCATTCATTAAATTAATTGGGACTTCTTTTCCACTTTTGACGTAGTCATAAATTATTTTCATTACTTTATCTTGATTTGGCAAGCAGAACTCGATGTTTTGTTTTTCAAGTTCATTTTGATAAAGGTTAGATTTAATTGTTCCGGTTGTAGCTAGAATAGCTACTTTTTTATATTTTTTTTCTTTAACATAATTAACGGTGTTTTTAATAATGTTATTTATAGGTATGTTTATTTCTTTTTGTAATTTTTCATGAAAGTAACATGATGTATTACATGGTATAGAAATCATTTTTACACCTAGTTTTTCTAAAAGCCTACAGTTTTCTAGCAAGTAGGGGTATGGGCTTTTATCACTTTTATTTAAAATATAACTTGTTCTATCTGGCGTAGATGCATAACTTAATAATGCGATATTTAAATGTTCTTGATCTTTATTTGCCTTTGTTTTTTTAGTAATCATTTCATATAGATAACTACTAGCTAGGGGTCCAAGACCTCCTACAATTCCTAAATCGTATTTCATTTAATCACTGTCCTTTGGTGGGTATAATTTAAATAATTTATAGTCTTTCATATATATTCTGTTAGCCCAAAACCATCTGTATAGGCTAAAGTCTTTAGAATATTTTAGGGTATATGTATATTTTTTTTCTTTAATTAGTTTTAATGCTTCATTTAATGCATCTTTGTTATATACATATTTTTTTAACAGATTTTTAGGGGTATATAGCCATAGATATTTATTATAATTATATACTGTTTCTTTATCTTCATTTAAGATATAGTCTTCAACGATGTATTTCGCAAGGTTACATCCGGCGGCAGTTGTAAAGAAGCTGCTTCTTCCTTGACGAATATTTATTTCAAATAATTTAAATTTATTATCTCTATAGTCATATTTAAAATCAAAGTTTGAATATCCAATATATTTTATATCTTCTAAAAATTTTTTAATTTGTTTGTATAGTTTTTCGTTTCCATCTGATATAAGTGCTTTATAATTTCCTATTCCATATGGTGTGTGTTCTTCTAATATGCAGTGGCCTAAACACATCATTTTAACTTTTCCGTCTTTATTTGAATAACAGTTCATAACCCACATGGTATCGTCATTTCCTGGAATGAAGTCTTGAACAATAATGTTTGAACGGTAATCAGAACTATATATGTTATTTATTATTTTTTCTAATTCTTCTTGATTTTTTGCTTTATAGCTTTTTTCTTTTCCTTTGAAGTCTACTTTAGAATAGTCGGTACTGCTTGCTGGTTTGATAGCTACTGGAAATGAAAACGGTAAATTTGTTTTTTTATAATTTTTGTATGTCACTATGTATGTTTTTGGATAATCTAAATTATATTTTTCACAAATTTTATAGAACGATTCTTTGTTTTCTAATTTGTCTTTAAGGTCTTTATTTGAAAATGGTATAACAAAATACTTTTCTAGCAAATCTTTATTGTTGACAATTAGGTTTGTGTACCATTCAGCGCACGATAATAGTATTAATTTATCATATTTATTTTTATATTCTTTTCCAACATTAATCATTACTTCTTTAAAGGTATTTTCTTCTGTAAAATTTTCGCAGATAATGACGTCAATAATTTTACTATTTTTGGTTTCAATTAGTTGGGCTTTGCCAATTGCTAATGATTTAATGCCGTATTCTTCGTGAAAAGATCTAGCTAGTCCATAAGCGTTGGCGTCTGTTCCTAGTATTATTGGTAGAAATTTTTCCATTCAAATCACCAATAATATTTTACCAAATATATGGTTATAAGTAAATTAAATAAGGGTTTTATTATTTAAAAATGTTTAATATTGGACACTATTTATAAATTGATAAAGAAAAAAATAAAAATATTTTTCCACATTTTAATTGTGGAAAAAAGTGTTGAAAACTAAAGGAAAAGTAAAGATAAAGTAAATAAAAGTGTCTAATAGGTGT
>CACZQJ010000011.1 GCA_902783265.1 uncultured Erysipelotrichaceae bacterium | reverse complement strand
CTATTTAATTATAAATTTAATTGTTTCGTTGTAGTAGAAATAAAAGTAAATAAAATGAAGGCCGAACATATTGGACAAGTTAAAAAATACATGAATTATGTAGATAAAAATCTTAAAAAAGTTTTTCATGATAAAACAGTCGGTGTTGTTATATGTAAAAAGGAAGACAAATATGTTTTAGAATACTGCTCTGATGATAGAATATTTATAACTACATATAAGATAAAAAATAATAAAATTTAAATAAAAAAAGGAAATAGCCATCTTACTTACAATATTAATAAATGAGGAGGTGATTAAAATAGTTGGACATGTCTTACAAAATATGAGTGAAGTTATTAGTAATGAATATGATTCTAATCATCAAGCTTTAGACATTGTAAGTAGTAATCATACTGAAACAGACATAATAGCTCTAGAAAATGGCATAGTTGAAACCGTTGTCAAAAATATTAAAGAAACTAATCATAATACCAAAGGAAATGCAACATATGGTAATTATGTTAAAATAAAACAGACAAACGGCAAAACAGCATTATATGCTCATATGAAATACGGCAGTATTAATGTTAATATCGGTGACTTTGTTGAAAAAGGAACAATCATAGGAACCATGGGAGAAACAGGAAATGCTTATGGTAAACACTTACATCTAGAAATAAAAAATGAGCAAGGTATAAAAGAAAATCCTTTAATATCTTTAAATGAACCTATAGAAACTAAAAATGAAGAAAACATTAAAGAAGAAAATATTGAAGAAGCAAAAGTAAAAGAAGAAACTGAAGAAACAAATATAGAAGATATTAAAGATATTCAAATAGCAAAAGAACCTAACAAAAAAATAACGAAAAATACTAGTGCAGAAAAAGAAACACTAATAAATTCAACTTACCAAAACGGTTCAATAGTTGATGCTTTAAAAGAGATAAACATCGATAGTTCATATCAAAACCGAAAAAAATTAGCAATCGCAAATGGTATAACAAATTATCATGGTACTTATGATCAAAATGTTAAACTGTTAAAACTTTTAAAAGATGGAAACTTAAAAAAGGCTTAGTGCCTTTTTTTAAGTTTCTTAGGAATTATATTAGATTTACCATCACAAACAATATAACTTTGAGAACAATCAACAATGCCATCATCAAGAATTAAATTATTATTCACTTCGATATTAAAACCTTTTAATTCTTTAGATAAGCTGTTCAAAGCATCCATTTGTAATTCGCTTAAATTACTAGGCAAATATAAAAGTCCCTGTTTACCCATCTTATTATTAGAAATATTTAAAAAAACTACATTTCCCAAAGATTCAGTTAAAAAGAAAGCCGGATAAACAGGTAAATAATATCCATCATTAAGAATTCCAAAAATAGAATCAGTCCCATATTTTTTTAAACCATACTGAATCATTAACTCACTATGTGAAATATCTTCATTAACATCACCTAATAAATTTAAATACCCATCAGTAAGATTATTTTCCCTATCATCTGAATTTATTATTACAACTTTATGATCTTTTATATACATATTATCATCTCTCTCTTATATTTTACCACAATTACATAAAAAAATAGTATTATAAATACTATTTTAGCTATTTTGAGTTGCAACAATTTTAACTTTAACTTCTATTTCATTTTCAAGAGGATAAGTGTTTTGAAAATCATATGATTTTTTACCCCAAAAAGTATCCAAATCATCATCCCCAGATTCATAAGGCCAAACTATATGCATCTCAAAATTAGTACTATCTGTAATACCTATTGTTGGACTACCAACAACAAATGTTACCTTAAATGGATAATTGTTTGCAAGTATATTTTCCATTTGACTAGACGTATAAGTTTCATTTGTATATACTTCATCAAATACTTTTACATAAGTAAGCTCATACGTTATATTAGCAGCCATTTCTCCAGAATTTCTAATCTCTATAGCATCCGTATAATTACTCATACCGGGATAAATAGAATCAACACTAAAAACAACATTATTTTCTAAAGTAGTACCTGCTTGAGCAAAAGTTATTTTCCAAGATTTAACTCCAACATTAATCGATGTTGAAATTTTATTACTATAAATAAACCATGCAAAAGCATTCCCTATAAGAGTAAGTATCAAAAAGAATATAGTTCTTCTTCTAAGACCTTTTTTAATTTTTTTATAATTACTCTGCTTGGTCATTTTTAAGTTTTTCCTCTTTCGACTTAATAAAATCAAGAATTTCTAAAAATATTAATAATACAATTGGAACAAAGACAAGAAAATAAAAACCATAACTATTATTAAGAACTCTACTTAATAAACTAAGTAAAACTGTTTTATATTTAACAACCCCATAAACCTGAGACTGCCTAACAATAGGATCCTTGTCCGTATTATTTATACCCTTAGTTGTATAACTATAACCATTATTATTATAATTTATATCTATAACCCTGTGAGTAATAATCTTATCTTTATAATCAGCCACTTCACCCATATAAACAAGATCATCGCCAACTTTTATCTTATCATAATCTTTACTTCCAACAATAATAACATCGCCAATTTTATACTCAGGAAGCATACTACCAGTAGCAATTGTAAAAATCCTATAATTATTAATAGTAACCTTATTGTCAAAAACTCTTTGCATAACAATAACTATAACTATCATAATTGCCACTATCCATATAATAGCTTTAAAAATACCCATCAATATTTTTACAAATTTACTATTTAATATCTTTTTCATCTTTTTTCACCTTCAAATCATGATCTTTCGCCATATATAGTTCAATCGCTTCCTTGTATTTCCTAGCTATCGCACTTGTATCAACGACTTTCTTATACTTAACTTTTACATATTCATCGCCTATAAGCTTCATAACATCTTCAACCGAAAGTTGATCACTAATGCTAAGCAGTTGATTAACAGTATTAGCAGCAACCTTATTTTGAAGCTCCTCTTTAGGAGTTTCCTCTTCACTATCAGCTGATTTCATTATTAAATAATCAAGCATAAATGAATCATTCATCATTTTCTTCAATGCACCATTATCTTCATAACCATCACTTTTATTTTCATTTTTACTACTTGCTTCCATATGCGTCTGCATATAATTCCAAAGCTCCAAAGCATATTGAAAGTTAACATTTTTAAGTATCAAATTAGTTTTCTTAATCGGAGAAACAACAGGAGCCACATGAAGTTTAGCAATATCCTTATAAACCCCCGTACTACATAAATCTGTAATTTTTTCTTCTAGTTTCTTTATTCGGTCAGAAATATCCGCGCCTTTAGAATTTTTATCATCTAAATCACTTTTTATTTGTAAAGCAAGCTCTACTTTTTCTTTATCAACATTAGCTGTTCCCCTATATTCTAAAGACCTATGCTCCTTTTTAAAAGTACCACTTATAGTCTCAGTTTTTTTCCTTTCAATATACATTTTCATATTATTAATAAGTGTAAAAATAAATCTGTTTTCATAAGTATTAAAGCTTTCTTCCTTATTAATGTTTAATATTTTAGATGGTTTAACCTCGTTAGTTTCAGGATCATATTTTTGAATTAAATTAGTATTTCTAGATAAATGTTTAATACTATCAACAGTAATTCTTCTCGCAAGTTCTATTTTAACAATCTCCTCTTCGTTTACAATAAACCTATTAGGATTTCTTAAAATATTATCGATATATCTTACTGTCTCTTCCATTTTAGTTAGCCACTCATCATCATAAGCTCCACTATTAATTTTCCTTGAAACATTTAAAGTTGATTTTACTGAAGAACTAAACGAACTTCTTTCATTATCACCCATATTATTATAAAGATTAATAATACTATTCATTTAAATCACATCCATTATGTTAATTTCTTAAGTCTTAATAAATACTCTTCGCATTCTTTCATAGTGCCTTTTCCAAAAGTTGTATCCAAAAATTCAATAAATCCGTCGATTTCATCTCTTATATAAGAAATATTTAATTGTTCAAATTTTCTAAGAATCTTCCTAGCTATAAAATAATCAACCCCATTTACTTCAGTTCCACCACAAGCCACATATACTGGAACAAACTTACGCATATGAGCGACAATACGGTTACCGAAAGCAATACGGAAATGTTTAATAACATAATTATCCATTTCTTCAATTTTATTAAGCATATCTTGACTAACCTGATTTTCATTCATCGCATTCATAAACATCTTATTTAAATAAGAATAATTAATATCTTGAGCAGGAGTGTCAATAGGTTCAAAAACTTCACCCTTATCATTAATATCAATAGGCATCGCACGGTCATAAACCTTATCAGTAACCATGAATGTTGAATCATCGTTATTGATAGTTCCAATATACCAGACATTAGGACTTATTTTAAGCTTACCATCATTTAACTTAACTGGGTCATTAGCCCATCCACTAGATACAAGTTCAACAAGCCATTCATCTTGGTTTGGCATTTCCAAAATAGAAAGCATTTCCGCAAAATAATACTCAACTCTCGCGATGTTCATTTCATCCAAGATTACTGTAAATATATCATCGGTATAACCAGCTTCATATATGGTTTTCAAAACATCAGTTTCATTAAACTTCTTTGTAAATTCATTAAAATATCCAAATAATTCTGTACGGTCACGCCATGATGGCTGAACTGAAGCCACACAAGAATCATGTTTCAAAAATTTTCCCCAAGCATAAGCAAGCGAAGTTTTACCAGTACCAGAAATACCTTGCAAAATAATCAGTTTAGTTGAAGCAAGCGCGGCAATAAATATACGAATCATTTCACTTTTATAATATAATCTTAACTGACTTGCTGCAAAGTTTCTAAATAACTCCACAAGTTCTTGAAGCGTAAATGTATTGTTATAGTTTTTAATAACATAATTAGCAAACTCTTTATCAATATTATTAAGTTTAGCAAACCTCTTATCATCTTCATCTACAGTCTCAGCAGCAGCCGAATCGTTTTCTTTTTTTACCTCTAAAGTATCAGACTCTTCTGGCCTTAAACCCAAATGAGAAACTTTCATTGCTAAAATATCTTCCTTTTCCTTAACTAATGTTGAAACCTCATTATTTAAATCAGCAACCTCATCAAGAAGTTCTTCCTGCTCAACAAGAGTTTTTCTAAAACGAATATATTTTTTTACAAGTAAAACAGTTAAGAAAATAATGCCAGCAACTACTAAAAGCATAAGTATTATGGCAATAACAATAAATACCCATTCAGCGCCATTAAAATCATCTTTATAAAAGTTCAAAATTTTAAGATAACTTCTAAAATCAAATATCTGCATAACCGCATCCGCTATAGCTGTTGCAATAGTTAAAAAGCCACCAAAAAATTGACCTAAAAACTCATATAAAAATCTTAAAAAAGTATCCATAACTCACCTTCTAACTATTTGGTATAAATAAAATATTATAGTTATCTTTAGCTTGATCATAAATTTGACTATCATCAGTCACTATAAACGTAAATAATCTAAGTAATTTTATATTTTCCTCATTAAACACAAAAGATTTATCTATTTTAAGAGCTATTTTAAAACCACTACGAGTAAGCTCATACACTTTATCACGATTAGAAATATATTCATCATAGCTCAACTTTAAAATAACTTTTTCTTTAATAATGTCATTATCAATATACTTTAATAACCTCTGATTCTTCTTAGGCTTACCCGCTATAGAAAAAACATAATCAGCAATATAAACTTTCGTAAAATTACCTTTTATAATATCTTGAAGAGCTTTAATTGCAACCAAGGGATAAGATACAAAAAGCTTTTGTTCACTTATACTTTTACTATTAAATACTTTATTAATCGCATAATCACTATATAATTTAGAAAATTTCAAATTATGATCAAGAACACAATAGAAAATATTATCCTTAACTTTCAAATAATTCATAGTAAAATTCTTATCATCAAAGCTTTCTAAAAATTCTTTTTTAGCTATTAAATCTTTCTCAAGCATATTATAAAATTTAGCCTCAAAACTACTATCTATAAGCTTAAGTGAAATAAGTCTAACACGTTTAATTTCACTTATAAGTTCTCTAGCCGAATCACACTCAACTACCCCATCAAAAGCAAAAACATATTTAAACATTTGAAACATATATTTAGCTTTTTCCTTAAATTTGGCATCATCCTTAAACTTTTGCACTGATTTTTTTAAATAATAAACAATATTTTCTTCAAAACGGTCATACACCTTTGGATATAAATTATAATACCTAGTATTTATATAAGCATTTATTAAATCATCATATATATCTTGATCAAAATACTGTTCTAAAATCAAAACCAAATATCTTTTAATTGCGCTTTGAGAATAAGAAATATATTCAGTTGCAATATCATAATTCATATAATCAGCTCCTAATAGCTATAAGTAACCGTAAGTACATCCGTATTACTATAGTCTACATTTTTATTCGTTTTATAAAATTTAATAACACTACTAACACTAGAATCCATATCAAATGTAAATTTTTTTACGTAATTAAATGAATTAATAGTTTGTGTTTCTACATTATAAGCATTCATAAAATCAGTAGCCGTATTATCAACTTTTACTACATTAGGATCAAAACCAACAGTAATAATAGCTGACGCACATTTAGCTTTATCAGAATCACCTAAAGCATCATAAACACTTTTACTTATATGATTCCCAGCCACATACTCTCCAAAATCTTCCTTAACAACATATGAATCCAAAGTATTAGTAACTTTTAAATTTAAATACGGATTGCCAGCACTATCTTCTATTTCATGACCCAAGCCATACTTTCCAACAACTAAAGTGAAAGACGCTGATAAAGTCTTAGTATATGGGTTTGTAGATTCTGCAAAAACCTTCATTGTTACACTATCATTGTCATTAAAAATCGCATCAGGTGTCATAACAAACACAAAACTATCAGTATTTGAATTTTTAGATATAGTCCCGCCATCTTTACTCAAAGTACAAATAACATTATCTGGGCAAACATATCTAGTTGTATATGTAATATCACTATTGCTTTTTAAAATATCATTTTTAAAACTATTAACATTTATAACTATCTGATAAGGATCTACACCATTCCAATAATTTAAAGAATAATTTGCTTCAGGACTCTTAAGCTTATCACTTTCAAAATAGAAATTTTTAGTTAGAAAATATAAATCTAAAACTTTAATATAAACATATCTACCAAAACTCACAGTAAGTGTTAAAGTTGTTAAACTTATAAAAACAATAACTATATATTTTCTAATATTTGAAAGTTTTTTAACCCTAATTTTTCTTTTTATCATATCTATACTTCTTTAATAAAAATATAAAATAAACTATTATTGGAATTATTATAAAAATTAAATATCCGATTCTACTAGTAAAAAATGAATATAAATAGCCAAGCAAAGCTATTCTGACAGTATGGTCTTTAGTACCAATAACATAATCACTTGATATAAATTCATTATCTCGAATTACATAAGTTGTTTCACTATCATTTGTATCAATAATTCTAATAACCTTTTCACAGTTCAAAAAGTTCTTACCATTAGCCGTATCATAAAATAAAATTTCATCTTGAACTTTTATTTCTGAATTATTTGAGACAATAAGTAAATCTCCTTTTTTAAAAGTTGAAATATTATATTCAGCATCAGCTATAGTTTTTTTACCAATCATGCTATCGGAAAACTTATTAAACGTAAATAATAACAAGGTTACAAGGACAACAAATAATAAATAAAAAGCAGCTAAACCATACCTAATTATTCTCATCTAGTATCACCATAATAATTGTACCATAAAATTAATACAATTTAAAGCTAAAATAAAAAGAGATGATATTATTCATCTCCTAATCTGGTACTATACTAAATTGTAAGTAAAAACTAATTTCTCCACCAGAAGCATTGTTTTCACAGTCAACATCTTGACCTTCAACCCACATATAAATTCTCATCTTAGTTACACCAGATACTAACCCACCTTCAGTTGTTAAAGCTTGGCTTGTATCAAAATCCTCAACCGTTTTAATATCAGGATTCATATCAGTAAAATATGAACTATTTAAAGTTTGAGTAGCTTGTTCACGTTTAATACCTAAAGTATCAGCAAATTCAGCTTTAACTCCAGAATATGGAACCCAAGCATTACCAGAACCTTCAGCTAAAGTCGTAATTCCATATGGACTTACCGCATTAGCTACACCATCTGCTGTATGAACATCATAATTAGGTTCCCAAATCTTAACAGTTGAACTTGTACCATCATTTAAAGCTCTAATATTAGCTACTGTATCAGACGTTGTAGTATGTCCTAAAGTAATAAATGCAATTCTAGTAGCATTCTTAATACCAGTATCACTATTTCTAAAAATTACTTTTGAATTTTTAGTTAAATATAAAGTTTCGTTATTTTCATTTTTAAGGAAAATATCGAATGCAATAAATTTTCCACCAGAAGTTGTATTAGTTTCAACTGATTGCTCAGCACTTAACACAAAGTTTCCGGTTGCTTCATCAGAAACAACTTGTCCTAAAAACATTTTCATTTTTCCACTAGAATCCATTTCGCCTGCAGTTGAAACTGGTTCAAGTGTAGCTGGAACTTGGTTAACAGCAGCTGTATAAGTTGATGAAGCTCCAGTAATATCAGAATTTATTAAAACTGATTTCCAGTTATTTCCATCTGCAGATATTTGAATACCACTAGAAGTAGATACATTAACATCAATTGGACTAATAGTTACTCTTTGGTTAGCCGTAAACCATGCATAAGATGCTGTGCCTAAAAATACCCCAGTAGTAAGTAATAGCAAAAGTGTTAATAATAATCTTCTTTGTTTTTTGTTCGATTTTTTATTAGCCATAAAAACCCTCCTACTTTCTATCATCATTCTAACATAATTTATTATAAACAACAATACTTTTATTAATTTTTTACACCTGTTTTACATCAATGGTAATACTAACCGTCTCAATTAAATCTTGATAGGCCGCATTTCTATAAGATGAAGGGAAATTTATTACCAATTTATATGTATCAGTTTTTTGTACATCATGAACAAAACTTCCAACTTGCGGACTATATTTAAAAAAATACATTCCATTATTATCTTGAATAATTTCTCTAGTACCAATGACATCAGTATCATTATTATTCGCATATAATTTATAAGTAACTGGTATGTTAGTTGTGGTAACTACCTGCATAGTATAATCCATATCAACTTCACTTGTTTTACCATTTTTAAAATTTGAAACCTCTATGCTATAGCTATAATTCTGTCCATTAGGTTCAACTTCCCCAATTTTTATTTCCTCAGTTTGTGGTACAGGATCAATCACATAAAAAGCAATTTTATTAGATATACTCCCACTTGTATCACTGTGAAAAATAGAAAACACAACTCTTACTAAAAACAATGCAGACATAAGACAAAAAACTGAAATAGTAATACTATTAAACATTTTAAATCTATGTTTATTTAACATCAGGACCACCTTTTTTAAATTTAATTCCTGAATAATAAATACCAAAATCATCACTTTTTGTAAGTATTCTCTTACCAGTATAAGAAAAAGCAAGAGAAAACATAAATAGCGTAAAGCACACTAGAAAAATAATTTTAGGTGTTGTAAAAACTTTAAACCAAACACCCATATTTGGTAAAATCTTTACAACCTTACCAACCACTTGTTCCGTACTTATCTGTTTATCATTTTCATTATTCGCATCACCTTTAGTAATAAAACCATGTCCGGTTTTTGAAATAATTCTATGTGTAACTAGTATATTACCATCTTCGAAAGTAATTACATCATCAACATCAACATTCTTAGTTATATCAACAACTATCAAATCATTAGTGGTAATAGTTGGTGCCATACTATTACTACCTATTTGAAATACTGTATAAGAAAATAAACTAGCATAATTTTTGGAAAGAATATTTAAAGAGATAAATAAATATATACAAATAGCTAAAATAATAAATAGTAAAATAGACATAAGCCTACTTATTATTTTAATAAAACTATATAAATAATCTCTTTTCATATTCATCACCACCATCTAAGCTACATACTGGCTAAATGAAATATTAACTGGAATTTCAATATAACCATCAGAAGAGCCTAAAAGAGAATCACTCTCATTATTATCATCATCATTTTCCCAGCTAAATGTAACTTTAATTGTATCTTTTTTACCATCATAAATTTCGTTTAAAGTAAAAACACGACTATAAACATTATTAAAAACAGTAAGATTAGTATTATTAATTCCCTCAATACTATCTATTCTAATTTGACTATAATCTAACCCGCTTAAATCAATAGTAAGTTCATACTGAAAAGAAACCTCAGTATCCGTAGGGTCTATTTCTAGTAGAAAAGTCCCAGTTACACCTGGGGCAAATCTACCAGTACTTACTCCTTCATTATTAGTATAAGTTATATTATCAACATAAAAAGTATTATTTGAACTATTTAAATCATAATCATTTACATATATATGCCATTTTGCAATATTTACATCACTATCATCTGTAAACACTGTTTCAAAAACGCCAAAACTTTTTGTTATTTGTGCAATAGTTAAAATAAGTAAAACTAAACTAGCCGAAATTAAAGCTTTTTTCATACTATAATTGTTCTATATCATCATTTGACGTAATTTGATTTTCTTCTGTTTTAACTTCTAAAGTTTCATTCTTTTCTTGAGGTGTCAAAACTACTGTCTGCTCTGTTTGAACCTGAGGGTTCACTACCTGAGCTGGCTCCTCTTTTACCTCTGGCTGTACTGCTTGAACAGGTTCTTCTTTAATTACAGGTTGATCTTGCACAGTTAAAACCTCTTGTTCTGCTTGAGGTGCTAAAGTAGGCTGTACAGTCTCTTCTAAAGTTGGTGTCACAGGAACTACTTTTTTATCTTCTTTTGTTTCTACTTCATCATCTTTTGAGCCTTTAACTTCTTTAACAACCCTGTATATAGCATAGAAGAAAAGTAATAAGGCTGGTAAAATAACTAAAATCAAAAATCCATATTGTGATTCAAAAACATATAGTATTTTACCTACATTATGATAAATAGTAGCTGTTTCAGTTTTTCCAATTACCACTCCACTAGATATTATAAGACTATCATTAATTGTAAAAGTAGTTTCAGTATCAGTTATCTTTTCACTTTTTGTAACAGTTCCACTATTAACTTTTGCTACCCCATTAGTAACCGTATAGAAGAAAATTACATCTCCACTTACTATTTCGTCATTCGGATTTCTAACAAATATTGCTAAATCTCCATCTTCATACATATCGCTTTTATCATCAATTATAATAAAAGTTTTATCGTTTATTTGTGTAACTTTATACTGATTATAACAAAGCAAGCAAACCGTCGCAAAAAGAATAACTAATAAGTATAAAGTACCAATAATTCCTAAAATAATTTTTAAAAATTTTTTCATTTGAACACACTCCTCTATCTTAATTCTATCACAAAATAAGAAAATTACATAGTATTAATTTAAATCAACTGTCTTTATAAGTTTTGCATCTTGTAAATCCTTAATTGATATTCCTAATACTTTAATTTGATTATTAATAATTATTTTTTCTAAATTCATAATCAAATCATCTAACGAACTTTCATCTATCAAAGCTTCATCTATATTAATATTTGCCATTTTATAATTAGTTATAATAATATCCGAAAGCTCCCTAGTTTCTAAAAGAGTTACATTATTAATTAATGTATTATTTGGATCCATTGTAAATTCAAAGAGTTCCTCTATTCTTTTGTCAATTTCTTCATAGCTTATTCCTTCTTCTTTTTCTTTAAAATAATCAGCCAAAATCTTATAATATTGACACACAAGCAAAAACACCTTAAATATAGTTGAATTATCTCTAATATGATCCTTAACCATCACTTTAAACATATTAGAATCGATTTCATCATATATAGTTTTTATTTCAGTTATTTTAGAATTTATTTCTGGTTCCATTTTATCCACACTAGTCTTAGACGTTTTACTAAGACTTTTTTTAGTAAGCTTAAATAACTTACTTTCTAAATCAGAAATTTTTTTAATCGTTTTTTTCATATAATCTTTTTCTAAAGTATCATTATATAACGTTCTAGCCTTATCAATTAAATCCTTATACTTTAAATAATTTTTATATTCCTTAATTGAATTTAACATTTGTTTTATAAGATCAACTTTACTATTATCAAAATCACCATTTTTAAATAAACTAGAAGTTATAGCCTCTATTTTTTCATCACTATACTCATCAATATCTAACGTTTGATTATAAAAATCTAAAATTAAATTGTTTTTACTAACAAAATCATCATTTTTTCTTCTTAAATAATTATAATCATCCAAAATGGTTGTTTCCGCATTTCTGAATCTTTCCTTAACTTGTTTATTCACTACCTCGATATATTTTTCGGCCCTGGAACTATTTTTCAAATATAAATATCTAAAATTAAGTTCTATTTGAGTAATTATATTAGGGCACTGCCAATAAATACTATCAAACTTATTTTTAATCTTTTCATTTGTCAGTCCATCTTCAAAAAACATTGACATATAATCATTAACAAAATTGGTATAATTAAAATCCTTGTTTGTAAGTGGTATATTTACCCTTTTAAAAACATTAATTGCTTTTATAATTTTCATATTATTGCTAATTAGTTCATCATCATTATAGTTAGCAAGCTGATAAATTATTTTATCTAAATCAAGTTTCTCGTAAGCCGTACTCAAAGTGTTAGTGTAAGAAAGTGCTTTTAACAAATTTCTTAAAGTAACTTCGTTATTATCAATTTCCTGATATTTTAAATTTTCAAATGGTTGAAGTCTTCTTTTAAGTTCAGACTTTACATCATCCAATTTTTTTTGATAATTTGCTATCTCTGAAGAAATTTCTTTTAAAAATTTTTCTTTATTTTTTTTGTTATTAATCGGAAGCCCATTTAAAACTTCTTCACTAAGTTCAATTTCCTTTTCTAATTTTTCAAGCATCTTCCGCACCCTTTTCCTCTGAACTTTCTTCAGCGCTTTCTTCTTCATCATTCGCACTTTCTTCTAAATTTTCTTCTTCACTAACCTCTTTAAAAGCATCATCAGTATCCAAATTTTTTTCAACCTCTGCTTTTTTTCCATCGAGTTGTTTTAAATATTCAGTAACTTTCTTATAATAATCAATCAATTCCTTTGTAACAACATCTTCCATATCTTGCCTCCTATTTAATTATAATATATTGTGAACAATCACCAATATATGCATTGCCATCATACAAACTAAATACAAATTTATAAGTGCCACTTATAAGAAGTGATTTCAAATAAAGTGACTTGGTCATTCCATCGGTTGGACTGTCAATAAACATATATTCAGTTTCATTAACCACATCTAAATTATTACTTACATAATCAGCCAAATCAACCTTACTATATGCATAAGAATAAACTTCATCATACTCTCTACGATATAATTGGACATGAATATTTGGATTAGTAAAAGTAGATGAATAACTTAACTTAAAATTAAGTATATTGTTTCCATTAAGTGTATATCCCATCTTTTTATCTATCATCATTTCTTCATCGGTAAGTTCAACTTTAAGACCATATGTACTATTAATAACCGTAAAAGGTATATTCAAAGTATCTTGAGCAACACTACCATAATAAATACCATCAGGAGAAGTAAATGATTCAACCTTAAGAACATAATTACCGCTAGTTAAATTAACATTATTAGTATTAATCTTTATACGCTTAAATATATTGGCAACCTTATCAGCAAGTGCAATTCTAACACTACCATCCATTCTTGGATAATAAGTAACTCCATCAACATCATAAGAAATACCAAGTAAACTACTATTGTTAAGTTGATTACCATTAGAATCATAAACAGTAATTTTAACTCCCGGCTTCTTATTAAAGTGACTAGTATCAACAATTGGAAGAGAGTCAACAACAGGTTGCGTAAAATTACCAGTCAAATTTAAAGTTACAGTATCACCAATGTAAACAGGATTACTACTAAGCGTTCCATCAATATCCACAATTGCATCTGAATTATCATATATATTATAAGTAAGAGAATCCCTTTGAATACCCAAAACACTAATTAAAGTATTATTTGCACTATCACGAAGCTCCATAAACAAAGTATTACTAAGCTGATTACCTTCAATTTCTGTATCTTCAAAATTGACCATAAATATAAATTCTTCTTCAATTTTTTGCCCAGAACTGTCGTAATATTTAGTAACATTTTCATCCTCATCATATATATTAGTTGGACTAGTAGATCCCATTTTTACAAACTTAGATAAATCATACGAACATTCCCCATATTGATTAAATTCAGCTGTCGCATTAGTAACCGCATTACTGTCTATAACATAATAATATGTCTCATTATCAATAAGATCAAGCATCGTTATTTTCGTATTTAAAGGAAATACAAAATTTGAAAGCAAAGAATGATGATATCCAGTACGATAATATGAATTATCTGAAGTCATGTAAAGAGAATAATAAGCACTAAACATTGATTTTGAATTTATATTAGTCGGACTAGATGCAAACATATTAAATTTTTCACCAGTAGTCATCGTTCCTTCATAATAATTATTATTAAACAAAGCCGAAGTAAGTTTTACATTAATATTAACACGATTAATACGATAATTAAGCTCATCAACAGGTGTCACTGTCTGCATCGAAATTACAACCGTTCCAATCTCCCTAGATAAAGTAATATTTTTAGAATGATAAAAATAGAAAAGCAAAGTTGGAACCGCCGTTGAGTTTTCAGAAGTATAACTCCTAGTTCCTGATATCGGATTGTCAGGATCTGTCATAAAAGAAGTTGAACCAGAATTAATAAAACCAGTATTAGCCGTTTCCAATTTAAGTCCCATTTTAGTATCTGCTGTACCTTCATTATTAATTCTTGGAATTTCACTTTCAGGGACAAGTTCAAATCCTTCTTCCAAATCTTCATAATTGAATTCTAAAATTTGAAAAGTTGTATTAGGATCATTCGAAAGGTCAAGAGGAAGTTCAGAAGTACCCAATGTAGCATACTTAGAAGCAGATAAAGTTAAATCATATGTCTCTACCTTTTCTCCAATTGACCATCTATAAAATCCTGAATCTGGTGGACTTGGCTCAACATAAGCCGTTTTTATATGTCCCTCATTATCCTCATCAGCATAATTACTATAAAATCCATCTACTTTTATATCGTGATTACTATGATGTTCACCTAAAACATAACTACCTAAAGTAAAGGCATATAAATTACCAACTGCATCCCCATTGCTATAAGCGTTATCATATAAAGCTGTTATAACCTTACCATTGCTACCGATTTTGTACATTCCGAAAAACGTCATACCACTAACTTTACCATAAGCTGTTGCCCCTTCATTTGTAGCTATATTCAAGTTCTTTCCCTCAAACATATATACTCTATTATTAACGTTTCTTGTAGTATTTCCAGAATCAGTTATCGTAACTGTAGCCTTTGCCGATGTAGAACCAGTTATTTTTTGACTATAAAATGATTCTAGCAAATTAGCACCAACATCTAAGAACAAAGTACTATCATTAGCTAAAACAAGCTTTTTAACACGGCTGATTGAAAACTCAACATCTGAAAATTCATTAGTTCTATCAGTCGCGCCAGATAATTTAATAGCCGAATTTTTAATAGTAAGCTCATCCGTTCTTTGAATAGAAACATTTTCTTTATAATTAGTAAACGTTCCATAATTGGAAATATTTATTACGCTAGTACCTGAAGTAGATGATGCATTACCACTACCAAATATAGAACCATCTATGTTAAAGCTGCTATAACCATCACCATCTATATTAACCTCAATAGCCTTAGTAACACCGATAAAGTTAAAGTCATATGTTGATGATCCACTGGCATTAGCTTCACCACCGCCAAAGACTGTTCCATCGATTTGAATATTAGATCGCGTAATACCATTTGCTGAATATCCAACATTAACAATAGCTGTTCCATATAAAACTGCCGTATTAGCTCCACCATACACATTTCCATGAATAGTTGCACCAGCAATATTAACATGACTTATAGATGAATTACTATTTTCAGTACCAGTATTAGCCGCATTTCCACCACCAAAAACATGAGAATTAATAACAGAACCATTATGAACAGTAATATCAGTATTACCATAAACAATTGCCGTTACACCATTTCCACCTGCATATGCACTACCATTTACTGTTGAATCAGAAATAGTTACTGTTGAATTACCTAAAACTTCACCTAAGTTTCCACCACCAAAAATATCACCAGATATCCTTGAAGAAACAAAATTTACAATAGTATTATAATTTACATTAGCATTATTTCCGCCACCGAAGAAATTGCCAGTAACATTTACTCCATTAACATAAACATTTGTATAATCACTTTCAGCATTATTTCCGCCGCCGTAAATATTAGTATACGTACCTCCAACAATGTTTAAAGCTGTACTTGTTGTCTTGCCACCAGCATTATTACCACCATAAACCGAAGTTACAGTTAAATTAGTAGCGTTATTGGTCTTAACATTACTTTGGTCAACAGTTCCATCTGAATTACTTCCACCATATACATCTGTTGCTGTTCCGCTAATCAAATTAACATTTGTAGTTCCTACACCGGCACTATTTCCACCGCCAAACACTGAACTAACCGTTGCTCCTCTTAATGTAATATTTGAAATTGATGTTTGTGCGTTGTTTCCACCACCATAAGCTGTTGTTATAGTTCCAGAGTTTAAATTAACATTTGAAGTTAAAGTAGTACCTCCAGCATTATTTCCACCATAAACAGTTGGAACATTAGAATTAATATTTACTAATGACTCCTTTACAGTACCATCTTGATTAGAGCCTCCATATATTGAACCATTTATCGTACCGGAGGTCAAAGTTACATTTGCTTTAGTAGTTACATCAGCGTTTTCACCACCACCAAAAACATTATTTGATGTTCCGCCATTAACAACAACATTAGTGGTTTCTGTATTTGCTTTTTTACCACCACCATAAACAATTCCAGCAGTTCCACCATTCATATTTACTTGAGTAGTCGTAACTGTTCCGCCGACATTATTTCCACCATAAACATTAGAAACAGTACCATTATTAACATTAACAACTACATCTCCTACAGGTGTTCCATTAGCATTATTTCCACCAAAAACATTAGTAGTATTTCCACCAGCAACATTTACTGTAATATCACCAGCAACACATGGCTCTTGAGTATCATCACCTTCACCACCACCATATACATTGCTTATGTTTCCAGCATTAATATTAACCGTAGTCTTATATGCACTTTCGGTAGTTGTAACACTTGTCGCATTTACTGTACCAAATGCACTACCACCATATACACTTCCAATAGTAGGCCCGTCCGTATTAAGCGTGCCAATCGTAACATTAGAATTTTGTTTTACATAAGTGTTGCTACCTTTACCACCGCCATATACACCACCGGTTACCGTACCACCCGTAACATTTACATTAGTGTCACCAGTAACAATGCCTGACGTATTAGCACCACCATATATACTCTTAGATACAACGCCTCCACTCATATTAATAATGGCATTAGTTGTGACATTGTAATCATCTACCTTATTCTGATTACCACCACCATATACACTACCTTTTATCAAACCATTTAAAATAGTAATCTTAGATTCAGAAGTAGAATTACCACTACTAACACCAGTAACTCCATAATTTCCTCCTCCATAAACACTATCGGTTATAGTACATTTATCATTAATAACAATATAAGAATTATCATTAGAACCAATTCCTAAATATCCTTCTTTACCATTACCATTACCAAATACATTGCCAGGACTAACGCCATACATATCATCATCGCTAGCTAAATTATCATCACCTATAACAGCGTCTCCACCCACATAAATAAAACTTGATCCATATAAAGTACCATCACCATTAGTAGTATTATTTATGTTACCATTAGAGCCACCAAGAATACTATATTTAATCTTTCCACCAGTAACAGAAATGATTCTATTTCCATAAGTAGAAGATCTTCCAGCACCACCAACTATTAAATCGACATCTCCACCAGTCATGTAAATATAAGTATCATTAACCGTACGCCTAGAAGAAGAAGTTAATGGGCCACCTATTAAATTATAAATCCAGCCACCTTCTATTTTAGCGCTTCTAGCTGCATTATATGTTCCATCAAGTACGCCTCCAACATATACACCAGTATACATATCGGACTTACTAGTACCAAATTTACCGCTTTTAAAAACTTGTAAAACTGCAGAATCATTATCAGAATAAATATTACCAGCCCATGAAGCAGTAGCTTCATAATATACTTCTAAATTATCATTATTTTCTCTAACCCTATCCAAATCATTACCAAATACAGCTTCAGCCTGTATATATAAATCATCATAATCATATCTATTAGTTGGTTCTGTAACTGAAGTATTATTATAATATCCAGATTCAATAATTAATTTATATCTAGTATTTGCGCCACTATCTCCAGTCTCACTATTTCCACCAATAAGGCCATTAAAATTAACATAATTATTATATTTGCTTAATCCGCGGCCTACTTTTAAATTATGATAAGTTGCATTTAATAATCTACTATTATTCATATCAGTAGCACTATAATCGGTACCAGAACTAATAGTCATATGTTCAATAGCTGTATCATTAACAAGTGATATACTAGCGCCAGGAGTCCAGCGATTTGTTGACTGCGTTCCATTTTCTAATATACCTGTAAAAGTAAAAGGCTTATTATAAGTATTACTAGTACCCCAATTAGATGTTAAATTACTAGTATTCAAATGAGCTATATTAGTATCCCTAGTAGCTAAGTAATAATAATTTATTCCACTTTGAAAGTAATTTATATTGCCGTCACTATCATACTTATCAAGATATTCATATAAATCATTGCATCCGCCTCTAGTGTCACATGTTCCGCTTTGGATATTACCATTTCCATCATAATAACCTTCAATAGACTCATATCTCGCTATATTTCCAGCCGGAGTATAATATCCAGCCATGACGCTGGTATTTGAAAATGAATCTTCATCATGGCAAATATCATCAGCATTTTCTAAAATATAAGCTTCTGTCGCAACGACAAAATTATTACCTGCATCATTTCTTCTATAATAAGTAGTACTACTATCATAAAGTGATCCATTATTAATAATCGTCCAGTAATCACAACCTCCTCTAGTATTACAATATCTATTATTAGCAGTACGAATTCTACCATTATTAATATAATATCCAGAATAATAACTATATCTTTCAGCATGAGCTGACAAATAATAACCATTCATAACAACCCCTGTCAACGAAGTAGGCCTAACACAAACTTCATGAGTTGTTGAAATAGGATGCAAGCTTCCAGTATCAAAACGTCCAAATATAGTAGACCAGCCCTCAGAAGTATTACCTTCTTTAGCATCTATCCAGTGAGCATAAAAAGACACATCTAAATCAGCATAACCACTTCCATTACTAACTGGAGTTACTATAGCAAACCTTTCATAAGTATCCTTATCAAGATAAACTTTCACCCCTTGTGCATCACTTATCCAACTATTAAATCCCTTACCAGTAGGTCTTTTAACAAATGGGTTGTCAATCAAAGGAATTTTAACTTTGCCATCTCTAACAGGATACCAATGATAATATACATATGTATCATAATTTTCAGTAGCTGAAACTGTTCCTATTAAAGTATTATCATTATAATCTCTACCATAATAAGTAATCTTTGCTTTAACCATATTACTAGTATTATAAATATTCTGATCTTGTCCACTAGGTAAAGTTCCATTAGTCTCAGTATAATTTAAACTATTATAATAATATAAATCAGCTTTTTCATCATCAACCGTAACCACAGTCCCACTAACACCACTTCTAGAAGCACTTGGGGCCTCAGCCACAAACTGACCATAAGATATAAAGACGTAAGACAATAATGCTGCAAAAATAAACAAAAAAGCAATGAATAATTTATTACTTTTAAGATTATTCATAACATTACCTCCTACTCTACCATTCTATATTACATTATAGCATAAAAAAAGGCTATCTACTAGCCCTTCCCATTGATAATTATAAATAAATCAATCACATATCATAAAGTTGTTTTTTAATAAATTAAATATATTAAATAGTACATAAAATTTATCAAAACTAAGCTGGATTTGTTGTAAATTTTAAATCAAAAGTTATATCACCATAAGATGCATAATCTTCGCAGTCAACATCTTGCCCTTCTATCCACATATATATTCTAACTTTAGTAACACTAGGTAATAAATCTAATATTTTTTGATTATTGGAACTAGCATTAGCTGTTGTTATATCCATAGTCATACTTCTAAAAAATGATGGATATCTAGCCGCATTAGCTTCTGAAACTAAAACGCTGTCCGTAGAAAAAATATTACTGATAACACCATCATATGGAAGAATAGTTGCTCCCGTTTGTGAAGTAGTAAGTCCATAAACTAATCTAGCATGTTCTACTCCATGTTCTGTATGAACATCATAATTAGGCTCCCATATAATTGCCTTACTTGCGCCTCGCAAACTTTGAGATGTATTTGGTACATCTTCAGAAGTGCCTTCAACCAAGAAAGCGATTCTTGTCGCATTTTCAATACCCGAAGTACTATCACCTGTATATTGAACTTTAGAAGTACCATCTAAATATAGTTCCTTACTTGACTTAACTCTAAAGAAAACATCAAAGGCAATAAAAACCCCATCGCTCTCTTCACCAAAACTTTCAGTTTCTATATTCCTGTTAGCTACTAATATAAAATCACTAGTTTGATCATTTGTCGCATTTCCTTCAAAAAGTTCTAACTTTCCTTCTCCAATTCCACCACCAGTAGACACAGGTGACATCTGATAAGGAATTTGATTAACACTAGTAGGGTACTTTTCGCGTGCTTCCATAATATCTTGAACCGTCACCACTTGCTTCCAGTCAATCGCATTTGTACTAACCTCAAGCCCTCCATCAGCTTGTACATGTACATTTAAAGATTCAATTGAAACCATTCTGTTTGCCGAAAACCATGCGTAAGTTGTCGTAATCAAAAAGAAAGTACTGAAAAACAGAGGAATCAATAATTTTCTTCTTCTCTTATTTCGTTTTTTCATTTTCTACATGTTCCTCCATAATTTCCATTTTTAATTTTAATTCTCCTCCGATAATCGCATCAACACATTCTGGATCATCACCTTCTAAATAAATAACAACTGTATATTTATCACTCTCTTTAGGCCCCAAATGTTTTCTTTCCTTAAGCATAGCGTACTGATCAGAATAAAATTTTATAGTTCCAGGCTCTTCATTTCCTGTCAAATCACTTTCTTTCGCATAAACACTTTTTTCACCATTTTGATAAACCGCTATTCTAATAGCCTCATCGACATTTTTAATAACATCCATTATTTTGATTCGGTACCAATAATTAATCGCTTCTTCTCCAGTATTACCAACATAAAAAGTATAAGCAATATAATTTTCCCCATTATGGCTACCGTCTTTCTCACTGTCAATATTTGCTGGAATCCAATCTCCAGAAATGTTATCCATAAATTCTATCTCATTAGCGTATAATTTATTTTTATACCTAATATCATCCTTATTTTCATATAAAACAATACCACTTCTTAAAGTAAAGTTAGGGTCTAAAGTAACTGTAAAACGACCTCCTTTATAAACAATAGACAAGATAAAAAACAAAACCAAAAGAAAAACAAAAATAATTATAACTAATCTCTTTGCTATTTTAAGATTTCTTTCTCGTTTTTTTAACTTTTTAGCGGTAACCTTTACTTCTCCTGCCGGCATATTCTCACTTTCCTATTCTTAACAAGATTTTATCATATTTTGCCCTATATTGTAAACTAAATATAAACATGTAAAATAAAAAAAGCAATTATTTTCTATTAATAGAAATAATCACTTTTTATTATTCCTTCTAAGTCCAAAATCAAAATCAGAATCATCACCAATTGCCTTCATTGAAATGGTATTAAATAAATCATCCAAATTTAAAACATCATCTTTAACGGGTTCAATATCTTTAACATCTTTTTGATTAGGAAAAAGTTCTAAAACTTCTATTTCTGGAGACTTTTCTATAGGTTCGGCTTCTATATTTACTTCTACCTCATTTTTTTTAGAAAACATTTTAGAAAAAATAGATTTTTTAGGTTCATTAACTGGATTGTCTTTTTTTATTTGATTATTAGTATCAATCATTTTTTGTTTGATTTTTCTTATCTTTACAATAAAAACAACACCAGAAATTATTATAAAAACCAAAACAGTAATAACAACCCACATAATATCAGCCTACCTTCTATTAATAATTTTATCACATATTTTAAAATTATTAAAATTTTTTTATATAAAATTTATTGACACAAAATTTACAAGCATTTTTTATAAAAAAACAATTTATTATTAAGCTTGTGATATAATGAAATTAATAATAAGGAGGTAATATATGACTAAAAGTAGAACCATAAAATTATTTATAGCCGTTGTTGCCTTAATTTTCTGCATTACTCAAATAAAAGAAACATACGCTAAATATCTGGAATCTAAAAATGGCGATGTTGACTTCACCATTGCATCATGGCACATTCTCTTAAACAATTCCGACATAACAGATAGTGCAACACTTTCTTCTCTTATTAACCCCGTATATGTAGACAACAATAATATTGCCTCTGGCGTAATTGCCCCTGGAAGTGAAGGGTATTTTGATCTAGAAATAAACGCCGTAAACACCCAAGTAACCTTTAATTATAATATATCAGTTACTTCTTCCGAACACAGCGATGTTGAAGATTTAGTAATTTATGGATATAAAATAGATGATGGCGCTATGATAACAACAACCAGTGGCGTAAATAACTTAACTAACACAGTTGCTCATGATGCCCTAGACAAAGTAATAAATCTTAGAATTTACTTTAAATGGTTAGAGGGCGAAGGTGAACAAATGAATAATGCCGCTGACACAGCCGCTTCCGTAGGCGGCGGAACAGGTAAAATAAACGTTAGTGCCACCTTTACACAAGTAGCAAACACTTAAAAGAAACCCAAAGGTTTCTTTTTTATTTATTAGTAATTATAGTCCCTGATGTGCCACTAATTGCTTCACTAGCTTTCTCTAAAGAACCAATAATAGCTTTCTTAGAAGGATTATCTTTAACAAAATCAAGACAAGCTTCAATTTTAGGAAGCATACTTCCTTTAGCAAACTGCCCTTCTAAAATATATTTATTAGCCTCATCTATAGTCATAGAATCTAAAGCCATTTGACCATCTTTATTAAAATTAATATAAACTTTATCAACAGCCGTTAAAATAAGTAACACATCCGCATCAAGTTCTCTAGCAAGTAATGCCGCTGATCGGTCTTTATCTATAACAGCTTCTACACCTTCCAAAAGTTTTATCCTGTCTTCCTTAATAACTGGAATTCCGCCGCCACCTACAGCTATAACAATATTATCATTATCTACTAACTGCTTAATTACTCTTTTTTCAATTATATCTTTAGGAATAGGTGAAGGAACTACCCTTCTATAACCTCTACCAGAATCTTCAACAAACACATATCCCTTTTCTTTAGCAATTTCATCTGCTTCTTCCTTAGTATAAAACTTACCTATTGGTTTAGTAGGATTTTCAAAAGCACTATCATTAGGATCAACTAAAACTTGTGTAATTAAAGTTGCACAATCCTTACTTATTTTTTGTCTTTCAAGCTCATCTTGAATGCACTGCTGCATCTGATAACCAATATAACCTTGACTCATTGAGCCACATTCTGGAAAAGGCATATCAGGAGTCTTAACCTCTCCATGAGCTGAATAATCCATAGCTAAAAATATCTGACCAACTTGAGGTCCATTACCATGCGTTAAAACTATCTTATTCCCAGACTTTACTAAATCCACTATTATTTTAGCTACCCCTTCAAGTAACCTTAATTGCTCGCTTTGCGTATTACCCAAAGCATTTCCCCCTAAAGCAATAACTATCTTACTCATATTATCACCATACTTTCTAAATAAAGTATAACACATAAGAAATAGTAACTTCAACCTAACAAATTAATTTTTACAAACAAAAAACGCAGTAAGGATAGAAAACGAAGAGTTTCGCATATAAATACTACTAATCTAAATTTTCATTTACTGCATATATTTTGTAATTCTTAAGCAAATATAGAATTACAAGGATTATCCTTGTTTCCAAGCTTTTGATTATTAAATTTCTCTAATAAAATATAGTCATTGGAAAATCTAGTGGGCAGCGGACTAATTAATAATAGGTTCATCCCCGCCAGACTCGGAACCTCCACCCGATCCTGACACATCGCAATTCGCATTGCCATCGGAATTGACGTTGCATTTCCAAGAGTCATCGTTCGCATTCACGTTACCATCAGAGTTAGCGTTAGCGTTCACTCCAGAAGCATTGCATTCGAAGTTAGAACCGTTATCATTACAAGCACCTTAAACAGGATAACCCTATAAAAACATATTATGTTTTTACCAAGTTTATATTTTGACAAAAATGTGTCACAAATTTTGGGTGCCTACACTACCGTTCGGCACCAATACATTTTGCCTATGGCAAAATGATAAGGATTTTAGATATCAAGATGCCGGGGCTGGCTGCACCGGATCACTAGGTATTATTAAGTACCCCCAGCGCTGCAATACGCATGGCCATCGGAATAGACGAAGCATTCCCAAGAGCCATCGCCCGCGTCCACATAACCATCAGAGTAAGCGAAAGCGTCCACTCCAGAAGCATTGCATCCGAAGCCAGAACCGTAATCAGCACAAGCATTTGATTCAGTAAATGCTGTTTGAAGTACTCCTTTATTTGCATTATATACTGGAGTTGATGTAGCTGTACATGCACCATTTCCGTTATCAGCATCATCATCCCATAAACATTCATCTATCCATCCGGTTAAACAATATTCGTTTCCACCTTTTATAAAGCATACTTCAGCTCCGGTTACTGTATCATTTTCGATTGTATATTTTAAACAAGATGTTTTACCTGTGGCTGAACATGATCCATACGTTGTTCCTATATCCTGCAAACTAGATGAATTTTTATAAATTGAAGCTGTATTTATTGCGTATACTGTTTGCGCTGCCGGTGTTATATCCATACCAGTACTTCCTTGTACAGCATTTACTCCAATTGTTATTGTTTGTGATTCATTTAATGTATAACTGCTTAAATCTGATGTATTTTGAAACTCTGCTGATACTACCATTGTTGTAGTTCCAGTACTAGCAGAAAGTACTACTTCTTCTGGCATATATACTTTCCATATTATATTTCCTTTGGTTATTGTTTGATTACTTGTTACAGAAGTTCCATCTACTGTTATACTTTCTATGGCTGCATCTATACTTCCTTTATTAGCTATTGTAAGAGTATATTCTATCTTATCTCCTGGTTGATAAAATGTTGCTCCTAAGTTTGCCATTGGGACATAATTAGTACTACAAGCTGTTCCATCATATCCCATGGTTGCTGTTGGATTTGTTCCTGTACTTTTTCCTTTTGTTATTTCGTAAGTTGTTGTTTTAGTGTTATCAAATCCGACACACCAGTTTGTAGAAATATTTGCGGTACCATTTATTTGTAGGCTTGTTGAAAATGCCGCAAATCCTACGGTCATTACTAATACTACTGCAAGTAATGCTAATATTATATAATTTCTTTTATCTCTCATACTTTTCCTCATACCTTGCCTACTTTCCTAGTTTATTATATTATCATTGTACCCCCCCCCCCAGGATTTTGTCAATAATTTCAAAAGTAAAACATGATATTTAATTTGATAAAATAAAAGAAGTATATTCTTTTACGCCGCTTTACAAAAATAAAAAAAATGTAAGTCTTTGAAGAATGTTACCTACATTTACAAGATAAATATTAAGAAACTATATAATTTTATTAACTTTATTAATTAATGCGTTACAAACTTCTTCATCACTAATTAAATTAATTGAAAAAGTTTTATATCCAATTCTATTAATACTTGTTCCACAATGATAAACCTCTTTTTTATCAATTATGAAATATCTATCATGAAAATTATTATTAAATACTACTTTTAAATTATGATATTGTTTATTATATTTATTTATATCCTGATTAGTTAAAAGATTATCTTTCTTAGTTATAATAATTACTTCTATATTTAATCTTTTTATAATATCTAGTATTGTGTTATCAGCATATGAATCTATAATTATTAATTTTTTCGTAGCAGTTTTAAATATATCTTGTATTTTTGAATATGCATCATATATTTGTCCATTAAAGTATATTTCATTAACTTTGCGTTTCTCTTCTATTTTACCAAATGATTCCTTCAATAATTTTATTTCTGAATCGTGTTCTAATACTAAATTATTTATATATCTTTGTTCAATTAAATTATTTGATATATACTTTCGCATAATTACAAATGCATTAATAATTTGAATGCTCATTTTTATTGCAATTTTAGAATGAAGTACACTTGAAAGCATAGCCACTCCTTGCTCTGTAAAAACATATGGATTATATCTTCTTCCACCTCTTACTTTTGAGGTTCCAAGCTGGAACCTCAAATTATCATATTCCTCATCTGTTAACTGAAACATAAAACTCTCTGGAAATCTTTCTATATTTCTTTTTACTGCTTTATTTATATCTTTGGTACCATTAACACATTCATAAAGTCTCGCCAAATCTGAATCAAGTATCACTTGAACTCCACGAATCTCATAGATTAAATTCTCTATTACAATTTTTTCTTTAACAATTACATCATTCATATTTTAGCCACCTTCCTAATTTTAAATACAAATATCAAACATTTAAAAACTTAATAATCCCTATTTTATTATTGATATTACTACTTTAATATCTGTATTTTTATAACTACATACATCAATAATTTTATTATATCTATTAGTTTTAGATCCTAGACAGGGTATCCACCAGAAATAATCATATCCAAATTATAGTAATCTAATTCCCTATCTGATAACGTTCCATATTTAAGGGTATGTGCAAAATTTGCACATACCTCATTTTTATTAAATTCATCATCTTTAAAAATATTATTAATGTGCCTAGTAATAACAGTTCTATCCCTATCAAACAATTTAGCCATTTATTGAGTATTAAAGCCGTACAGTTTCATCTTTCATGTTTACTTCAAGTTTTACATCTTGATTTTCAAAAATTATTATTTCATTTTTCATTTAGTATTTATCCTATCTTATAACGTTAAATAAAATTTTTTTAATTAAAATCACTCCCTTCATTTATTAATATACTAAGTAAAACTCTAATTTCCTTTTTTTACAAAAAATTATAGAAAAAACTATAAATTATTCATTTACGTCTCTTTACAAAAATAAAATAAATGTAGGTCTTTGAAGAATATTACCTACATTTATTTTTATGATTACTAAAAAAAGTTGGTATATAACCAACTTTATAAAGGTAACTGCTGCGTAATACAGTGAATATTTCCACCACCAAGTAAGATTTCACGAGCATATATAGGCTCGATTTTCCTATCAGGGAATAATTCCTCAAGTAGCTTAATAGCTTTTTCGTCATTAGGATCATTAAATACTGGTAAAGCAATAAAACCATTACCTGTATAAAAATTGACATAACTAGCAGCTAGTCTATCTCCCTCTTCTCTAGGAAGTGTTCCATCAACTGAATCAACGCCTTCACTTTCCTCTTTTGTAATTAAAATAGGTGCTGGAGTATACATCTTATGAATAACAAGCTTTCTACCTTTGGCATCAGTTTCATTACTTAAATATTCATAAGCTTCCATACTTCTTTCATATTGTGGATCATTTTCATCATCAGTCCAAGCGAGAATAACTTCACCTGGCTTAACAAAATTACACATATTATCAACATGACCATTAGTTTCATCATTATAAATACCACGAGGTATCCATAAAACTTTTTCACAGTTCAAATATTCGCATAATTTTTGACCAATTTCTTCTTTAGAAAGCTGTGGATTACGTCCTTCAGAAAGAAGGCACTCTTCGGTAACCATAACAGTTCCTTCTCCATCAACATGAATAGAGCCACCTTCTAAGACAAAATCATCTACTCTATATCTGTCAACTCTTTCAAGTTCACACATCTTCATAGCAATTTTATCGTCAGAATCCCAAGGGAAATATAGTCCATCAACTAAACCTCCCCAAGCATTAAATGTCCAGTCAACACCACGTGTTTCACCTTTATCATTAATAACAAAAGTGGCTCCGCAGTCTCTAACCCATGAATCATCATTAGCCATTTCAACTACTCTAACATAATCATTTAAAACTTCTCTTGCGTTAGAATATTGAGCCTTACTAACAATCATTGTCATAGGTTCATATTTACCAATAGTATTAGCTACTTCAGCAAACACTGCTTGAGCAGGTTTCGCACCTAGTCTCCAGTTGTCTGGTCTTTCAGGCCAAATCATATAACATCCAGCATGTTTTTCAAATTCACCTGGCATTCTAAAACCATCTTGTTTTGGTGTTGTATCTAGTTTTTTCATTCTTTATCCTCTTTTCCACTATCAATATGAGCAACTAAAATTTCTTCACAAATAAATGATAAGATTACACCTGCAAATAAAGGCTTATTATCCATAATATATTCAGCTGAGAAATCACCAAATAAAGTAAATACAATACCAGCTATTAAAAGAATAAAAGGTACTATAGCCATAACTTTAATCATAACTTCTCCACCTGGAACCTTATAAGGTCTCTTAACATTTTTATCAGTTTTTCTTAATTTTAAGAAAGCTAAGAACATTGGTATATATCCAATCAATAATGTAATCCAGCTTAAGCAGAAGAATAAGCTAAATGAAGCTCCAAAATCTTCATTAATTAAATTGGCAACAATTCCACCAACAACAATTATTGAAGCCACTACACCATTAATAAGTGATGCCTTATAAGGAACCCCTTCTTCATTAACTGGTGCGAACATTTTAGGCATACTACCATCTTCAGCCGCATATTTTGCAACTTCATTAACACCAAATGACCAAGAAGCAATATTTGCTATAAATGTATAAATAAACATTGCTCCAGCAATAATTACTAAAGTCCTAATAACAGAACTACTTATACCAACTGTGGCAAATAAAGTAGTCAATACTTCAACAACATTTTCTGGATCTAAATTAGCTACTGTATCAGCAGAAAGTGCAATATTAAATCCTGTTGCTGGAAGTACATAGAATACTGCCATTAAAAGGCCACCAATTATTAAAGCTTTTGGAATATCCTTTTTAGGGTCATCCATATCTTCAGCCCATGTTCCAACTACTTCAAATCCCATAAAGTTAAATAAAATAATTGAAATAAATGATAAGTTTTCTAAATTCATAGCTGGAATTAAATCGCCAAATCCATTAATAGGATTCGCACTTTGTCCAGTTTTAATAAATACATAAATACCTAGCAAACCAATACCAAGTAATAATACAATCTTAAAAAATGTACCCAAATTAACTATATATTTGCTTTCACCAATTCTTTGAGTACCAAGAAGTGATACAAGCCAAACATAAGATAATTGAAGCAATAAAAGCATCCATACAGAAAGTTCAATATCAAACATTCCTGCAATAATATCAGTAACTGCCACTGCTAAAGAGGCAATCCAAAGTGGGAAATTAATCCAATAATTCCAAGCAACACGGCCAGCCCATTTAGGACCAAAAGCACGTTTTACCCAGTCATACATTCCACCTTCACTTGGATAAGTTGTTCCAAGTTCAGCAGTAATCATACCATAAGGTAAACAGAAAGCCACAAGTAAGAAAATCCACCAGAAATATTGTGTATTTCCAATAGCAGCTGTTGGCATAACAGATTCACAAACTAAAGTTAAACAAACTGTACCTAATACGGCATCAACTAATTTAAACTTTTTCTTTTTCATACTACTCTCCTAAATTTTTCTTACAAATTTCAAT
>CACZQJ010000010.1 GCA_902783265.1 uncultured Erysipelotrichaceae bacterium | reverse complement strand
GAAATAAATGAAGCATTTAAAAATCACACAAGTGAGACATTAGAATATACTACAGATCCGATAGTATCAAGCGATGTAATTGGAAATCATCATGGAGCAGTAGTCGATGGACTTCTTACAGACGTCTTAGAAACAGAAAATGGTGATTTCGTTAAAGTTGTAGCTTGGTATGATAATGAAATGGGATACAGTGCTCAAATGGTCAGAACTGTTAAATATTTATGTCAAAAATAAACTACCGAAAGGTAGTTTTTTACTCTCAAATATGCTATTATTAAAATAGAGGTGACAAGCATGACTAAACACTACGTTGAGATAAATGGAAAAACATATATTTTTGTATTTAAAGAGAATCAATTGTTACTATTTGAAATCATAAATGGAAAGCCTCAAAAAGTAAATACAAATGAATTAAAAGATAAAAACGAAATGATTCAAAATAGTTTAACCGGCATGCTTAAAATAATAGAAGAAGACATTAATAAAAAAATTGAAACAGGTAAGTATAATAGTTTAAATGAAGTAACAAAAGACATTAAAGATAGAGTTGGTTGTATAAATATCACGCAGCTTAACATGCTAGTTAGAGAAATAAATTTTGAAACCAATGAAGAATATAAAACCATGCTAAAACATCTATCAGATAAGTTCATAGAAATGGATTTAGAAAGGAAAAAACAAGTTGTGGAGCAGCAAATAGATGTTGATTTAAGAACACTATTTGCCGAAAACGGAATAAAAGAATATGAAATTAGCCCATCTAAATCTGTCATCACATATGAAAAAGATGGAATAATCCACACACTTAATAATACAGATCCTAATTCAACAATTTACGATGTAGTACTTAGAAGCATAAACTTAGATAAAATGAATTCAAGAGAAGAACTAGATAATGAAATTTCTAGAATAATGGACTTAGAGTCCCAGCACAAATATCAAAAAAACAGAACAGTTTCTTTTAATGAATTAGAAGATTATAAACAAAATATTGCCGAATTTTTACAAAAAGAATATGGATATACAAATATAAAAGGCATAGAGCCCGAAGATAGTAACATCATTGACGGAGGATGGATTGCCGAGTTAAATGATGGCAATAAAATTCCAATATTTGCTATAAGAAATGAAAATGGATTGATATCAGTTACTTTGGGCAGAGAAAAACAAATCGACTCTATAGATGAGCCATCAACACAAGCCAAACAAATAGACAAAGATAGTAAAACCATAGAAAAAGAAATAAACAGCCAAACAAGAGAAGAACAACTAACCGAAATTTACAAAAAACTGTTTAATGAAGAAGAACTAACAGAAGAAGAAAAAGAAATTATAGAAATATACCGAAATAATGAAGAAGAATTTAACAAACTGTCGAAAGAAGCAAGAGAAATGTGTAAAGAAATTATAGAAATATATGACAAGATGCAAATGGAAAAATACCCAGAAAGATATGCAACTAATGAAAAAGTACTAAAACTAGGTGAAATGCCAAAACCTACTGACGAAAGTGGAACTATCTATATTGGTGTTGTAACATTCCTAAGTGGTTTAATTACAGGTATATTTGTATTTATGTTTTTTAAAATGTTTTTATAATAACCTAAAAAGCGGAAATACTATAAAATAGAAAGTAGGAGATTATATGAAGAAGAAAATAATGCTATTACTCTTATTAATTTTAGTAATACCTATTTCAGCTAAAGCTGAAGGAGATGTAAAAATAACAAACATTCAGTTATTAGATAAAGCAGAAAATACTAAAATATTAGAAGAACCAACTTACTCATTAAGAAAAGCAAATTTTAATATAAAATTTAGTGAAGTAGGAGATTATGCAAAATATAAAATCACAGTAAAAAATGAAAGTAATGAAGACTATGAAATAAGTAATGAAACCAAATTTTTAGATAACGAATATATTAAATATGAATTTTCATATGATGGTTCAAACATTTTAAAAGTAGGAGAAACAAAAGATTTACAATTAATATTTACATATAATAAAGAAGTTCCCCAAACCAGCTTTAATGATGGAAAATATACCTCAAATAATGTGATGCAATTAGAACTAGTAAATGATAATATAATAGTAAACGTACCAAAAACTTATAAAGGCTACACAAAAGCTATGATTGCCCTTGGAGCAGTTGCCATAATAATCGCAATCATATTGCTAATACGCATAAAAAATACTAAAGTTAAGACTATAGCACTAATTAGTTTACTAGCATTACCAATTACTGCCTATGCTCTACAAAAAATAAGCCTAGAAATAAACACTAAAATAGAAATAGAAAAAGCAGAAGAAAAAGTATATGCCATTAATACTCATGACATAACTACTAATACTTCAAGCCTAGATGAAATTGGGCCAACATATTCATCATGCGCTGAAACAGGAAAAAATGTATGCTTAAGATATACATTAAAAGATAATATCGTAACGCACTCAGAAGTTTGCTTCATTTATAATAATGAAGAAAAATGTATTGAGGTAAATGAAACACAAGAAAAAAATATTGAAAAATTAACAGAGATTTTTGCACCAAATTTATGTGAAACATATGAAAACTATTTTAGTTGTAATAATACCATATATGCATATGCCAATAACATAGTAAATACAGGAGCAAACGACGGCACATGGAAGTGCGACATAAATAATAAAAACATTTCATACTGTGGTAAGCATCATCCTGTATCATAATTAATTTAATAGTAAAAGCTAATTTATTAGCTTTTTAATTTTGCCTTGTTATTATAAAGAAAATGTTATAAAATAGTATTAGGTGATAATAATGAAAAATGGTTTTACGCTTGTTGAATTACTTGCAGTATTAGTCGTATTAGGCGTAATCACATTAGTATCTGTTCCCAATATTATTAATACTAATAAAAAATCGATTGAAAATGATTATAATGAGTTTAAAATAACAGTTGAAAACGCAGCTGAAATTTATATGGAAACGCATCCAAATGAAAAACCAGAAAGTGATTCAAAAGTTATAGCAGTATCCAAACTTAGAAATGATGGATATATAAATAAAAATTTAACAAATCCTAAAACTAAAGTTATTACTAATGATGAACACGTAACTGTTACAAAAACTAGTTATGGATATACATATAAATATCAGGAGGCATAATATGAAAAAAACAATCAAAGACTATGACATAAAAGGTAAAAAGGTAATTATAAGATGTGACTTTAACGTCCCTATAGAAGATGGAATTATCAAAGATGACAATAGAATAAGGCAAAGTCTAAAAACAATTAGATATGCAAGAAAAGAAGGAGCCAAAGTCATTTTACTTTCTCATTTAGGAAGAATAAAAACCGAAGAAGATAAAGAAAAATATACTCTAAAACCTGTTGCCGAAGCATTATCAAAACTTCTTAGGAAAAAAGTAAAGTTTATAAATCAAACCAGAGGAAAAGAAGTAGAAGAAGCTATAAAAAACATGAAGGAAAAAGACGTTATCCTACTAGAAAATACAAGATTTGAAGACTTAGATAAACAAAAAGAAAGCAAGAATGATAAAAGGCTAGGAAAATACTGGGCAAGTTTAGGCGACATTTATATAAATGACGCCTTTGGAACAATTCATAGATCGCACGCCTCTAATTTGGGAATTTCCAAACACTTAAAAAGTGGTGTTGGATTTTTAGTTGAAAAAGAAATAAAAGAACTTGAAAAATTAACAAAAAATCCTAAACACCCATATACTATTATTTTAGGTGGATCAAAAGTAAGTGACAAAATAAATTTAATTAAAAATTTGGCTAAAACAGCTGATTATATTTTAATAGGTGGCGGAATGGCCTTCACATTTTTAAGTGCAGCCGGTTTTAATATAGGCTCTTCGCTATGTGAAAAAGAAGAAATTCCTTTTTGCAAAGAATTACTTGATAAATACCAAGATAAAATAATTTTGCCAATAGATATAATTACTGCAAAAGAAATAAAAAATGGTGTCAAGACAAAAGAAAGATTTGTAAATGAAATAGAAGAAGATGAAATAGGTTTAGACATAGGGAAAAAAACATTAGAAGTATTTAAACAATATATTGATGATAGTAAAACTATTTTTTGGAATGGCCCTATGGGATACTTTGAAATAAAAGATTTTTCTAAAGGAACCAAAGGACTATGCAAAATAATGTCAACTGCTAAAGCCTATAAAATAATTGGCGGAGGAGATACAGCAAGAGCTGTAATTGAAATGGGATTTGCTAAAGATGTAAACCACATATCAACAGGTGGTGGAGCAAGCCTCACATTTTTAGAAGGAGTAAAGCTTAAAGCTTTAGATATAATAAATGAAAAATAGCAAAAAAAATTTTATAGTTATCTTTATTTTATCAGCCCTGGTACTATACTTAGTATTTAAAGATAACTTTGCGCAAAAAATGAAATACTTACTATCAATTGATATAAAATGGTTAATACTCGCTGTTTTATTAATGATTTCATATTGGGTATTAAAAGGTATAGTTTTATATTACTGCGTACAAAAATTTGATAAAACATATACTAGAAAAAAAGGAATTAAACTAATGCTGACAACCCAATTTTTTCACGCCATAACCCCATTTTCAACCGGTGGACAGCCTTGGCAAATATATAAACTAAAAAAAGAAGGAATCCAGTTAGATGCAAGTACAAATATAATACTTGAAGACTTTATTGTTTATCAAATAGCCCTAGTTCTTTTAGGCCTAATCGCAGTCATCTCAAATAGAATTTTTAATATATTACCAAAGGATGATTTTTTAAGATACCTAGTTACTATAGGTTTCATAATAAATGCTTTAGTTATAGTAGTATTGTTTTTAGTTTCCTTTAATAAAAAGTGGAACAAAAAAATAATAGATGGAATCATTAACCTTTTATACAAAATAAAAATTATAAAAGATAAAGAATCTTTATTAAATAAATCAGAAATTTTTATAACAAATTTTCACAAAAGTGCCAAAATACTATTCAAAAACAAAAAAAATTTTATTAGAATTATAATTTTAAATTTTCTTGCTTTAATTCTTTTATATTTAATCCCATACACATTAATGCGTGGACTAAATGTAAATGTAAACCCTTTCTTCATCGCAGTAACGTCTGCTTATGTTATGCTAATAGGTGGCATTGTTCCAATTCCCGGAGCTACTGGAGGACTTGAATATAGTTTTATATCATTTTTTAAGAACTTTGTAAAAGATCCAAAACTATCTATTATAATGATAGTTTGGCGAATTGTTACATATTATCTTGGAATTATTATAGGCTTATTTATTTTAAGCTTTCATGAGGAGGAAACTAAATGAGAATAGGAATTTTCACAGAAACGTATACTCCGTATATTAGTGGTTTAGTAACCAGCGAAGTCATGCTAAAAGAAGCCTTAGAAAAAAAAGGACACGAAGTTTATGTTGTTACCGCAAACCTTGATAGCTTTGAATATGAATATGATGAAAAAGAAAAAGTATTAAGAATCCCCGGTATTCCAACAGGAATATATAATGCTAGATTAACCAGTATTTATCCACTCCAGGCCTTAAACAAAATAAAAAGCTGGAATCTAGACATCATTCATTCGCAAACAGAATTCGCTATCGGATCATTTGCCAGATTATTTGCTAAGCAATATAATATTCCAATTGTTCATACATACCATACAATGTATGAAGACTATGTTCACTATATAACAAAAGGCCATTTTAATAGATCAAGTAAAAAAATAGTTGAATACTTAACAAAATTTTATTGCGATAAAACCATAGGTGAATTAATTGTACCAACAAAAAAAGCCTATGACTTATTTAAAAAGAAATATAATGTAGAAAGAAACATTCATATAATTCCAACAGGCATTGAAGTAGACAGATTTTACAGGGAAAACATTAATGAAAAAAAGAAAAACGAACTAAAGAAAAAATATGGCCTTAAAAAGGACGATTTTATATTAATTTTTGTAGGCAGAATAGCTGAAGAAAAAAACATACCATTTATAATTAATGTCACTGCAGATTTAATAAAAGAAAAAAAGAATTTAAAATTACTAATAATTGGTGATGGCCCAGACAAGTTAAAATACGAAAAATATGCCAAAGAAAAAAATGCCGAAAAAAATATAATTTTTACAGGGAAAGTATCTTGGAAAGACATACCAAATTATTATGGACTAGGTAATGCCTTTATTTCTGCCTCAACCACTGAAACTCAAGGGCTAACTATAATTGAAGCCATGGCTTCTTCACTTCCAACATTATGTATTGATGACGAAAGCTTTAATGGAACAGTTATTAATGATTTAAACGGTTACTTATTCAAAAATGAAATAGAATGTAAAGAATATATCTTAAAAATCATAAATAATAAAAGAATACTTGAAACATTAAGCAAAGGAGCCCGCAATAGCGCCGATAAACATTCATCAAAATATTTTGCCGAAAGAGTTTTAGATGTTTATAAAATAGCTATAAAAAATAAAAAGCCAAGTTATAAAGAAAGAATAAGCAAATTCTTTAAAAAGGTGATACCATGGAAAAAATGATATTTGTAAATCAAAAAATGTATTTAGATAATATAAACGACATAAAAAAGTTTCAAAACGAAACAATTGATTATAAAGATAAATTTATTATCTTTCCGTCTGATATATACCTAAGTAATTATATAAGCAAAGGATTTACTGTTGGTAGTCAAAACATATCGCCAGAAGATAGTGGGGCCCATACTGGGCAAATATCTGGAAAGGCCTTAAAAGATTTAGATGTTAGTTATGTAATGATTGGCCACTATGAAGTTTGCAAACATTATAAAGAAAAATGTGTCAGGATTCAAGAAAGAATAAATCAAGCGATAAAAAACAATCTAAAAGTAGTTTTATGTGTTGGTGAAAATATTGAAGAAAAAACAAACGGCCAAACAAAAGAAACAATAAAAAGAAAACTAGAAGATTTAGATTTAAATGAAAATATAATTATTTCATATGAACCAGTATGGTCCATAGGTACAGATCTTACCCCAACAAATGAAGAAATAGAAGATATTGTAAATTACATAAAAACATTTAAAAACGTAAAAGTCTTATATGGTGGAAGTGTTGGCCCAAATAATATTGATATATTAAATAAAATCCCAAATTTAAATGGATTTTTACTAGGTAGTCACGCCTTACAAAGTAGTAATTTAAAAAAAATAATAGAAGTTGTTTATAAATAACTTCTATTTTATTTATTAGAATAACAATTCGACAAAACTAGCTATTTTTCACTCTAGTAAATAATGTAAAGATTTTGTATAATTTGAATAGTAAAGGAGAATAAAACATGAAAACAAATATTTTAATGATTGACGATAATAAAAATCTAATTGATATGGTAAAAGAATATTTTAAAGATAATGATAATATTAATATTACATTTGAAGCATATGATGGTGAGGAAGGAATAGAAAAACTAGAAAAAAACAAAGAAAACATAAATCTAATAATTTTAGATTTAATAATGCCTAACAAAGATGGATTCTATGTTTTAAATGAAATGAAAAAAAGAGGAATAAATAAAAAAGTCATTGTCGCCACAAGCTATAATGCTGCAGAAGTAATTAGAGAAGTATCAGAGTATGGTGTTAGTTATTATGTTTTAAAACCTTTTGATTTAAATATATTAGAAAAAAGAATAAAAGATATCACAAATAAAAAAGAAGAAAATGAAGATATTGATTTTTATGCCAGTAACCTCAACGTTTCAATAACCAAGATGTTACATGAACTTGGAATTCCATCGCATATTAAAGGTTATGGATATATAAGAGAAGCGGTTAGTATAATTTTCAAAAATCCAGAAATAATAGGTGGGATAACCAAAGAATTATATCCCGAGCTTGCCTCAAAGTTTAATACCACAGTATCAAGAGTAGAAAGAGCAATTCGCCACGCTATTGAAGTTAGCTGGAATAGAGGAAACCTAGATTTCATGGAAGAATTATTTGGCTATAGTGTAGATATAGATAAAGCAAAACCGACAAATTCAGAATTTATGGTTACCATTGCTGATAAATTAAGATTAGATTTTCATAAAGTAAGCTAATCTTTTTTTTCTATAAAAAATATGTTAAAATTATATTAGGTGATATGATGAAGAATAAAGGATTTACTTTAATGGAACTACTAGGAAGCATTACGATTTTAGCCCTTATTGCTATAATCGCATTTCCAGCCATATTAAATATGCTAGGTGATTCACAAAGTAAAATAGATAAAGCAAAGCAAGACTATGTAATAAGCGCAGCCAGAGAATATGTAAAAGATAATGATTTAGAAGTTAATACAACCATTGAAGTATCTACATTAATTGAACAAAATTATTTAAAAAAAGATATGATTGATGAAGAAATGAAAGATGATAAAATTAACTATACTGCCCCGTCAACATATACATATATACATACAAAATCAAGTGATTAAATCACTTTTTTTCTTGATAAAAAAATAATATTATAATATAATGTTCCTGGTGATTTTCATGTGGAAAATTGGAAATGTAGAAATAAAAAATCAAGTAGTTCTAGCCCCAATGGCTGGAATTTCTAATAGTGCCTTTAGAACTATTGCTAAAGAAATGGGATGCGGCTTAGTAGTTGCCGAAATGGTTAGTGATAAAGCTATATGTTATGGCAGCAGAAAAACAATAGATATGCTTTATATGACTGATTTTGAAAGACCCATTTCCCAGCAAATCTTTGGCTCAGATAAAGAATCATTTGTAAAAGCAGCTAAGTTCATAGAAGAAAATATGCACCCAGACATTATTGATATTAATATGGGCTGCCCAGTACCCAAAGTGGCTATATCAGCCCAAGCCGGCAGTGCTTTACTTAAAAATCCAGAAAAAGTAGGGGAAATAGTAAAAGCTGTAGTAGAAGCAGTGAGTATTCCAGTCACAGTAAAAATAAGAAGTGGCTGGGACGCAAACAGTATAAACGCTGTAGAAATTGCCAAAATATGTGAAAAAGCAGGCGCCAAGGCAATAACAGTTCACGGCCGAACAAGAAGTCAAGGCTATAGCGGCAAAGCCGACCTAGATATAATCAAAAAAGTAAAAGAAAATATTCACATTCCTGTCATTGGAAATGGTGATATAAAAACTCCAGAAGACGCCAAATATATGTTAGATTATACAGGATGTGACGCTATCATGATTGGAAGAGGAGTTTTAGGCAATCCGTGGTTAATAAAAAACACAATAAACTATTTAGAAAAAGGCACAAAACCAGAATGCCCATCAGTTCAAGAAATTAAAAAAATGATAAAAAAACATCTAAATTATTTATTAAATATCAAAGAAGAAAAAACAGCTTTATTAGAGATGAGAACCCAAACAGCATATTATCTAAAAGGGCTTCCTAATACAGCAAAAATAAAAGAAAAAATATTTAAAACAAAAACAAAAGAAGAATTTTTAAAAATTATAGAAGAAATTTGAAAAAGTAGGAATAAAAGAAAAGAATATAAAAATTAGTATTAAAAAAATAAAAGAAAAATGTCCAAGAGTAGGAAATATTTAAGCTTATATTGTGCCAATCACAAAAAATATTGTATAATGTGAATATAGAAAGTGTGATTTAAATGTTTTTTAAACCTAATATATATAAACAAATATATAATAAAATAAAAAAAGCTGACACCATCATTTTAGCTCGTCATGTTGGACCAGATCCAGATGCGCTAGGAAGTGCTTTAGGCTTAAAACAAATAATATTAGATAATTTTCCAAGTAAAAAAGTCTATTCTATTGGCAATCCAGCCTCTAAATTTAATTTTATTGGTAAAATAGACAAATTACCAGAAGACTTAAATAATAATGAAGTTTTATTAATTGTAACTGATACCCCAGATCACCGAAGAGTCGATGGCGTTGACCCAAGAAATTTTCCAAATTCAATAAAAATAGATCACCATCCCTTCGTGGAAAAAATTTGTGATTTAGAATGGATCGATGATGAAGCCTCAAGCGCATCACAAATGATTTTAGAGTTAGTTTTTAATACGGATTTACACCTTACAACAGAAGCTGCTGAAAAAATATATGCTGGAATTGTTGCCGATACTGGAAGATTTATGTTTTCATATTCAAGTCCAAAAACCTTTTACCTAGTTAGTAAGATGCTAGAAGAAACAAAACTCGATATTACTAAAGTATATAACAACTTATATTTAAGAGACTATAAAGAAATAAAATTTCAAGGATACATGTCACAACATTATAATATTACAGAAAACAATGTTGGTTATATCATTATAAACGATGACATATTAAAAGAATATGATGTTGATGCAGCAACTCCCGGAAATATGATTAACAGCTATAATTATATAAACGAAATGTTAGTTTGGGTGACTGCCACATTAGATAAAGAACTAGGAAGCTATAGAATTTCAATTAGATCAAGAGGCCCAATCATAAATGAAGTTGCCGCCCAGCATGGAGGTGGAGGGCATATATACGCTAGCGGAGTCAGATTAAAAACAGAAGAAGAAATAAAAAAACTTGTCGAAGACTTAAACAAAGTTACAAAAGAGTACATGAAAAATCTCTAGAATTTCTAGAGATTTTTATCTGTAATAATAATAACCACCATAATAAGGATAGTATGGATAATAATTAGGTCTATTATAAAATATTGGTGAAATTAAACCGCCAGTAATTCCCCCTAATAAAAAAGGTCCCCAAAAACCACCTTGGTTATTAAAGTTTTGTCTTCCAAACCCAGGTCTAAAATTTGGCCTAAATCCCTGATTCATTTTCCCCCTCCTTCATAAGTATGATATGTATTTATAAAAAAATAGTTAAAACAAATTATAAAAAAACATGTAAATACATATAATTTTTTAGGTGAGAAAATGAAGAAATTTTTTCAAAGTATAGGTATAATCACCCTTATGATTGGAAGCTTCATGTTAACAGGACAAGTAGAAACAACATCTAAATTAAGTGATCAACTTTTAAATGAAATAAAAAGTAAAAAAGACGGCTATAAAGAAAATGCCATAGAACCTCTAATCAAAGATAATACCATAATTCCTGGAGTAAATGGTAGAGAGGTTGATACTCAAAAAAGTTATGAAGAAATGAGTAAGATAGGATATTTTGATGATAAATTTCTAGTTTATAAAACTCTTAGAGTAGAAGAAACATTAGATAAAAATAAAGACAAATATATCATAAGCTTAAACAATAGTAAAATGGAAATAAGCTTACTGTTCAAACTTGATAAGAATGATGATATTACAAGTATAGTAAAAAAACTATCCGAAAAAAACATTAAAGGCACATTTTTTATTGATAGTAATTACTTAGAAAAACATCATAATCAAGTTATAGAATTAATTAAAAATGGACACACTATAGGCAATCTATCAAACAGCGAAAATTATCAAGACAGTGACTTTGTCTGGATGAAAACCATTATAACCAATATAGGCCCACAAAAATATAATTATTGTTATACCGAAAAAGAAAACAAAGAAATTATAAAAAACTGTAAATTACAAGATTCATATACAATAATCCCTACAATTGTAATAAAGAAAAGCCCATTAATAAATATCAAGAAAAATTTAAAACCAGGATTTATTATTTCTCTTGAGGTGGATAAAAATACCGATAAAGAAATAGAAACTATCTTGAATTACATTATTTCAAAAGGCTATAACATAAAAGCACTAGAAGACGGCTTAAAAGAATAAATCTTTTAGTATAAAAATTATTATAATACTTGACACAATTTACCGTTTTTATTTGTTTTTACACAGTTTTTCTGATACAATTAAAAAGGTGATAACATGGCAAAATATGATGAAAGTTCAATAAAAATACTAGAAGGCTTAGAAGCCGTAAGAAAAAGACCAGGAATGTACATTGGGTCAACAGATAAAAGAGGTTTACACCATTTAGTATGGGAAATAGTCGATAATAGTATAGATGAAGTAATAAACGGATACGGAAATAGAATTATTGTAACCATCCATCAAGATGGTTCTTTAAGCGTCGAAGATTTTGGTAGAGGAGTCCCTGTAGGAATGCACCCAAGTGGTAAAAGTACTCCTGAAGTAATATACACCATTCTTCATGCCGGCGGAAAATTTGAAACATCTGGCTATAAAGTATCAGGTGGACTTCACGGCGTAGGAGGCTCAGTTGTTAATGCCCTATCAAAATGGATGGAAGTAACTATAAGAAGAGACGGCGGGGAATACTTTATTGCCTTTGAAAATGGTGGACATGTAAAAACTCCACTTAAGCAGATAGGAAAGTCACATAAAACAGGAACTACCGTTAGGTTTATGCCTGATGACACCATTTTTCAGACAACAACTTTTTCATACAGTACAATATGTGAAAGAATGCAAGAAAGCGCATTCTTATTAAAAGAACTAACAATCGAAGTTAGAGATGAAGTTTCAAATAGAAGCGAAATATATCACTATGAAAAAGGCTTAAATTCATTTGCCGAATATTTAAATACCGACAAAAAAGTTATTCATAAACCATATGACTTTAATGGTATAAAAGATGGAGTCAATGTTGAAATTGCCTTTCAATATACGGAAGGATATTCTGAAAACATAATATCATTTGTTAACAACGTAAAAACATCTGATGGTGGCACCCATGAAGTGGGATTTAAAACAGCCATTACCAGAGTATTTAATGATTATGCCAGAAATAATGGGTATTTAAAAACAAAAGACAAAAATTTTGAGGGACCTGATACAAGAGAAGGACTAACCGCTATTATAAGTTTACAAATACCTGAAAAATTATTGCAATTTGAAGGGCAAACAAAAGGAAAGTTAGGAACACCAGCAGCCCGTACAATAGTTGACAGTATTACAACTGAACACATGCAATTTTTCCTAGAAGAAAACAAAGATATAGCCATTAAAATATTAGAAAAAATGGTTAAATCAAAACAAGTAAGAGAAGCAGCTAGAAAAGCCAGGGATGAAGCTAGAAACGGAAAAGGAAAAAACAGAAAAGAAAAATCAATCAGCGACAAATTCACCCCTGCTCAATCAAAGAACCCTAAAATAAATGAACTATTTTTAGTAGAGGGGGATTCAGCAGGAGGCTCTGCTAAGCAAGGAAGAGATAGAAAATTTCAGGCAATTTTACCACTTAGAGGAAAAGTAATAAATACTGAAAAGGCTTCATTGACTGACGTATTAAATAATAACGAAATAAACACAATGATCCAGACAATAGGAGCTGGAATTGGCAGTGATTTTGAAATAAAAGACTGTAATTATGATAAGGTAATTATTATGACCGATGCCGATGATGATGGGGCTCACATTACAATTTTACTTTTAACATTTTTCTATAGATTTATGAAACCATTAATTGAAAAGGGTCATCTATATATTGCTATGCCACCTCTATATGCTTTAAAAAATGGCAACAAAATTTATGATTACGCTTGGAACGACAGTGAAGCCGAAGCGATTAGAAAAAAGTATAAGGTAAAGCTTGAAAAACAAAGATATAAAGGATTAGGTGAAATGAATGCTGAACAGCTTTGGGAAACAACAATGGACCCTAATAAAAGAAGCTTAATAAAAGTAAGTTTAACTGATGCCAGCCTAGCTGAAAGAAGAGTATCAGTATTAATGGGAGATAATGTCGAGCCAAGAAAACAGTGGATAGAAGAAAATATAGAATTTACTTTAGAAGACAATTACGCAAAGTAGGTGAAATATATGGAAGACACAAATGAAATAATAAAAAAAATATATGATTACTCACTAGAATACATTATGGGTGATAGTTTTGGAAGATATGCCAAAACTATCATTCAAGATAGAGCATTACCAGATGTAAGAGATGGTTTAAAACCAGTTCAAAGGCGTATTTTATATGCCATGTATAAAGATGGAAATACCTACGATAAACCAACAAAGAAGTCAGCAAAAGCAGTTGGTAATATCATGGGATTTTATCATCCACATGGTGATTCCAGCATATATGACGCTCTAGTCCGTATGAGTCAGTGGTGGAAAAACAACTTATGTTACGTCGAAATGCAAGGAAATAATGGGTCGATGGATGGTGACGGAGCCGCAGCTATGCGTTACACAGAAGCAAGACTTTCAAAAGTTGCTGGAGAACTCTTAAAAGATATAGGCAAAGATACAGTTTTAATGAGCTTAAACTATGATGATACACTACTTGAACCTACAGTTTTACCAGCAAAATTTCCAAATTTGCTTGTTAATGGAGCTACCGGTATTTCTGCTGGGTATGCCACTAATATTCCACCACATAACTTAGGTGAAATAATTGATGCCACTATTAAACGTATTGACAGTCCAAACTGCCATCTGGATACAATTCTAGATATTGTTAAAGGCCCAGATTTTCCAACTGGTGGAGTTGCCGAAGGCATAAATGGTATTAAAGAAGCATTTAAAACAGGTAAAGGAAAAGTAAACGTCAGATGCAAATACGAAGTAAATACATCAAAAAGTAAAAAGCAAATAATCATAAGTGAGATTCCATATGAAGTAAACAAAGCAGCCTTAGTTAAAAAAATAGATGATATCAGAATCGAAAAAAAAGTTGAAGGAATTGCTGAAGTAAGAGACGAAACCGATAGAAATGGTCTTCAAATAGCAATTGATTTAAAAAAAGATGCAAATGTCGATTTAATAACAAACTATCTGCTTAAAAATACTGATATGATGGTTTCTTATAACTATAACATGGTTGCCATTGTAAACCGTAGACCAATGGTTTTAGGCATTTTAGAAATTTTAGATGCCTATATTGCCCATCAAAAAGAAGTTATTACAAGAAGAACGGAATTTGACTTAAGAGTTGCCAAGGCTAGAATGCATATTTTGGAAGGATTAATAAAAGCCTTATCAATATTAGATGAAGTAATTAAAGTGATTAGAGCTTCTAAAAATAAAAGCAACGCCATTGAAAATTTACAAACGGAATTTGAGTTTACCAAAGAGCAAGCTGAAGCTATAGTAAATTTACAACTATACAAATTAACCAATACAGATGTTACCGAACTTGAAGAAGAAATGGCTCAAAAAGAAAAAGAAATAGCCGTTTGGACCCAAATCTTAGAAAATGAAGAAGCCTTAAAACATGTAATGAAAACCGAATTAAAGCTTGTTAAAAAAGAATATGCAACCCCAAGAAAAACTGAAATAAAAGATGAAGTTACAGAAATAAAAATTGATACAACCTCTTTAATACCAAAAGAAGATTGTATGGTAGTTATAACCAAAGAAGGTTATGCTAAAAGAGTTTCTATGCGCAGTTTTAGCGCAAGTTGTGAAGAAGAAACAGGATTAAAAGATAAAGATTATCCTATAGGTATTTATGAAGCTAATACAATGGATACACTACTAGTATTTACCGATTCAGGTAACTATCTATACATTCCAGTTTATGAACTTCCAGATCTAAAATGGAAAGATTTAGGCAAACATTTAAGCAATATTATAAAAATTACTAGTGATGAAAACATTATAGACTCATATCTAACAAAAGACTTTGAAGATAATGTTAACATTCTAACATTTACTAAAAATGGTATGGTAAAACAAACGCCTATTAAAGAATTAAAAGTCCAAAGATATTCTAAACCAGTAACGTTAATGAAACTAAAAGATGGTGATAAAATCATCTCTGCCGCAGTAGCAAAAAAAGAAATATTTATAACAACCAATGCTGGATATGGATTAAGGTATATGACAGAAGAAGTACCTGTAACTGGACTTAGAGGTAGTGGAGTTAAAGCTATAAATTTAAAAAATGATTTTGTTGTATCTGGACAAAGTTATGAAAATGAACCGTTTATAACCATTATAACCGATAAAGGAACTGCCAAAAGAATTAAAATAGATGAATTTGAAATAACCTCTAGAGCGAGAAAAGGCGTGCTTGTTGTTAGAGACGTCAAAACAAATCCATATCACATAGTAAATTCATTTGTAACTGATAATAAAAAAGAAATTGGTGTTTTAACAGATGAAATTAATTACTACAAAGCTACCGAATTTAGATTATGTGATAGATACCAAACCGGAAATCAAATCACCAAAGAAAAAATAAATTTAGTTTTCATCAAATTGGAATTTAGTAATTCTAGTGAGCCTATAAATGAAAACATTGACATTTCATTAGATAAAGTTGACGAACAAATAATGACCATTGATGATTTCTTGGATGACCTGAAAGATAGTTAAAACTATCTTTTTTGTTATGAAAAAGCAAAAAAATAATATACTTAAAATAGGAGGGAAAACATGTATATTTTAATGAAATTACCATATAGTTATAATGCCTTAAAACCAGATATAAGTGAACAAACCGTAAATATCCATTACAATAAACACCATAAAAAATATAATGATAATCTAAACAAATTAATTGATATAGATATTTACCCATTAGAACTGATCCCTGAAAACATAGATAAATTTCCTATGGAAAAAAGAGCCGATATCTTGTATAACGCTGGAGGTGTTTTAAACCATAATCTATATTGGTATAGTATGAGTGAAAATCAAAGCATGCCCAAAGGAAGACTACTAAAAAAAATAAATGATACATATGGAAATTTTGACAATTTTAAAAATACATTTATAAATAAAGCCAAAAGACTTGTTGGATCAGGTTATACCTTCTTAGTTAAAGATGAAAGCAACCTAACCATAATGAACTTACCGAATCAAGAAACACCACTTTCATATGGTTTAACCCCACTTTTTACAATAGATCTTTGGGAACATGCCTATTATTTAGATTATCAGAACGATAGAAACCAGTACATAGAAAACTTCTGGAATAAAGCCAACTTTGATTACGCAAGTAAAGTATTTGAAAATAAATCATAAAACAAAAATAAACAAATATAATTATGATAGGAGGGATTAGATGAAAAAAATAGTACCTTTTACGAAAGATATAAAATTTAATAACATATATGAAATTAACAGTATTTCTTTAGAACATAATTTATCCATAAAAGAAGATGGTATTATAAGCGGCAATTTTATCGTCAGTGGAACTTATAAAATGACAAGTAATAGTATAAATGTTGATGAGTTTAGTTACAACCTGCCATTTGAAATAAGTATTGATAAAAAATATGATACAAGAAATGTCACTACCGATATTAATGATTTTTACTATGAGGTAATTGACAATAATATTTTATCAATTGATATTGAAGTTTTAATAGACAATCTAGAAGAAATAAAGGAGAATGAAAATATGAATGAAAATTCAGAAAAAATAATAGATATAGAAGATGATAGAAACCTAGATATAGAAACACCCTTAGAAGAAAAAACTAAAGAAACAGTTTCATCAATATTTGAAAACTTAGATGATAATGAAAACTATGTTACATATAAAGTGCATATTATCACAGAAAATGATACTACAGAATCAATAATTCAAAAATATGAAATAACAAATGAAAAGCTAGAAATGTATAATGACCTATCAGAATTAAAAATTGGTGATAAATTAATAATACCAACAAATGACCAAAATTAGCGAAATATTAAGAAAGCATAATCTTTCTACTATTCGTATAGAAAAAATAAAAAAAGTGACAATTATTGACACTGGAGAAAAAAAATATGTTTTTAAAAAAGGAAACATAAATAACGAAATATTGGAATATTTAAAATCTAGAAATTTTGATTATATGCCTACTATAGTTGAAAATAATGAATATCAAATAACTAAATATATAAAAGGTTTAAATATACCAAAAGAGCAAAAAATTATAGATTTAATTAAATTAACCGCACTTCTTCACAGTAAAACAACACACTATAAAGAAATAAATTTAGATTATTATGAAGAAATCTACAATGATTTAGATAATAATTTGAACTATTTATATACATATTATACAGATTTAATAACCATAATAGAGTCAAAAATTTACCCAAGCCCAAGTGAACAACTATTAGAAAGAAATATTTCTAAAATATATGATACTATTTCAAACAGCAAGGAAAGACTAAGTAAGTGGCACAATCTAATAAAAAATAAAACAAAAGAAAGGAAAGTAGTTATTCATGGCAATCTCCACCTAGATCACTTTATCAGAAACGAAAATTCATATTTAATAAGTTGGGATAAATCGAGAATTGATTCGCCAGTTTTTGATCTTTATAAACTATATAAAAACCATGCTTTAGACTTTGATTTTAAACCACTTTTAAAAATATATGAAAACACATATCCCCTTACAAAAGATGAAAAAGAACTGTTTTATATTTTAATAAGCCAAATAGAGCCCATAAAACAAAGCAAAAAAGAATATGAAAAATGTAAAAATATAAGCTGTATTTTAGATACAATTTACAAAACCGAAAAATTAATATTACCAGAAACATCTAAATAAAGAAAAAAATAGTAAAATAAAAATAATTAAAAGTAAAAACACATTAAACCTTGTTACTACAAATAAAGTAATTATAAGCTGATAAAATAAAATAATACCAGAAACCAGACACAAAAGACTCCAAACACCAAATTTCATAATTACCACCTATAAATAATATATGACTTAAAAATGTAAAAGTTAAATAAAATGTACAAAGGTACATTTTTTGTTTAAAAACAAAAAAAATAAGGTATAATTAAAATAGGTGATGGTATGAAAAAAAATGGATTTGTCACATCCGCATTATTATATGGAATTTTATCATTATTTTTACTTCTAATATTAGGAACTATTTCGATAATAGGTAGTAGAAAACTAACTAACGACAAAATAAAACAAAGTGCCTTAGATGATGTGCAAGATTTAAAAACAGACCTTTCTTGTTTTACTATTGATATTGATAATAAAACTATTACAGGATATAACTTTGAAAAATGTACAAAAACTGTTTTTATTCCAAATGATAGTAAAGTAACTAAAATTGGCGAGAGGGCTTTTGCTAAAGACTCTGAAAGCCATGAGCTGAAAAACGTCACAATTTATTCAAACATAGAAGAAATTGCAGACGATGCATTTAAAGATCAAGAAAAAATAACATTTATTTTAAAAAATCCTAAGGGCGGAATTATAAATAAAATAAAAACTAATCAGTTTGGAGCCATAAACTCAACATACCGAATAGACTAAGTATCGGAAGATACTTTTTTCTTTCCTAAAAATAATGTATAATATAGAAAAGCAGGTGATAAAATGTTTGTCGATGAAGCAATAGTAGAATTATATGCCGGTGACGGCGGCGATGGATGCATGGCCTTTAGAAGAGAAAAATACGTTGCGATGGGAGGCCCATTTGGTGGCAATGGCGGTAAAGGCGCTGACATTATATTTAAAGTAGATCAAGGCCTAAACACCTTAGTAGACTTTAAATATAAGAAAATAATTAAAGGAAACAGTGGTGAAAACGGACTAGGAAAAGGAAAACATGGAAAAAATGCCGAAGACATTGTAATTCCTGTACCAGAAGGCACTATTATAACTGATTTTGATACAGGCTTAGTTATCGCAGACTTAACTAAAAATAATGAAGAAGCAGTAATCGCCAAAGGTGGTCGTGGCGGAAGAGGAAATATGGCTTTTGCTACTCAAAATAATCCCGCTCCCAAATATGCCGAAAATGGTGAACCCGGAGAATTCCGCAAGGTAAAAGTAGAATTAAAACTAATGGCCGATGTTGGACTTGTCGGAATGCCCAGTGTCGGAAAGTCAACAATTATTTCAAAAGTTTCGGCTTCAAAGCCCAAAATTGCCGATTATCCATTTACAACTTTAAAGCCTAATCTAGGAGTTGTAAAAGCGCAAAATGGTTATAGCTTTGTAATTGCCGATCTTCCCGGTCTAATTGAAGGCGCGTCGCTTGGCAGTGGACTTGGCCACAAATTTTTAAAACATGTCGAAAGAACAAAAGTTATCGCCCATGTAATAGATATGTCAGGATATACAAACGATCCATATAACGATTACATAGTTATAAATAAAGAACTTGAAAATTTCAATAAAAATTTACTAACCAAAAAACAAATCATAATCGCCAACAAAATGGATATGCCAAAGTCAAAAGAAAACTTAGAAAAGTTTAAAGAAAAAGTAAAACAGCCGGTATATGAAATATCCGCAATTAATGGAGAAGGACTTGATAAAGTCATATCTAAACTTGCAGACATATTAAAAGACATACCAAAAACAAAACTATATGAAGATACCGATTTAGAAAACCATGTTCTATACAAATTCAAAGAAGAAAAACCATACGAAATAATTAAAGAAAATGAAACATGGATTATCAAAGGTGATAAAATAGAAAAATTATTCAAAATGAGTAGATTAGATACTGATGAGGCCATCTTAAGATTTTCAAACAAATTAAGAAAAATGGGCGTTGATGATAAGTTAAAAGAAAAAGGTGCCAAAGAAGGCGACATAATAAAAATATTAGATTTTGAATTTGAGTTTAAAGAATAAAACTACCTTAGGTAGTTT
>CACZQJ010000009.1 GCA_902783265.1 uncultured Erysipelotrichaceae bacterium | reverse complement strand
TCCCATCTAAATCAGAAGCTAGAAGAATGACTGAACAAAACGGAATTAAGTTTAATGGTGAAAAAATGAATGATGTTAAACACATTGTTACCGAAAAAGATTTTATAGATTCTGAATTAGTAATTCAAAAAGGCAAGAAACAATTTATTAAATTAGTTATAAAATAAACTCGAGATTATTTAATCTCGAGTTTTTCTTTTCCACCCATATATGGTCTTAATACCTTAGGTATATTAACACTACCATCCTCATTTACATTGTTTTCTAAGAAAGCAATTAAACCTCTAGGTGTAGCTAAAACAGTGTTATTTAAAGTTGTTACAAATTTATTACCACTTTCTGTTTTCATTCTAATACCAAGCCTTCTAGCTTGCGCATCTCCTAATATTGAGCAAGAACCAACCTCAAAATATTTTTGCTGACGAGGGGACCAAGCTTCAACGTCACATGATTTAACCTTTAAATCAGCTAAATCACCACTGCAGCATTCTAAGGTTCTAACCGGAATATCTAAGCTTCTAAAGAATTCCACAGTATAAGACCACATCTTATTATACCAGTCCATACCATCTTCAGGTTTGCACAAAACAACCATTTCTTGTTTTTCAAATTGATGAACTCTATATAAACCACGCTCTTCGATGCCATGAGAGCCAACTTCTTTTCTAAAACAAGGAGAATAAGAAGTTAAAGTAATAGGTAGTTCATTTTCCTTTATAATCTGGTCTTTAAATTTACCAATCATTGAATGCTCAGAAGTACCGATTAAATATAAATCTTCACCTTCGATTTTATACATCATCGCATCCATTTCTTCAAAACTCATAACACCATTTACAACATCACTTCTAATCATAAATGGTGGGATTGCATAAGTAAAGCCTTTATCAATCATAAAGTCGCGGGCATAACTAAGCATGGCAGAATGTAGTCTTGCAACATCTCCCATCAAATAATAAAAACCATTACCACTAGTTCTACCTGCACTTTCCTTATCTAGACCATTTAATCTTGCACAAATATCTGCGTGGTGAGGAATTTCAAAAGATGGAATAGAAGGCTCTCCAAATTTTTCTATTTCCACATTTTTAGTGTCATCTTCCCCAATTGGAACAGAATCATCAATAATATTAGGGATAAGCATCATATCCTCTTTAATCTTTAAAGAAAGTTCTTCATAAGTTTTTTCACATTCTAAAATTTCATCAGCATACTTACTTACTTCTTCTTTAATCTTGTCAGCCTCATCTTTTTTACCATCCCTCATAAGAGAGCCTATTAAAGCACTTTTTTCATTTTTTAAAGCACGAAGTTTATCACCATTAAGCTGTGCTTCTCTACATTTTTTATCAAGATCAAATACTTCATCTACTAAAGAAAGCTTTTTATCTTGAAATTTCTTTTTAATATTTTCTTTAACTAAATCTTTATTTTCTCTAATTAATTTAATATCTATCATTTTATTTTTCCTCCTATGTTATTAGCGTTTTCAATACCTTCTTCTAATACTTCAATTTTAAATAGTAAATCAAATAGTTTCTTTCTAAATACTTCCATTTCTTCATCCGAGCCACCAGCTGCCCTTGCTTTAGCGGCATCCTTTTTAGTTTGCTTATATAACTTTTTATATTTTTCTAAATCTTCTTTCATATCACTATCCATAATCATTCTCCCATTTCTATTTTTTTAACAAAACTTGTCTTTATATCAAGCTCATTTTCAATTTCACGAATCCTGTCTTCAATCTCTTCGTTCGAAAGATCCAAAACCTCTTTTTTATTAGTATACAGTTTTATAATCTCTTTATACTTTTCAGCCCTCGAACTAAGATCATCATATTCTTCTTGAAGTTGGTCAATCATCGGCAAAATATGACTATACCCAGATGTTAACCCTGGCCAAACAAAAGGTGTACTGTTTCGCTTATAATCAAGTAAAGTCAAATAACCTTCAATATTTTTCCTTTTAATTATCATAAGCCCAGACAAAGTATCATATAAATGAGCATACATAAATATTTCCTGCTCACAAATTGAAATCTGCATTCTATTGCTTTCTCTATCTTTAAGAAGTTTTTCCCTTTCTTCCAAAAGAAGAGTAATTTTATCTTCAATTTCTTCCATAAACATCTCCTTAAATAAAAAGACTATGCGTAAGGAGTCACTAAAGACGGTACCATCCTAACATAGTCTTAATTAGCATAACGGCAAATAGCCGGAGGTGATTAGCCTCACTCCAAAGTAGATTCATATAAGTTTATTATTAGTTTCCACCAGCCACTAACTCTCTTTTAAATAAAACATTATATTACTAATCTTTATCATCGAATTTAATATGGTAATCCCATAAACATATTCTAACACATTACAAATTATTTTACAATTTACTTTTTAAAAAATTTTCAAATACCTTTAATCCATATTCTTTATTATAATAATTTGGAAATTCATTTAAATGAGCAAGAGCTATTTTTGAAGTAACTATTAAATCATCATTAGTAACATTAGTTTTAGGATTTATAAGTCCGTGTTCAGACTCTATATTTATCCCTTCTAAAAAATCATCAGGTGAAAACTTATCAAAGGTAAAACCTAATATTTTAGAAGCTAAATAAACATCATTTAAATTATACACACCATCACCAATATATCATATGAAAAACTTAAAAATATGCTATAATAACAAAGAAGGTGATATTATGCCAGAACTACCCGAAGTTGAAACTGTAAGAAGAGCACTCAAAAAAGAAGTATTAAATAAAAAAATCCTTTCAGCAAGTATTTATTGGTCAAACATAATCGCATATCCAGTAGTAAAAGAATTTGAAAACAAAATTAAAAATCAAATAATATTAGATATAAATAGATATGGCAAATGGCTTATGTTCGAGCTTAATGATTATTATCTATTAAGTCATTTAAGAATGGAAGGCAAATACTTTATCCGAAATAAAGAAGATCCAAAAGAAAAGCACGAGCACGTTATATTTCACTTTTCTGATGGGACTGATCTAAGATATAATGACACTAGAAAATTTGGAAAAATGTATTTGATAAAAAAAGAAGAAGTTCATAATGTTAAACCATTAAAAGACTTAGGATTAGAACCATGGGACAAAAAATTAACAGTAGATTATCTACAAAATAAATTCCACCATAAGCCTATAAAAACAGAGCTTCTAAATCAAGAAGTAATTGTTGGAATAGGAAATATTTACGCTGACGAAATATTATTTTTATGTAAATTAAACCCATTAAAACTAGCAGACACCTTAACTAAAAAAGATTATCAAAACATTATTGATAATACCAGAAATATTTTATCAAAAGCTATTGAAAATGGCGGAACTACAATTAAAAGCTACACTTCAAGTGAAGGTGTTCACGGAAGATTTCAAAGTGAGCTTTTAGTTCACACAAAAAAGCAGTGTCCAGTTTGTAAAAAAGGAATAACAAAAATAACAGTAGGAGGTAGGGGAACATACTACTGTGAAAAATGCCAAAAATAAAAAGATGTTAATGAATGGGAGCGTGTTCGTGCTCACACAAATTATCATCTTTTTTTATTAAATTATAAACAGAACTTACTCTAGCTTCAATATTAAGTAAATCATTATTCTTTATAAACTTAGTAATAATAGGCAACCCGCAGCTTTTCTTAATACTATTTAAATATTTTTGCCCATTATTATTAAAACCCAAAACCCTTATATATTTAGTTTTAATATTTTTAGCTTCATCCTTAGTAAAACCCGTTAATATATGTATAAACATTCTTTTTATTCTGTTATAAGTGTATCTCTTAGTTTTAACTTTATCTATAAGTTCATCTAAACTATTAACTTCATTAATAACTTTTTTAAGTCTATTTTCTATTCCTTCATCGACGGTTTGATATCTAGATAAATCTTCTGAAATTATTTTATATTTAAGTAAATCAAAATAGTCATCAGTAAAATGAACATTATCTAAGTATTTAAGACTTTCTTTTGGCACATATTTATTTATATCTTTGCCGTTTTTTAAAGCCTCCCTAATACTAGTCGCACTACTAATTTCATTAGATAATGATTTATCTAAATAATCATTAGTTCTTTTAATCGTAATAGGCGTTATATTACTGCCATCAAGTTCTTTAACATAACTAAGGCCTAACAAATCATTAGGCGTTTCAACCAAATTACCACTTATATCTTTTAAAGCCATAGATAAGCTGGTAGGGTAGTTAAAACCATCATCCAAATACTTTTGAACAAGCTTATTATAATTCTCAGTTTTTTGAATTAAAGAAAATTCTTTAAGCATATTAACATCATTGTTTTCACTACCAAAAATAACAGCTTCAACTTTCAAAGCCCTTAATAAATCTATTGCACCTTTTGCAAACAAATCAGCAGACTGACTAGCAAATACAAAAGGAAGCTCAATAACCAAATCAACATAATTCAAAGCAATCTCCGTTTTTTTCCATTTGTCTATTAAGCTAACTTCACCTCTTTGAGTAAAATTGCCGCTCAAAACCAAAATGATTAAATTATTCGGATAAAGTTCTTTAACTTTATTTATATGATAAATGTGCCCATTATGAAAAGGATTATACTCACAAATAATACCAACACTCTTCATAAAATCACCACCAAACTTGTATATATTTTAACATGGCAAAAAAGATATTACAAGACTTTACACATTTGCAAAAAATGTAAGTCTTTGAAGAAAAATACCTTTATTTATTGACAGCCAAAATACCATAAAGTATAATTTAAAATAGGTGATAGAATGAAAAATAACGGGTTTACGCTTATCGAATTACTTGCAGTCATCGTAATAATAGGCATAGTCGCAACAATAACAACTCCAATAATAACAAGCGCTATAGCAACATCAAGAGAAAAAGCCTGTGAACGGCAAGAAGAAATGGTATTAGATGCAGCCAAAAGATGGGGAACAGACCACGTAAATGATATAGATGATGGAGTTACCATAAAACAATTAATAGCGGATGGTTACCTAAATAATAAGTCATTAAAAAATCCTAAAACTAACACTGAAATTGATAAGGAAAGCAAAGTCATCATATTGTATGATGATAATAATCACCAGTATACATATACATATAATTTATGTGTAAATGCGAAAGAATGATAAAAAATATCATTTTTTTATTTTTTTCGACAAAATTCGACAAACATATTTTTTATAATAAAATTGGTGATAAAAATGAAAATATGTGATTTGATTTTATTAGATGCTACTTTAATTGTTATGCCATTAATGATATACCTTTTATATACAGCTTATAATAAAACCATTAACAAAAAAGAAAATAATTTAATATTTATACTAACTGTTTTTTCTGAGCTTTATTTTATTATTAAATACGGAAAATCTATATATAAAAAAATGCCTATGTTCATTATAGATATACCTTTATTAATTTCCTATACAAAAAAATCAAAAATTTTAATACTTATATCATCAGTAGTTATAGTTCTATATTATTTTACATTTTATAGAAACTACTTAATCTTAATTATAATGATAGAGTATATAATATATTATTTTATTTCCTCTAAAATAAACAATCCCAATAATTTTTTTGCTGCTTTCTGCTTTCTAAAAACATTTTTTCAGATTATTATAAATCAAAAAATTTCTTTTGAAATTATTAGCAATAGCCTTTTACTTTACACATTTTCTATTTTCGTTATATATTTGCTTGAAAAAACTGAAGACATGCTTAAGCTTCATAAAAACATTAAAGAAATAGAAAATGATAAGCAAATTAAATCATCACTATTTAAAATAACTCATGAAATTAAAAACCCCATTGCTGTTTGTAAAGGATATTTAGATATGTATGACGAAAGTAAAATAGAAGACTTTAAAAAACATGTTCCAATTTTAAAAGAAGAAATTGATAGAACATTAATACTATTAGAAGATTTCCTTTCAATGAATAAACTTAAAATAAAAAAAGATTTATTAGATATAAATTTATTATTAGAAGAAGTTACAAATAACATGGAAATGTTATTTGTAACTAATAGTATCAATTTTAAAAAAAATATTGAAGATGATGAAATATATATAAACGGAGACTACAACAGACTAACCCAAGTATTTATAAATATATTTAAAAACAGTATCGAAGCTTTAGAAAATAAAAATAATAAAAAAATAAAACTGTGGACAAAAACTGAAAATAATAAGATAAAAATAAATATTGAAGATAATGGGGAAGGCATACCTGATAGTATAATTGAAAAAATAAAAGAACCATTTTATACAACTAAAGTAAAAGGAACAGGATTAGGAGTATCTCTTTCAAATGAAATAATAAATGCCCATAATGGAACCCTAAATTATAAATCAGAAGAAGGTAAAAAAACTATAGTTACTGTAACTTTACCCCTAGAAGAAATTATATAATTAAAAAGGCTAGAATTTCCTAGCCTTGATTTTTTAATTCAGGATAATAATCTGTATTAAAACTATGTCCATTAGGATCTAAATTTAATAAAGTATCAGTATCAATTAAGAAAAATTTATGAAGTAAAAGATTTTGACCAGTACTAGTAACTGGGTCATCCCAAGTTAAATCTAAATGTAACCACTTATTATCAACATTTACTAAGTTCCATATGTGATTAGCATTAGAAACTTTATAATTAGAAACCTTTAATTTATCCAAATAAATTTTCATCGCATCACTATATCCACTACATAAAGAAATACCATCTATCAAAGGACCGGTAGCTTTATGAGAACTAGAAATAGAAATATCGGTACCGTTTTCAATAGCTTGAGCTCTATCTTTATCATATACACTATTATTTATTAAATAATCATGAAATAATTTAATTTTTTGAGTGACATTCATATCATCTTTTATATTTGAACTTATAAATTCATTTATCTTATTTTCTATTAAATTTATTTCATCATCTGAATATAATTTATCAATATTCATAGTTATCTGCCCATAAGAGTTGAATTTAAAGTAAATCTTAGAATAACTATTATAAGGAGCTACCATATTATTTATAGTTGAAAGCAAAACTTGATTTTGTGAAAGCACTTCAAAATCTTTAAGACAATTTTCGTAAGAAGAATCGCAATAAAAAGAAAATTCATTTGCTCCATTATCTAATACTGTATATATAATATTAAGCATATGCTGGTAACTTTTTACATGAAAGTCTTCTGTTCTTTTAACAAGTTCAAAGTTGAAATCATCAGAATAAACATTAGAGTCAGGTAAATTAATTGTCTCATATTGCATATATGTTTTTACTACAGTTTTAACTATTTCCTCCCTGTAAGTAAAGACTAAAACAAAAATTATTAAAAAAATAAAAGTTTTAAATATTCTTTTCATAGACACCCCTTATTAAAAAAAGTAAATTACTCCATCGCATTTACTTTCTTAGTTAATCTAGATTTTTTTCTTGCAGATGTATTTTTATTTAATACATTAGCGCCTGTAGCCTTATCAATTCTTTTAATGGCAATTTTTAAATTAGTTTCAGCTTCTTTTTTATCCTTTTTAGCAATAGCTCTTTCTACGTTTTTAACTGCAGTTTTTGTACTAGATAAATAATTATTATTACGTATTTCTTTCTTTTCATTAACTAAAACTCTTTTTTTCGCATTTTTTAAGTTGGCCATAATTTCACCTCCAAAGCCCATTCGTATATACATTTTAGCAAATTTCCCATAAAAAATCAATAAAAAGTTGATTTTTTGTTAAAAATAAAAAGGAGGTGATAATATGAGTCATGAAATAGATTTGAAAAATAGTGGAGTGAGAACCGATCTAGCGATCGAACTTACCACAAATCAAAGTCAAATAGAAGAAGATGGTGTTAAAATTACCGACATAATATTAGACGAAAATGAAGCCAAAAAAATAAGCAAAAAAGAAGGAACCTATATCACCATTGAATTTGCTGATATTACAGATTATGAAAACAGAAACAAAGTTAAAACCATTTTCATTAAAGAACTAAAAAAAATGTTAAAAAAACTAAACATAAAAGATACTGATTTATGTTTAGTAATAGGACTTGGAAATGAAAAATCAACCCCAGACTCTCTAGGACCACTTACAATATCTAAAACCCTTGTAACCAACCACTTATATTTATACGGGAGCTTAGAAGAAGGATTTAGAAGAGTATGTGCGATATCCCCAGGGGTTATGGGTGAAACTGGAATTGAAACAAGCGACTTAATAAAAGAAATAACACAATCTATAAAACCAGACTTTATTATTGTAATAGACGCCCTTGCAAGCTCATCAGTAGAAAGAGTAAACAAAACAATCCAAATAACAGATAGTGGTATAAATCCTGGTAGTGGAATTGGAAATAAAAGAAAAGAAATTAGTAAAGACATATTAAAAGTCCCCGTAATTGCCATAGGAGTACCTACAGTTGTTGATGCCGCGTCAATAGTAAATGATACTATTAAATATATGTATTATAACTTTGCCTATCAAAAAGAAAATTATAATAACCCAAAAAACAAATTATCATTTAATGTTAATTACTTGAAATATAGTTATAAAATAAAAAAAGAAGATAAAAAAAAGCTATTAGGAATAGTAGGCTCATTAACTGAAGAAGAAACCAAATCACTTATATATGAAATATTAAACCCTATAGGCTATAACTTAATGGTAACTCCTAAAGAAGAAGACTTTATTATTGAAAAACTTTCAGAATTAATTAGTGAAGGAATTAATAATGCTCTTCATAAAAATGTGTAAATATAAAAATTGTCTTTTTTAACTGTAAGTAATTTACAAGTTATTGATAGTCCTGGGAGGTTATACTTATATAATGATATATACTAGGTAAAAATATAAGATGGGTGTTTAAAACAATAAAAAATCTCTTGCGCCGTAATCGTACAAGAGATTTTTTATTATAAAATATTTTTTTCTACATTTAATTCAAATATAAAAAAATATAATGTATTTGGTGATTGTTATGAAAAAAATAAAAGTAAAAAAAAGGAGATTCAAATATCGCATACTAGGCTATGCCTTTATAGTATTTTTAGGATACCAAATATCATTTAATATAATGATGAATTTTAAATTAGTAACTAGTAACGAATCGTTTATAAAAGCTTTACTGATTGATTCAAATTACCATATGCTATATGAAAAAAAAGCTAGTAATTTATTTACCAGAGCTTTTTCTAAAATATTGGATGTCAATGAACCAATTACCATATTAGACAATATATTTCATTTAAAAGGGAGTACTAATAGCCCAAGTATGGCATATGTTAGTAACCCTAATAAAGAAATAAAAGAAATGGAAAAAGAGCCAGAAATATATTTATATAATACCCATCAAGGAGAATCATATGAAGGTACGGCCCTAGAAGGATATAATATAACCCCAGGAGTTATGATGGCCTCATATATATTTCAAAAAAAACTAGCAGACATAAACATAAAAGCCTTAGTCATGGAAGACAATATTTCCGATTACTTGAATTTAAACAATATGAAATATAGTAAAAGCTATAACGCAAGCAGAGTCTTTTTAAAAGAAGCTTTAAATCAAAACAAAAACTTAAAACTAATTATAGACATTCATAGAGATTCGATAGAAAAAAATAAATCAACAACAACGATTAACAATAAACCATGTGCGAAAATATTATTTGTAGTTGGCGAAGAATATGAAACATATGAAGAAAACTTAAAAATGACAAACTATATAAATGAAAAAATAAAAGAAAAATATCCAAGTCTAACAAGAGGTGTAATTACTAAAGGTGGTAAAGGAAATAATGGCGTTTATAACCAAGATCTAAACAGCAAAATAACCTTAATAGAAATAGGCGGAGACAAAAATACCATAAATGAAGTTTTAAATACTATAGATCTTATTACCCCAATAATAGGAGAGTATATAAATGAATCATGATACACAAAATAAAATATTTAAATATTTATTATTAATAAGTTTTATAACATTCTTTGCCTTATATTTATCTCAAAGTGCTGGCTACTATGAATATAAAAATAGTAAAAAAGTAGCTCTTACAAACGAACAAATAAAACAGTTTGAAAAAGATGTAAATAATGGGAAAAATGTTGATATAACTAAATATATAGAAATTAATAATAAAGACTACCAAAACAACTTGTCAAAAATGGGGTTAACAATTTCCAGCAACCTAGAAAAAGTAGTAAGAAAATTTATAAGTGAAAGTTTTAAAGTTTTAGCAAAACTAGTGGGCGAATAATATAAAATGTGGTATTATATTTTTAGGTGATTTTATGAAGTTAATAATTGGAAGCCACGTATCTTATACAAAAGATGACGGGCTACTTGGAAGTGTAAAAGAAGCTTTAAGCTATGGTGAAAACACCTTCATGTTTTACACAGGAGCCCCACAAAACACATATAGAGCTCCAATAGACAAATCCAAAACCGAAGAAGCAATAAAACTAATGGAAAAAGAGGGCATAGACATTAAAGATGTTATTATACATGCCCCATACATAATTAATTTAGCAACAGCCAATGAAGAAAAGTTTAATTTTGCTGTAAACTTTTTAAAACAAGAAGTTAAAAGAGCACGCGAACTTAATATAGATAAAATTGTCCTTCATCCCGGAAGTCACGTTGGAATAGGAGAAGAAAAAGGATTAGAAAACATTATAAAAGGATTAAACCTAGTTTTAGATGAAAAAAATGGGCCAATTATATGTCTAGAGACAATGGCCGGAAAAGGAACAGAACTTGGAACAACTTTTAAGCAAATAAACACCATTATTAAAAATGTTAAAAATAATAATAGATTAATGGTATGTTTAGACACCTGCCATCTAAACGATGCCGGATATGATGTAAAAAACTTTGATAGCCTTCTAGAAGAATTTGATAAAATAGTCGGACTAGAAAAAATAGGGTGCATACACATAAACGATAGTAAAAATGAAATTGCATCCCATAAAGATAGACACGAAAATATTGGCCTTGGAACAATAGGCTTTGATAACTTGATAAAAATTATTTATCACGAAAAATTAAAAGAAATTCCTAAAATATTAGAAACCCCATATATAAGTATAGACGGTGGCAAAGATAGAACTTATCCACCATATAAATTTGAAATTGAAATGATTAGAAATAAAAAATATAATGAAAACATTTTAGAAGATATAAGAAATTATTATAAATAATCTTTATATTTTTCTTTATATATAAAAAATAAATTACTGATTTTCTCGCCTTTAGTTTTACCAAATTTATTTTCTATTTTTTGAATAATTGGGTGGGGATTTCCATATACTAATTCCTCCCAATTATTTTTTAAATAAAACTCTAAAATATTGCCCTCATCTTCACTTAAAAAAATATCATTTTCAAGTCCAAAATTTAAAATATCTTGAACAGTTATTTTATCAACATAATTTTTAATAATAAAACGCATAAATCCTCCTTACAAAATTATATGAAAAAAAGAAAGTCGAGGTGATAAAAGTATGATAAATATTTTTAAAAGAAAAAGAAGTATATATACCCCAAAAAAGAAAAAACGAAAAGTAAAGCCCAAAAGAAAAACAACTTTAAAAATAAATACAAAAGCCAAAAAACAAGGGTATAACTTTAGCTTATATAAACAAAACAAAGATATAAAAACAGAAATAGAAAAACGTTACAACATCCTTACTTTTATCATTATACTAGCTTTATTAATATTAACTATTTCATTATTTTTTATTCAGATAATTGAAAAAGAAAATTATACAAAACAGTTAAAAACACTAACCAAAAAAATAGTATATGGACAGTCAGCTCCAAGAGGAAGAATTTATGATAGAAATGGAAAATTGATAGTTGATAATACCCCAGTTAAAGTAATTTCTTATAAAAAACCATCAGAAGTATCAGTAAAAGAAGAGATGCAAATAGCGTATAAACTTGCAGACATGATTGACTTAAAAGTTAAAATAAACGATTATGACTTTAAAGTTTTTTGGATTAAAAATAACAAAGAAAAAGCTAACGAAAAAATAACAAAAAAAGAATGGAAAAAATTAGAAGAAAGAAAGCTAACAAGCGATGATATTTATAAATTGAAAATAGAAAGAGTAACCACAGAAGATTTAAAAATATATAACGATCACGATAAGAAAGCAGCTTATATATATACACTTATGAACACCGGATATTCATATGCTGAAAAAGTTATAAAAAGTAAAGATGTTACAGATGAAGAATATGCTTTAGTTTCAGAAAACCTAAGTGATCTAAAAGGAATAAACACAAAACTAGATTGGGATAGGAACTATCCATATGGCGACACATTTAAAAGCTTGCTTGGAACAGTTTCCACCAGCAAAAGTGGAATACCACTGGAGTTAAAGGACTATTATTTAGATAAAGGCTATAGTTTAGATGATAGAGTTGGTGTAAGTTATTTAGAATATCAATACGAAGATATTTTAAAAGGCAAAAAAAATAAATATGAAGTTGAAAATGATGGATCATATAAATTAATTGAAGAAGGAACTCGAGGTACAGATATAACACTTTCAATTGATATTGAACTTCAAAAAGAAATTGAAGCAATATTAACTGAAGAAGTATTAAATACAAAAAAAGAACCAAATACTCAGTATTATAATAGATCTTTTGTCGTGATAACCAATCCTAAAACCGGTGAAATTTTAGCTATGGCTGGTAAACAAGTAAAAGAAGAAAATGGAAACCTAACAGTCGTTGATTATGCGCCAGGATTACTTACATCATCAGTTGTAGCGGGTTCCGTTGTTAAAGGAGCTTCGCAAACAGTCGGATATAATACAGGCGCCTTAAAAATAGGCGAAGTTAGATACGATAATTGTGTAAAAATAGCTGCCACCCCAGAAAAGTGTTCATGGAAACCATTAGGGAAATTAAATGATATAACAGCGCTCGCATATTCGTCAAATACATACCAGTATTATACCGCTATTAAAGTAGGAAAAGGAAACTATAAATATAATAAACCACTAGTCATTGATACAGAAGCGTTTAATACATACAGAAATACCTTTAAAGAATTTGGCTTAGGGGTAAAAACAGAAATAGACCTTCCAAAAGAAAGCACAGGTTATAAAGGAACAAATACTGCTCCAGGGCATTTATTAGACTTTTCTATAGGACAGTATGATAACTATACACCGCTACAGTTATCACAATATATCGGGGTAATCGCCAATAACGGTAAAAGAATGAAACTACACTTATTTAAAAACATATATGGTGAGAAAGAAGATAAAAACCAAGAAGAATTAAACACTGTAAATACTAGCCCAGAGTATATGGCTAGAATAAAAGAAGGGTTTAAAGCCGTTACTAGTTATGGCACGGGAGTAGGCTATATAGATCCAGTATTTAACGCTGCCGGCAAAACCGGAACCAGTCAGAGCTTCGTGGATACCGATAATGATGGGAAAGTCGATACTGAAACTATAAGTACTACCTTTGCCGCTTATGCACCATCCGACGATCCGACAGTAACTTTTACCATTATTTCACCAGATGTGTCCCACAATAATGGCCGTTTAAAGTACCAATCATCTATAAATAAAAGATTAGCTGATAGAGTTTCTAAAAAATACTTTGAAATTTTCAAGTAATTTGGTATAATATAGCTAGAAATGTGAAAAGGAGGGATATTCATGGCCAAAAAAGGAGAAGCTAGAGAAAACATTACTTTAGTTTGTTCAGTGTGTAAAAACGAAAATTATCGTGTAGAAAAAAACAAAAGGAATACACCAGAACGTTTAAAATTAAACAAATATTGCCCTACATGTATGAAACATACAGAGCACAATGAAAAAAAATAGATCATAAGAGGTATAAAGTATGATAAATATTAACGATATTAAAAATGGCATGACCGTGATTATTGATGGAAATATCTATTTAATTTTAGAATTCCAACACGTTAAGCCAGGTAAAGGCCCTGCTTTTGTTAGAATAAAATTAAAAAACCTACGTACAGGTTCAACAATTGAACAAACATTTAATACAAATATAAAATTTGAAAAAGCTATTATCGAAAAGAAACCAATGCAATATTTATATGGTAATGGAGATACTTATAACTTCATGAATATGGAAACATATGAACAAATAGATTTAACAAAAGATCAACTTGGAGATGACGCAAAATTCTTAAAAGAAGGCTTAAATCTAGACGTTACTTTCTATAAAGGAGAAGTTTTAGGCATAACCTTACCAGAAAAAATTGAATATGAAATTTCATCTACTGAACCAGCTGTTAAAGGTAATACAGCAACTAATGCAACCAAGGAAGCAACACTTGAAAATGGTTTGACGATTAAAGTACCATTATTTATAAATGAAAATGACAAAGTCATTGTTTCAACCAAAGATGGAAAATACGATTCAAGAGCTTAATAAAGGAAGATAAAGAGGTGGAAATATGTTAGAAAAAGAAAGATTTTTAGCAATAAAAAAATTGGCTAGAGACATTAGAAAAGAAAATAAAGACTTATTCAAAAAAATAGAAAAAAAACCTGTTGACACAGCAGTAAAAGAAAAAGAAAAATTCATTAATTCTATAATAGATGAAATGGCTATTGCTTTTAGTGACGGTGAACAAGGAAGAGAAGAAAAACAGATTTTTAGAGCTAATATTTTAATGCCAGATGATGAGGAATTTTATAATAGTTACTCAAAAGACAAAAATATTAGAAGTCTAATGAAAAAGTATGCTGTTGGCATTGAGGATGTTATGAGTAAAATAACCGAATTAAACATTTATGGAAAATATTTAGAAGAAAAAGAAGAAGATGATTTTGTAGGTGAAATGGAAAAGATTTCAAAAGAAGAAGCTGAAGATTTATTAGATGAAATAGATGATTTATCTAATACTTTAACTAATTTAGATTTAGCAAATAACAAAACAAATACCACTCCAAAGAAAGGAGCCAAATTTATAACGCCAAATCTAGAAGAAATAGCTCCAAAAGTAGCCAAAGCCGAAGCTCATGAAGAAGTAGTTGAAGATGACTTTCTAGATGAATCTTTTGAAAACATTAATAACGCCATCTCTGGATTTGTTAATGATTACAATAGTTTAAAAGAAGAAATAAAAGTTAAAAATTCTCAAATAAATTCTCTACAAATAAAAATAGATAAATTATCTACTGAAAATGATAGACTTACGGCCTCTCATGAAGATTTAAAATCAATTAATGATAATTTAAAATCAAATTATGAAAGCCTAAAAGCAAGTAATGAACATTTAAAAGACGAAAATGAAGAAATGAGTAAAAGAATGAGCATTTTAGAAGATAAACTTTATAAAAGCGCCACACTTCTTAAAAAACTATACAAAGGTATAAAAGGATAAAACAGCTTAAAAATAAGCTGTTTT
>CACZQJ010000008.1 GCA_902783265.1 uncultured Erysipelotrichaceae bacterium | reverse complement strand
AATATGGTAAAAAAAAACACATGAACTAGATTTGTTTTGGCAAGATTATAATATTTGGGATGAAGAAATTGATAATGAAATAATTGAAAATAGAGGTATTAAATGAGCTATGTTATAAAATGTTTTATAAGGGAAGTAGTAAAAATTTTTACTCGTGCTATATTTAGGTAAAAATGGACAACACTTTAATTATTATATATTTATTAATAATGTTTTCATTATATTTCTATTTGAAAGGGTGGTAAAATGAAAAAAATAAAATTTAAAGGAAAAACTTTTAATGAGTTAAAAGAAGAATTAGGAAAAGATTTTGATAAAGTTATGTTTGATTTAAATCAGTGTTTATTAATAGAAAACGATAAACTTTCGAACAAAATAATAGAACTTTTGAACAAAAACTGTGAAATGGAAAAAAATAGGGTTAGAGATAACAAATATTTGTGTTTATTTGAAAGAAAGGATGATTAGAATGAATGATAAAAAAATAAAAGGACGTATTATTGGTTTTCAAAGAAGAAATATAAAAAATGAACAAACAGGGGAGGTTAGTTCAATACTTCGTGTTATTTGTTCAGTAGATATAGACCCAATAAATAATTATTATGGTAGAGCTATTTTGGAAACTTATTGTTCAGAAAATGCGTTTAGTAAATTGCAATCTTCTATAGATAAAGAGGTTACTCTTGAAATAGAATATAAACAAGTTTTTGGAAAGTCAAACACTTTCAAACAAGTTGTTTCAAAAATTGACGGGTTTGATGTACGTAAGTTTGTTTAATGTTGCTTTATGTTTGGAAAAAACAAAATAATGATTTAGTATTCCGTTTTAAAATAGATTTTTTTCCATTTGAAAGAGTTGGTGATATTAATTCTTATGGTTGGGTTTTACAAAGTATACAATTTGTATATAACAATAGATTTTATGACTTTAGTTATAAAGAAAAAATAAGAAAGAAATTTACAAAAAGAGAAAAGAAAATGAAAAAAATATTAAAATTTGTTAAAGAAAACTGGCTTGATTTATTATTATTTTGTTTGATGATTTCCTTAATGGCTATGCTTATTATAACGAGAGGTGTTTAGATGGACGAACAAATACTTGCCGAACTTTCAAATATGAATTATTTACTCAATGGCATTTTTTATCTTTTGATTATGTTCTTTATTTATCTAGTTATGCGACTTATTTTTCGCTTGTTTAACTGGCTTATACCGTGATAAAAATATGTCAATGGCGAGTGAAACGAGTTCATACACCATTGATTATATTTTTTCACATTTATAATTTTTTTACAAATAAAGCTTGCTTTTATTTGTTATTGTTAAATTAAATTCATCGGGGCAACTCCTTATTATTTCTTTTTGTTTTTATACACTGCCTCATAACATTTTTTAAATTAATTTTATGTCTATGACATTAAATTTTGGGTTGTCCCGTGAAAATATAAAAAGAAAGGACTGATTTTGATGTATCTATTAGAAGCTGGTACTTCTGCTTTTGATTTTTCTACTTTAGATTTGTCTACCCTTTTACCAACATTTTTAGCTGCAGTTGGTGCAACTATTGGGATAACAATTTCAATTCTAGCAGTTAAAAAAGGTATTTCTTGGCTACTTGGTGCTATTAGGAGAGCATAGTTGCCATGAAGAAACGTAATTATATAGTTACCGTTTCTTCACGTGGGGAAGAAGTTACGGAACTTTATTATACTTATGAAGTTATTATTTCTTTAATTTTAGCGAATATAAGGAAAGATTTTGAAATTATAAAAATTGAAAGAGGTGAGTTTTTTGATTAAAAAAATAAAATGTATATTTTTAGTCTTTATTTGCCTTTTTTTTGTAAATGTTTCTGGTGTTAAAGCCGTACCTATAAAAGACTATCATTTTAATTTTGATGACGCTGATTTTATTGAGTTTTTAAATGATACTATAGTTGATAGTGAAACTGGTATATCTTATACAAATGAGGAACTCCTTAATATAATTATTGACAATTTTAAAGATAATTATAAGATGGCTATAATATTAAAAAAACACTATGGTAGTGCTGGCTATGTTTATATGGACGTAGATATTACTCAATTTTTTTACAATGTTTCACAGCTTAAAATGTTTTATTATGATGATAATGTTCAGCACTACTGGTTTAAACCTGACCGAAACTTGCTTGGGGCTAGTTTAGGTCATGGTGCCTCTCGTGTTATGCCGTCTGTTAAAAACACTTGGGCTGTTCCTAGTGGTTCGAGTGCAGAAAATTTTACTTTAACTTCTTTTATTCAAAAAATACAAGTTTTAATCAATGATGAAAGAGACCATGTTTATGGGTTTATTACGCCGCCTGACAGTTTTCCTTATTTTTCAAACGTTGATTTTGTTTTTGATGAAGAAGATACTTTAAATATAAAACGTAATGATGTTTATTATACTATTGCGAAAGGCGATTTGATGAGTAAAATTTTCTATATAGAAAATACAAAATCAAATTTTTCTTTTCCTGTGCCTAGTTTTGAGTTTTCAAACGTTCAAACAAATGAGAATAATATTATTACTAGTGTTGATGTTACTTTTGATTTTAAAAAAATTCCTGATGAAAACACTACTTATATGTATTCTTTGAACAATGGTTTTTCTTGGAATAATTTGAATAATGATGTTTTTACTTATACCACTACAATAACTTCAAATGATACATTAAGGGCGAAGCTTTTGATAAGTGATTCTTACTTTAATGAAAGACATATTAAGGTTGATTTTATTGGAAAAGATATTGATTATTATTATAAGTGGTTAGAAAATAAATATAATCGTGAGTTTGATGAAGAAATAAATTCGATTTCTTTATCAGCTGGTAGTAGTGTAGAAGATTATTTGTCATATTGGTATTTACAACTCAAACGCACTTTTCCTATTATATTTCAGTTAAGCGATATTATGAATTTATTTAATTCTGATAAATATAATTATAACTCTAACGAAGTGCCCGATACTACTATTGATTTATCTTTTTTGGGTATTGACAAAAGTGTATCTATTTTTAATTTTGATTTTTATGTTCAATATAAAGAACAAATATTTAATATTATAAAAATTTTAGCAAGCATTTATACTTTTATTGCTGTGCAAAATATTGTAAGGGAGGCATCAAAACAAACATGAGAACGATTTTTGGAGTAGTCGTTGGGCTATTGATTATTACTGTAGTTATACCGTTTTTGTTTTCGGTTTTTGATATAACAGGCCTAAAAATGCCTTTTATGTTATATATTACCTTGAATGATAGTGTTGGTGTTTTTTTAAGGAAAATTGCGTTTTTTGTTCCTTTAAACTATCTACTTATGTGTTTATTTCTTATTTTTATGGCGAAACACGTACATACATTACTTAATATTATAAATTATATTATAGATAGGGTTACTGGTAATTAATGTTTGAATTTAATGCTTTTTCTATAATTAAAATGCTTTTTAAAGCTTTAGGAAGTGTTTTAAAATTTTTATCATTTTTGATTATTCCAGTTGTTTTGATTTTTATTTTAGTTGTTGTTTTGTGTTTTTTGCATATTTTAAAGTTTAGATATATAGACCATATGCACTTTAAATTACGTATGTTTCCTATAAAATTCAAAATTCGTGGCGTAAATTATGTTATAGATTTGCCTAGACGTTATCGTCCTATAAGGGACGGAATATTAAAAGAAATTTTTATAAAATTTCCTCGTCAGTTTGCTTATGATTATTTACATCAGAACCCTAATGCTTTCTCGGAGTTTGGTATTCATATGGTTACGGGAGAGCAGGGAAGTGGCAAAACAATGACTGTTGTTTATTTACTTCAAAAATGGCGTCGTAGATACCCAAGATTAAAAATTTTTACTAATATGGCTTATAAATATGAAGATGGGGAGCTTATTTCTTGGCGTGATTTGTTATCACATAATAATAGTATCTATGGCGTTGTCAATGTTATTGACGAAATTAAAACTTGGTGGAGCAATAAAGAAAGCAAGGAAGTACCAGCTGAGATGTTAGGCGAAATTTGTCAGCAAAGAAAACAGAAAAAGGCAACTATTGGTACGGTTCAAGTTTTTTCCGAACTTGCCAAACCTTTTAGAAGTCAAACCCATTTTGTTTATATTCCTAAAACCTTTTTTGGTTGTTTAACTATTGTTTTTAAATCTAAAGCAAAGTGGTATGACCCCGAAAAAGACCGTTTTCGTAGATATTGTGGCTTTTTTATATTTGCACATACAAAGGAACTTCGAGAGGCTTATGACACTTATAAAAAAATTGAAAAATATAAAGATATTGAATTTGAACACTCCACTTTGTTTACGTACGGCGGAGGGGAGGCCTCAAAGCTTGAGGATCCCCACGCCGTCGGGAGCTAATTTATGAAAAAGAAATTAGCTCCTCTATTACTTGATAGTAGTCTCATATCTCGGACAATTCCATTTTTAGATTATGATATTAAGTTAATTAAATGTGGTAATTATGTTCAAATTTATAAACGTTCTAATAAACAAAGTAGGGTAGTAGAGGGCTTTGAAAAAGAAAAAAAGAAGAAACTCGATGCTATTCATATTTATTATGACGATTTGAAAAATCGAAATATTTTAAAAATATGCAACGATATTGATGACGAAATTATTAAATACGACACCGTTCAAAATCAAATTTCCGATAAAATACTCCTAGAGAAAAATGTTATTCGTGCTAAAAATAATATGTGTCGTTTGATTTTCTCTAACGAAGATAAATTTAAAACTTTTATCACGTTAACTTTTAATGATGATATATTTGATTTAGAAATTGCAAATTATGAATTTCAAAAATTTATACGAAAATTAAAAAGAGCCCTTAATTATGAACTCTTTTATGTGGCCGTTCCTGAATTTCAAAAGAACGGGCGTGTTCATTTTCATTTAATAACTAATATTGATTACAATGACAAGACAGTTATTAATGAAAACATAACACTTAATAAATTATATCATAAACATAGCTTT
>CACZQJ010000007.1 GCA_902783265.1 uncultured Erysipelotrichaceae bacterium | reverse complement strand
TAAATGGCGTCCCCGGAGAGATTCGAACTCGCGACCCACGCCTTAGAAGGGCGTTGCTCTATCCAGCTGAGCTACGGAGACAACTCATGTGAACATATTAAGTATACTACAATTTAGGTTAAACTTCAAGTATATTTTAAAATTTTGCTTGAAATATGTTATAATTATATTACAAGGAGGCTATGATATGTCAAAGATTAAAAATATTAAAGCTAGAGAAATTTTAGATTCTAGGGGTAATCCTACGGTTGAGGTTGATGTTGTTTTAGAAAGTGGTGTTATTGGAAGAGCTTCTGTTCCTTCTGGGGCTTCTACTGGTGAAAGAGAAGCCATTGAACTTCGTGATAATGATTTAACTAGGTATAATGGGAAAGGAGTATTAAAAGCTGTTAATAATGTTAATACTATTATTAAGGCTAGTTTAATTGGCGAAAATGCTCTTGATCAAAAAAGAATTGATAATATTATGATTAAGCTTGATGGTACTAAGAATAAATCTAATTTGGGTGCTAACGCAATATTAGGAGTATCGATGGCAGTTTTAAAAGCAGCGGCTAATTATTATAAGGAACCTTTGTATAAATATTTTGATAAAGAAATTTCAATGCCTAGGGCGATGATGAATATTTTAAATGGTGGTATGCATGCGGATAATGGGCTTGATTTTCAAGAATTTATGATTGTTCCTGAAGCTCCTTCATTTGCAGAAAGACTTAGAATTGGTAGTGAAGTTTTTCACAGTTTAAAAAGTGTTTTGAAAGAGAAAGGTTTAAGTACTAATGTTGGAGATGAAGGTGGCTTTGCTCCTAATTTAAATACTAATGTTGAAGCTTTAGATGCTATTATAGATGCTATTAAATTAGCTGGCTATAAGCCCGGCGAAAATGTATTTTTAGCTTTAGATGTAGCTGCAAGTGAATTTTATAGGGATGGTAAATATTATTTAAAAGGAGAAAATAGAATATTAACTACAAGTGGACTAATCAGTTATTATGAGGATTTAATTAATAAGTATCCAATTATTTCTATTGAAGATCCTGTTGATGAAAACGATTGGGAAGGTTTTTCGGAAATTACTCAAAAATTAGGCGATAAAATTCAGCTTGTTGGCGATGATTTGTTTGTCACTAATAAGGAATATTTGCAAAAGGGTATAGATATGAAGGCTGGAAATGCAATACTTTTAAAGGTTAATCAAATAGGAACTATTACAGAAACACTAGAAACAATTAAAATGGCTAAAGATGCTGGTTATAAAACGATTATTTCTCATAGAAGTGGCGAGACTGAAGATGTTACAATTGCTGATTTAGCAGTGGCTTTAAATTTAGGTCAAATAAAAACGGGTTCACTTTCTAGAACTGATAGAACTTCTAAATATAATGAATTACTTAGGATTGAGGAAACACTATGAAAAATAAAGGATTTACTTTAATTGAGCTTGTTGGTACTTTAGTTATTCTTTCTTTAATGCTTTTAATTATTACTCCGGCTATTAGTAATAGTTTAAAAAAAGGCGTACAAGATGCAGATAAGCAAACTCAGGGAAGTATTATAATGGCCGCTAAGAATTATTTTTCTGATAATAAAGATAAAGATTGTGTTAATTTAAGTGATTTGCAAAGTGAGGGTTATATTGATGATGTTGTAAATCCAAGCGATGGCACTCATATTACTGGTGTAGTTGTCAAAAATGGTACTGAATATGAATTTAAAAAAGACGATAGATGCCCAAGATAAAAGACGTTAATTTTTAACGTCTTTCTTTATATCCATAATAACAGGAAGTATTATAGGCTTTCTTCCAGTATGTAAATTTATATAGCTTGATAGAGTATTTGAAATTTCTAGCTTAATATCTGAATAATTAATGCCAGTTTTTATTTTATTATTTATTGCATCTTTAGCTAAATTTTCAAGTTTTTTCAAGAGCTCTATATTATCATTTACTAAGACAAAACCTCTAGTAATTATGCTAGGGGATGATAAAAGTTTTCCGCCTTTTATATCCATATTAGCAATTACAACTACAATGCCATCCATGGCCATTATTTTTCTATCTTTCATAACGGCATTACTTACTTCACCAACACGATTACCATCTACAAAACTATCACCAGCTTGGATGTAGCCAGCTTTTTTAATGACATTATTTTTCATCGAAAGAACGTCACCATTACTTAGAACAAATGTGTTTTCTCTTGGAATGCCACAACTTACAGCTATATCTGTATGTTTTTTTAGCATTCTATATTCTCCGTGGAATGGCATAAAATATTTTGGCTTTGCAAGTCTAAGCATCCACTTAAGTTCTTCTTCGTTAGCGTGACCAGAAGCGTGTATATCGCTTAAAGATGTATTAGTATATACGGTAATTCCTTTTAAACATAATTTGTTAATTGTTCTTGAGATGCTTAGGGCATTTCCTGGTATAGCGGATGAAGAAAATACTACTATGTCATCACTTTGAAGTTTTATTTGTTTATGTGTTCCGTTAGCAAGCCTACTTAGAGCAGCTAGTGGCTCTCCTTGAGTTCCAGTACATAGAATACACACTTTATTATTTGGTAAACTGTTAGCTTCTTCAGGTGTTATAAATATTTCCTTGTGTTTTATATAGCCGCCTTCAATGGAAATTTCAATATTATTTTCCATGCTTCTACCAAAAACAGCAATTTTTCTTCCATGTCTTTTACATGTGTCGGCAATGTGTTTTAAACGATAAATATTTGAAGCAAATGTAGCTATTATAATTCTACTATTGTGTTTTGTGAATAAGTCATCTAGAGCGCTATCGACTTTTGATTCACTATTACTTATTCCTTCATTCATCGCATTAGTACTGTCACTTAAAAGTAAAGTTACACCGTGACTACCTAATTTGGCAATTTTATGCAAGTTCGCGATTGGCCCAATTGGAGTTAAATCAAATTTAAAGTCTCCAGTGGTCATAACTGTACCATTTGGTGTATGAACAACTATTCCGTGTGAATCTGGAATAGAGTGAGTTGTTTGATAAAATTCAACACTTATTTCTTTAAATTTATATATATTTTTTTCTTCATATACAAATAAATTATTATATTTTATTCCTCTATCTTCAAGTTTTTTTCTAATTAAAGCGGCTGCTTGATTGGGTGCATATATAGCTGGAATGTTAACTTCGGATAGTAAAAATGGAATCGCACCGATATGGTCTTCGTGACCATGAGTAATAAATAGCCCCTTTATTTTAGATTCATTTTGTTTTAAAAAAGTAAAATCAGGAATAACATAGTCAATTCCCATTAATTCACCACCTGGGAATATAACCCCCGCATCAATAATAATTAATTCATCATTATGCATTACACAATACATATTTTTTCCGACTTCTCCAAGTCCACCTAAAGCGAATATATAACTTTCGCCTTTATTAAATTTCATATTTCCTCCTTTCATAAAAGTTAAAACTGACTACATCATTATATCTTTTTTTTATATTTTTGGCAAGTTGCTTAGCTTAATACAAAATTTATATATAATCTTATATCTTTTATGATAAAAAATATATTCTAATCATTATATTTTTATTGTATTTTAAAATGAAATGGTGTAAAATTGTATATAGTTGAGGATGATACAAATGGGAATATTTGACAAATTTAAGAATGTATTTAAAAAAGAGGAAAAAAAAGAGGTAGAACTTTATGATAAGGGTTTGGAAAAAACAAGAAAAAATTTTTTAAGTGCATTACTTAATTTGAATAAGAAATATGGCGTTATAAATGATGATTATTTTGAGAACTTGGAAGAAGTATTAATTATGTCAGATATTGGTGTTAATACTGTCATGGATATAATTGATAAGCTTAAAAAGAGAGTAAAAAAAGAAAATATAAAAACACCTGAAGAACTTAAAGATATAATTGTTGATGAGATGTTTATTATATATGTTAACAATGAAATATTAGTAAATAAAATAAATTATGCTTCTGATGGGCCGACAATTATTTTATTTGTAGGAGTAAACGGCGCCGGAAAGACAACGACAATAGGCAAGTTGGCTTATAAATTAAAGGCGGAAGGAAAAAAAGTTTTGATGGTTGCTGGTGATACTTTTAGAGCTGGGGCTACCGAACAACTTAAAGAGTGGGCATTAAGAATAAATTGTGATATTGTTTATAAAGAGAATGCTGACCCTGTTAGTGTTATGTATGACGGAGTTAGTAAAGCTAAAGAAGAAAATTATGATGTGGTTTTAGTCGACACTGCTGGCCGACTTCAAAATAAAGTTAATTTAATGAAGGAGCTTGAAAAAATTAATAGGGTTATTGGCAAGTTAGTTCCTGAAGCACCACATGAGACTTTGCTAGTTATTGATGCTACTACGGGGCAAAATGGTATAAGTCAGGCAAAAAGCTTTAAAGAAATTACTAATATTACTGGTATTGTTTTAACTAAATTAGATGGAACGGCTAAGGGAGGAATTGTTTTAGCTATTAAAGATGAGGTAGGAATTCCTGTCAAATATGTTGGCTTAGGCGAGAAAAAAGAGGATTTAAGAATATTTGATATTGAAAAATATATATATGGATTATTTAAGGGAATAGAAGAATGAAAAAATATAGTTTGACGATGCAGTTTATCGGAATAATTATCTTAATAATTTCATTTATTTCTTCATTCTTTACTAAAAATTATTCATATACGTATATGGTTATGGGGCTAGTTTTATTAGTCACTAGTTACAATAACAAGTATTTTTATAAGCGCAAATATATGACTTTAATATACTTAGGTTTTGGCATTTTGGTAATAGGAATGGGGGTATTAAATGTCATCGGACATTAAAACATTTTATATGGTTAATTTATATGATTATTATGGAGAGTTATTAACCGATAAGCAAAAGGAATATTTTAAGGATTATTATTTTAATAATCTTAGCTTATCAGAAATTAGTGAGAATAGAAATGTAAGTAGGACAGCAGTTCATAATGTTATAAAAGAGGCCGAAAGAAAAATAAGAGGGTTTGAAAAAGTTTTAAAAAATTATGAAAAATCTCAAAAAATAAAAAGATTAATTGAAAATATTGATGAAAACACTAGAAAAAAAATAGAAGAATTATTATAGGAGGCATATTATGTTTGGAAAAATTATTTATATTAGTGATACTGAAGCACATGTTGAAACGCCTAAGGATGGTAGTTTATCTACCAATATTATGAATATGCATGTCGTATTTGAAGATGGCGATAAGAGAGTTGTTGGAGAAGTTGAAGATTTAGGAGCTGAATTGATTAAAATTAGATTTTTAGGAGAAATTGAAAACGGAAAGTTTATTGGTGGAGTTATTAGAAAACCTACTTTTAATTCTAATTTAAGATTGATTAGTGCTGAAGAAGTTGGACTCCTTTTAGGGGATGATACTCCTTCTACATTTGTAATTGGTAGTAGTCCACTTTATGATGGAAGGGAAATAAAAGCCGATATTAATGATTTATTTAGTAGTCATATGGCTATATTTGGTAATAGTGGTTCTGGTAAATCATGTGGAGTTGCAAGACTTCTTCAGAATATTTTTGCAAATCCTAAACTTTTACCATTTAGATCAAATTTCTTTATATTTGATGCTTATGGTGAATATCATAATGCTCTTCAAAATATAAATGAAATTAATCCGAATTTACATTTTAAATTTTATACTACTAATGTTTTACAAACGGATGGAGAGTTATTAAGTGTTCCACTTTGGCTTTTGGATATTGATGACTATGCGCTTCTTTTAAGAGCAGATAAGCATTCGCAATTAACTATTATTGAAAGAATGCTTAAATTAGTTACAATATTTGCATCTGATGATGATCTTTCTGTAAGATATAAAAATCATTTGATTGCTAAAGCTATAATGACAATTTTGTATACAAATCAAACGTCTAGTAGTAAAAGAAATGATGTTTTTAAGATTATAGCTACTTGTTCAACTAAAGAGTTTAATCTGGAGGCTCCAGTTCAAGGTATTGGTTATGTACGAAAGTTTAGAGATTGTTTTACTATTGATACGCAAGGTAATTTCCCAGAGAGTAATTTGATGACGGAATATGTTACAAGTTTTATTGATGAATCTTTGGATACATATGAACCTACGGAAATCAAGTATTATACTTTAGAAGATTTGGAAAAGGCTTTGGAATTTACATTAATTAGTGAAGGACTTTTAAATAATGAAGAAACTTATTCTGATGCGATTACGCTAAAGGTAAGATTGCATTCACTTACTATTTCTGAAAATTCTAGATATTTAAGATATCCTAATTTTATTACTATTGAAAATTATATTGCTTCTTTAGTTTCAGCTTCTGGTAAGAAAGCTCAAGTAATCAATTTTAACTTGGAAGATGTTGAGGATTGGTTTGCTAAAGTAGTAACAAAAATATATACTAAAATGCTTTTCAATTTTAGTAAAAGATTAAAAGATAGAGCTTCAATTCCATTTCATATTTTCGTCGAAGAAGCTCACAGATACGTTCAAAATGATACTGATGTTGATTTGATTGGTTATAATATATTTGAAAGAGCAGCTAAAGAGGGAAGAAAATATGGTCTTATATTCAATCTTATTTCTCAAAGACCGGTTGAAATATCAGAAACAGTTATTTCTCAATGTGCGAACTTTCTTATATTTAAATTAAATCATCCAAGGGATGTTGAATATATTAGAAAAATGCTTCCAAATATAAGTGCAGAAATAGTTGAAAAACAAAAGACTTTACAACCAGGAACGTGTATGGCTTTTGGAAAGGCTTTCAAGGTCCCAACAATTGTTAGAATGCAGATGCCTGATCCTGCTCCATCTAGTAGTAGTTGTGATATTGTTAAAACATGGCCAGCGTCTCAGAGGTAACGGATGTTTGAGAATGAAGTTACTGGCATAAAATTTTGGAAGATTATTTTGATAGTTTTGATTATTTTATTAGCTATTTTAATCATATTTTTCATAAAAATACCTAAAAAAGTTCAAAAAAAGGATATAAATATAAACTATCGTGACCAAGTTATTGATAGTATAAATTTTGAAAAGATTAAAATATATTCTAAAAATGGTAATTATTATTTTACAGCGAAAGTTGTTAATAAAAATAATTATGATGTAAAAATATCACCGGTAACAGTAACTTTAAATGATGGTAAGCTTGCTGAATTTACTTCTTATATTGGTGAAATCATTAATGCTAATGATTATAAAATGCTTACTATGGAGACTAAAAAAAATTTAGAAAGTGTTAAAAGAATAACTTTTAAATTTGAAACTTAAAGATAAAATCTTTAAGTTTTTCTATGATAATTTTTTAAAATATGATAAAATAAGTATGGCAAAAAGAAAGAAGGATTAATTATGAAAATATTATCAGTTAATGCTGGAAGTAGTTCTCTTAAATTTAGCTTGTTTGACATGGAAACAGAGGATGTTATCGCTTCTGGTTTATTTGAAAGAATAGGAATTGAAGGAAGCGCTTATACAATTAAGTATAACGGTGAAAAATTGAAAAATGAAGTAGAAATTAAGGACCATACAATGGCTGTTAATTTACTTTTAGAAAAATTGCATGAACTTCATATAGTTGAGTCTTTAGATGAAATAGGTGGAGTAGGACACAGAATAGTAAACGGAAAAGATTTATTTGATAGGTCTGTAGTAGTCGATGATGAAGTAATGAAAAAACTAGAATCAATTATTGAACTTGCACCACTTCATAATGGGGCTAATGTTGCAGGTATAAAAGCTTTCCAGAAAGTATTACCTAATGTACCTATGGTAACTGTATTTGATACGGCGTTCCATCAAACTATGGATCCTGAATCATATATGTATGCTGTTCCATATGAGTGGTACACAAAATATGGCGTTAGAAAATACGGGGCACATGGTACTAGTCATAGATTTATTACAGAAACGGTTGAAAATATTTATAATAGAAAAGATTTAAAAATCATAAGTTGTCATATTGGCAGTGGAGCTTCAATTTGCGCTATTAAGGATGGCAAATGCGTTGATACTTCTATGGGATTTACTCCACTTGCAGGAATTATGATGGGAACAAGATCAGGAGATGTTGACCCTTCAATTATTCCATTTGTTATGAAAAAAGAGGGTATTGATGTTGACGAGATGCTTAATGCTTTAAATAAGAAAAGCGGCCTTCTTGGTTTAAGTGAAGTAAGTAGCGATATGCGTGATATTGAGGCAGAAGTTGAAAAAGGAAATGAAAAAGCAAAACTTGCTTTTGGAAAATTTTCACGAAGAATTGCTGATTATATCGCACAGTATTATGTTTTGCTTGGTGGTACAGATGTTATTGTGTTTACTGCAGGTATTGGTGAAAATGGGCCACTTACAAGGGAAGATGTATGTAATAGACTTGAGTGTTTAGGGGTTAAAATAGATCCTGAAGCTAATAATAAGAGGGGTTCATTATTTAAAATCAGTACTGAAAAATCTAAAATTGATGTTTATGTTATTGCAACTGATGAAGAGTTAATGATAGCTAGAGATACTTATAATTTAATAAAATAGGAGGTATTTATGAGGGATTTGACTTTAGTAATTTTAGCGGCCGGTATGGGAAGCCGTTTTGGTGGTCTTAAACAAGTAGAACCCATGGGACCTAATGGTGAATTTATAATTGATTATTCTATTTATGATGCTAAAAAAGCAGGCTTTAATAAGGTGGTTTTTATAATTAGAGAAGAAAATTATGATATTTTTAGAGAGACTATAGGCTCTAGGGTAGAACAACATATTAAAGTAGAATATGTTTTCCAAAATAATGATAATCTTCCTAGTAATTTTAATTATCCAAAAGATAGGACTAAGCCTTATGGAACAGGGCATGCTATATTATGTGCTAAAGAGAAAGTTCATGAAAATTTTGTTATAATTTCTGCTGATGATTTCTTTGGATATGATGCTTTTGAAAAAGCTAGCGATTATTTGAAAAATAATGATGATTTTTGTGTTATTGGTTATAAAATTGGTGAGACTTTATCGGAAACTGGCAGTGTAAAACGTGGCGTATGTATGGTAAAAGACGGCTATTTAGATGCAGTTATTGAAAGTAAAGTTACTAGAAATGGTGATTTAGTACATTGTGAGCCACTTGATGGAAGAGATTCATACGATGTTAATTTAGATCAGCCTGTATCTATGTTAATGTTTGGACTTACTCCTATGATTTTTGAAGAACTTGAGGAGCAAATGACTATTTTCTTTGAAAAAAATAAAGATGATATGGACACTTGTGAATTTTTACTTCCTGATGTTTTAGATGAAATGATAAAAAATGAAAAAGTGAAAATTAAAGTTTTACCAACTAGCGCTAAATGGTTAGGAGTAACTTATAAAGATGATACTTCTAAAGTAAAAGAAGAAATTAAAAAGCTTGTTAAAACTACGGATAATCCAGATGGAATATATCCTGAACATTTATGGAATTAAATTTATTGTATTAATGTTTTAAATGTGTTAAAATGTTAATACATAAGTTTTTTCTGGCCTGTTGGTGAAGGGGTTTAACACACCGCCCTCTCAAGGCGGCATTCACGGGTTCAAATCCCGTACAGGCTACCAAGAAATATTAAGCTCAAGATGAAATGCTTGAGTTTTTTAATTTCAAATGTTTTTATATGGACTTAAGACTTGTGTTTTGGTACAATATATATGGTGATTGATGTGGCAAATAGAAGTGAACTTAGAGAAAAATGTATGACAATTTTATATCAAATCGAGGTTTATAGTAAAAATAAGATGAAATATGAAGTAGATGAAGTAATTAAAGAAGTGACAGATGTTGATCATGAATTTGTTAAAGAAATCGTTTATGGGGTAATTACTTATAAAAATGAAATTGATAAAATAGCAAATAAATATTTAGATGGTTGGACTATAGATAGGCTTGGTAATACTGATATTGCTATTCTTCGTATGGGAATATTTGAACTTTTGTATACTGAAATTCCTCCAATTGTGGCTATAAATGAAGCTATTGAACTTGCAAAAGTTTATAGCGATGATAGTGTTAGAAAAATGATTAATGGTGTTTTGGATAAAATTTATCATAATAAAGGTGAAATAAATGCAGGATAAGTATTTAACTGTAAGTTCTATTACTAGATATTTAAAATCTAGATTTGATCTTGATGAAAATCTGCAAACGGTTTTTTTAAAGGGAGAAATATCTAATTTTAAATGTCATACGTCTGGTCACTTTTATTTTTCTTTGAAAGATGAAAATAGTAAAATTAATGCAGTTATGTTTAGAAGTAATGCTTCTAAGATTTTATTTAAACCAGCTGATGGCATGAAGGTTTTAGTTACTGGTAGAATTAGTATATATGAGGCGTCAGGCAATTATCAAATATATATTGACGAAATGATAGAAGACGGTGTTGGTAATTTATATATTGCTTTTGAAGAGCTTAAAAAGAAGCTTTCTAAAGAAGGATTGTTTGATGAATCTCATAAGAAAAAAATACCTAAAATTCCTAAAAGGGTTGGTATTGTGACTGCTGCTACTGGAGCTGCTATTAGAGATATAATTACTACTATTAAAAGGCGTTTTCCGGCCACAGAAACTATTTTATTTCCAACTTTAGTACAAGGTGAAAATGCTAAAGAAAGTATTGTTTATAACATTAAACGGGCTGAAGACTACGACGTGGATGTACTTATTGTTGGACGAGGTGGTGGCTCTATTGAAGATTTGTGGGCTTTTAATGAAGAAATTGTGGCAAGAGCTATTTATGAAAGCCCAATTCCTATTATTAGTGCGGTTGGTCATGAAATAGATTTTACAATTTCTGATTTTGTTGCTGATTTAAGAGCTCCTACGCCAACAGCGGCTGCAGAACTTGCTGTTCCTAATATGGCTGATTTAAAAGCACATATAAATAATTTGGTTATACGTCTTAATGAATGTGTTATAAAGAAAGTAAATTATCAGAAGCTATATTTAGATTCTATTAAGAATTCATTTGTTATTAAAAATCCAATGATACTTTTTGATAACAAAAAACAAAAACTTGATTTAATGTTTGATAAACTTAATGATTTGATTTTAAAGGGTGTTAAAGATAAAAAAGGAAAACTTGATATTCTTAAAAGAAGTTATATAATTGTAAATCCTGATATTATTTATAAAGATAAAAAAGTAATTATGAAAAATATGATTGATAAATTAGAATTATTAAATCCTTTGAATATTTTAGGTAGGGGTTACAGTATTGCTTATATAGATAATAAAACTATAAAATCGATAAATGAAGTTAATAAAAATGATTTAATTTCGGTTAGAGTTTATGATGGTTTTATTGAAGCTAGTATCAATGGTGTTAAGGAGGAAAAAGATGGAAAATAAGAAAAAATTTGAGGATAAACTTCAAGAACTTGAAGAAATAATTACAACGTTAGAAAATGGAGATGTTCCGTTAGATGAATCTATTAAGAAATATACCGAAGCAATGAAACTTGTCAAAGAGTGTGATGATGAACTTAAAACTATTGAGGAAAAGGTTAATAAGATTGTTTCAGAAAATGGAGAACTTAAAGATTTTGATGTTGATGAAGTAAAGTGATGTAAATGCTTTACTTTTTTCTTTTTTTTGTTTTCAATTCTTGATATACTAATAGTAGGTGATAAATATGAAAAATAAAGGATTTACTTTAATAGAACTTTTAGGTGTTATTGTGATTTTATCAATAATTTCTTTGATAACTATTCCAGTAATTGATAGTTCTTTAAATCAAGGGAAGTCTAAGTTATCTGAATTACAAAAGCAGCAAATAATAAAAGGACTTAAAAATTATTATGCTGATCAAGCTCATTTAAGTGAATTTAATAGTATTGTGGGTGAAGAATGTAAATCCGTTGAATCTCTAAAAGCCGCAGGCTATTTGCCGGCTAATATTGAAGACCCTAAAAATGGCGAAGATTTTAATGTGGCTGTTTGCGTAAAAAAAGAGGGAAATAAATATACATATTTTATTCAAGAAAACTCAGGTGATTAATGTGCGAAAAGGATTTAAAGTTATCCATTTAATTATTATTTTTATAGTTATTATTTTAATAATTTTGGGCTTTAACTTTTTGTTTAGATATATTAATTATAAAAAAAATTATGAACCTTTTAAAAAAATAGAGAAGACTGATTCAAAGATTATATTAAATGGTGATTATTTAACTTATGTTAATATTGGCGAATCTTATGAAGAACTTGGAGCTTATGCGTATATAAATGGTAATGATGTATCTAGTAATATTTCAATTACATATTATAAAGATGATAAGCAGGTATTTAGTGTTGATACCAGGTTTGTTAGTGATTATGTTGTGAAATATAAAGTTAATAATATGGAGGCCACAAGGGTTATAATAGTATGTGATAGAGAGAGGCCTAAATTTAAAACTATAGATACATTAGTTTTAACTGATTTAGAGGCTATTAATTATGATGTGAATGATGGAGTAGAGGCAATTGATAATAGTGGTAAAGTACAAATTTTATGCGATAATTCTTTGGGAAGTCTTCCGGGGAATTATTCTATAACGTGCAGGGCTTATGATCCTTATGGAAATGTAAGTGTTAAAAAAAGATTAATTAAGGTAATTAATGGTATTAAATTTAATTATGATAATAGTTTAAAAATTACTTACCCTAAGGGAAGTAATTATGTTTATAAGTATAGCCTTGATGGAGGCGTTACTTTTATTAATGCTGATAGGATAACTACTACTTATGTTAATAGTGGCAGTGTTGTTGCAGTAGTTTATTTAGAAGATGATTTAATAATGTCAAATACATATTTTATAAATTGAAAGAGTTTCAAAATTGAAACTCTTTATATTTTTCTATATAAGCCAATGGCTTTTCCTAAAATGACAACATTATCCAAGATTATCGGGTCCATTGTATCATTTTCTGGTTGAAGGCGAAAATGATTTTTTTCTTTATAAAATGTTTTAAGTGTTACTTCATTTTCATCAGTCATTGCTACAACTATTTCTCCGTTATTGGCATGACTTCTTCTTTCAACGATAACAATGTCTCCGTCTAAAATTCCGGCATTAATCATGCTTGTTCCTTCAACTTTTAGGGTAAAAACTTCTTTACCTTTTGGCAGTAAGTAACTTGGTAGTGCAAAAAATTCATCTGGCATTTCAATGGCTTCAATAGGTGAACCGGCAGTTATTTTTCCAAGTAGTGGTACTTCGGTAACTAATTCATTTTCTGGCTCGAATTCATTTTTGACTAAAAGTTCGATGGCTCTGTTTTTTGAACCTTCTTTTTTTATAAATCCTTTACTTTCAAGATTAGAAAGGTGTGCGTGAATCGTAGCTGGTGATGAAATATTTAGCGCTTTACCAATTTCTCTTACGGTTGGTGGGTATCCGTGTGAAACAATATAGCTTTTGACAAAGGTTAAAACATCATTTTGTCTACGGGTTAATTTTTCCATTTTTTTCCTCCTTAAATATTCTGTACACATTTTAACACACTTTTTCAGGAAAGTCAAACATTTGTTTGAAAAAGGTATTGACACGAAAATATGTTCGTGCTAAACTGTATTTGTAAGGAGGTAAGAATATGGAAATGTTAAAAAGCAAATCAATTATTGCATTGACAGTTATGGTATTGGGGGTGAGTTATTTAACGGCTGTAAATAATGTTAATGCAAGTCACAGTGCACCAAAATCCCAAGAAATTATCTCGGAAAGAGCTTAATTTAAAAATATGTGCATATAATTTACTTGTAATTAGTACTATTTTTTAGTAAAATATTTTTAGGAGGTTTAGTATGGCACTATTTTTAGATATATTAAAAGTTGTAGTTGGCTTAGTAGCCGGAATTATTATTGGATTTTTAATTGCAAGAAAACTTACCCAAAAGCAATTAAAAGAAAATCCACCAATTAATGAAAAAATGATTAAAGCAATGATGACTGGTATGGGAAGAACTCCTAGTCAAAAGCAAGTTAATCAAATGATGAAATCAATGCAGAAGTATATGTAGCATTGGTTTTTTCTTGACTTAATTTATTATTTAATTTATTATTTATATTATGGAAGAAGAAATTATTAGAATTACTATTGATGAAAATGTTTCTCAAATGAAAGTGAGTAATGTAGAGAGTTTTGATGGATTATGTTATTTTTTTTCTAATAATGTAATGTGTGATTTGTTAGAGCAGGGCTTTAATGTTTTAATGTTAAATATTAGAGACTATACTGATGTTAATTATGATCATTATTTTTTGGTTGCCAACCATGAGTATTTGATTGATTTAACATATAGTCGGTTTTTGCCTAAAGAGGGTAAAATTAGATTTTTTGAGGATTTTCCTGCAAATATTCTTTCAAAGTCTCAAGATGGGAAAATAATTTTAAATGAACTTATTAATAATTATTATATAAAACTTAAAGATAATTATTTAAATTTATATTTAGGTAGTTTTAAAGGTGTAGAAAAAAAGAGGTAATATTATGAAAATAAAATATGAATTAATAAAGAATGATGGTGATGCTAGACTTGGCAAATTAATTACTAACCATGGTACTTATGATACTCCTATGTTTATGCCGGTAGGCACTTTAGCTAATGTAAAGATGCTTACTCCAGAAGAACTTAAAGCAGTTAATAGTGCAGTTATATTATCTAATACTTATCACTTATGGTTAAGGCCTGGTGAGGATATTGTAAGTAAAGCTGGTGGGCTTCATAAATTTATGAATTATGATGGACCTATTCTTACTGATAGTGGAGGGTTTCAGGTTTTTTCACTTGCTAAAAATAAGGAAAAGGATATTACTGAAGAAGGTGTTCATTTTAAAAGCCATATAGATGGAAAGCCTCTTTTTTTAACTCCTGAGCTTTCTATTCAAATTCAAAATAAACTTGATAGTGATATAGCGATGAGTTTTGATGAATGTATTCCTTTTCCGGCGACTTATGAATATTCTAAAAAAAGTACTGAGAGAACTTTAAGATGGGCCAAAAGAGGTAAAGATATTTTTAATAATGAAAATCAGTCTTTGTTTGGTATAGTTCAAGGTGGAGCTTATGAAGACCTTAGAAAATATAGCGCTTTGGAAACTGTAAAGATGAATTTTGACGGTTATTCAATAGGAGGAACTAGCGTTGGTGAAGATAAAGATACTATGTATAAAATGATTGATTGGGCCATTAAATATTTACCTAGAGATAAACCACGCTATTTGATGGGAGTCGGGGATCCTGTTGATTTATTTGAAGGAGTAGAGCGTGGAATTGATATGTTTGATTGTGTCCTTCCAACTAGAATTGCTAGACATTCTAATGCTTTTACTAAAAGTGGTAAAATTAATTTGCGAAATTTAAAGTATAGAGAGGATTTTACACCGATTGAAGACACTTGTGATTGTTATACTTGTAAGCATTATACCAAAGCTTATTTGCGTCATTTATTTGTGGCAGGCGAAGGCTTGGGTGGAAGACTTCTTTCAATTCATAATATTAGATTTTTAATAAGAGTCATGGAAAATATTAGAGAATCTATAAAAGATAATAGATTTTTAGAGTATAAAGAAGAGTTTTTAAAAGAATATCTAAAGTGAAGTGAACCCTTAAATTGTCACTTTATTAAAAAGAAGATTTAATGTAAAATAACATCTCAAGAAAGTGAGGTGTTATTTTTATGG
>CACZQJ010000006.1 GCA_902783265.1 uncultured Erysipelotrichaceae bacterium | reverse complement strand
TTTTTTTCTAATTGACATTGTTATTTTTACATTATATAATTTTATTAGGATAGGTTGGTGTTTATGGAAAATTTTGAAAAAGTAAAGAAGAATATTAAATGGATTGTAATTGTAGTAGTAATTGTAGCTTGTTATATTTTTTTAGCTTTGTTTATCAATAATAAAGATAATGTAAATTCTAATAAATATTTACTTATTGGCAATTATTTAATATGGCATGAAAGTAAGGGAAAATGGTATCAAAAAACTGCGGTTGATGCTGATGTAACTAATCATAAATATATTTTGTATAACGGCGCAAATAAATATGATGCAGATACTTTACAATTTTTATCTAATAAGTGGCATTTTTTTGATAAAGATTATAATAGTATTCCAACAGATGATTTCAAATTTGCATATACAGGAATGAATGATGTAAAACCAACTGATTATGAAATACAAACTTATGATTCTGGTGATGATGATGTAATAAAAGAGGTCGCTAAAGTTTATGATAATAATTCGTTAAATAATTATCGAGGAACTTTACTTAAAGTAAGCTTAGATTTTGATGGTGATGGTGTAATAGAAACAATTTATAGGTTTACAAATTTTAAGTTAGATATAATGGATTATGAAGTAAAAGCTTATTTAGTTTTAGTAAGAAATAATAGAGTAGTTAATGTGATTAATTCATCTGATGGTGACGTTTTTGAAATAATGGATGTTATTGATCTTGATAGTGATGGAAAAGATGAAATAATAATAGGTAAAGATGTTGTTGATGTTCCTACTTTTTATTCTTGCTATCAAATATATAAAATAGAAAGTAATGAATTACAATTATATCAAGATTGCTTATTTGAAAAGTAAGGGTATTTAGATTTATCAAATATTTGATAAATCTTTTTTTCTTAATTTACTTATTAAATTAATAATGTTATAATTATGGTGTTATTAAATCAATTATGTTTAAAATTTTAATTATTTTTTTTGTTAAAATTAAATTAGGAGGAATAATGTATGAAATTAAAGTTTAGGGCAGAAGCTAAAGACTGGGCTATGTTTGGTGTTTATTGTGTAGTGCTTTTATTTTTTGTCGCAATTGCTCTTTTAAATGTTGTTCAATTTGCTAAAGGAGATTTGGATCATCCTTTTTATGGGCTTAATCCATTTCCAGCTTTTGGACCAGATTATATTGGTTTAACTATTTTTTGTTATATAATTGCCTTAGGTGCTAGTATATATAGTGTTAAAGACAGATTCTTTGAAATGGAAAAGGGCTTTGGTTTTTCTACTGAGGGAGCTAAGAATAAAAAAGGTTATTCAAGATGGGCTACTGATAGTGAGATGAAAAAAGAGCTTAACATGGTTAAGGTTCAAACTGAAAAGGCTGAATATGGTGGAGTTCCTTTAATTAATAATGGCAGTAAGATGTGGGTTGACGGCGGTGAAGGCCATAATATTATAGTTGGGTCTACTGGTTCAGGAAAAACTCAAGCCATTATATTTCCTCTTGTTCACAGTTTGGCTAAACATGATGAATCTATGATTATTACCGATCCTAAAGGTGAAATATATGAAAAAAGTTCTGAAATGCTTAGAAAGAAAGGTTATAATGTAGTTTTACTTAACTTCCGTGATCCACAAAGGGGTAGTGGCTGGAATCCTTTACATTTACCTTATAAATATTTTAAAAATGGTAATGTTGATAAAGCCAATGAGCTTACGGATGACCTTGCGATGAATATTCTTTATGATGAAAATGCACAAAATCAAGATCCTTTCTGGGAAAAAACATCTGCTGACTATTTTTCTGGTATTTGTTTGGGGTTATTTGAAGATGCTAAAGAGGAAGAAATTAATTTAAACAGTGTTAATGCTTTTACAACAATAGGTGAAGAGAAATGTGGCCCAAATTCTGTTTATGTTAATGAATATTTCAAAAGTAAAGATCCAAATTCTTCTGCTTATATTAGTGCTTCTTCTACAATTGTCGCACCGACAGATACTAAAGGTAGTATTTTATCAGTTTTTAAACAGAAGATTAGATTATTTGCTGCTCGTGAAAACTTATCTGAAATGCTTTCACACAGTGATTTTGATTTTGAAGATATAGGTAGTAAAAAAACAGCAGTATTTATAATTGTTCAAGATGAAAAGAAAACATATCATTCACTTGTTACTATTTTCCTTAAACAGTGTTATGAAGCGTTAGTTGATTATGCACAAAAAAATGGTGGACAACTTCCATATAGAACGAACTTTATTTTGGATGAGTTTGCTAATATGCCACCACTTAAGGATGTTGATACTATGGTATCAGCAGCTCGTTCACGTAAAATGAGATTTTATTTTGTTATTCAAAACTATGCTCAACTTGCCGAAATTTATGGTAAAGAAAAAGGGGATACAATTCGTGGTAACTGTACAAATATTATTTATTTAATTAGTACAGAAATGGCTGCTTTAGAAGAAATTAGTAAAATGTGCGGTGAATATGAAATAAAAGAGAAAGATAAAGATGGTAAGGAAAAGAAAGAAACTCGTCCATTAATTACAGTTAGTGATTTACAAAGACTTAGTATGTGGGAGATTATTGTTTTAAGACTTCGTATGAATCCATTTAGAACTAAAATAAAACCTAATTTTAATATTGATTGGGGTCCTACTGAAAAAGATGGTAATGCTACTTATCCACAGCGTGAAAAAGAACCTGTTCATATATTTGATTTAAAAGGATATGTTGATGCAAAACGTCAGGAAAAGATGAACAATTTAGTTAATTCAGTTATGCCAGGACTTGCTGATAAAATGAATGCTAATAATAAACCAATGACTACTAGTGATTTTATTAAAAATATTGATGCTAAAATTGCTGAACTTGAAAAAGAGGAAAGAGAAAAATCGGCTAAGAGGGCTGTTTCTAAAAAGTCTCCTTCTGAAGTAAAAATAGAACCTGTTAAAAAACCTGTTGTCATTCCTAAACAGGATATAGTAGAGGTTAATCCTAAGGTTGATAATTCTTCTAAGAAGGAAACTAAAGGTGATAAAACTAATACTTTCTCTTCTATAGATTTTGCAACTAAAATTACGGAAAAAGTTAATAAAGCAGTTAAAGAAACTTCTAATGAAGAAAGTAAAAAGAATAATAATGTTTCTCAAGTTAAAAATGAAAATGTTTCTCATGAATCTGATGATTTTGTTACAGATGATCAATTTTTTGATGATTTCTTTAGTGATGATGAATAAACAAGCAAAAATTTGCTTGTTTTTTAGTCTTTTGTAAAAAATATATGTTATGAGTAAACATATAATGTTTTAGAGGTGATTTGTTTGGAAATAACAATTAATGATTTATTAAATATTAATAATCCTAATATTATCGATATTAGATCTAATCAAAAATTTAATGATAATCATATTCCTGGATCTATAAATATAAGTTATGATAATTTAGTAAATAATCACAGTAAATATTTAAATAAAGGTGAAAATTATTATTTATATTGTCAAAAAGGAATTACATCTAGAACAGTAAGTCAAATTTTAAGAGCTTATGGATATAATGCGTTTAGTGTAATTGGAGGGTATGAATCATATATTTTAAAAAAAATATAAAAAGTACATATTTAAAGAATTGATATAATAATAGAAAACAAAAAGGATAAATTTATTATTAGAATTTATCTTTTTTATATAAAAAATAGTAAAAATAGTGAAAATCATCATTTGAATTACAATTTAAATAATGATATAGTCACTCAAAAGGAGTTATTTCATGACAAAATTAAAGCTCTAAGGTAGCTTTTTTCTTTACACTAATTTGTTAATAATTTCTTGAATGAATATTTAAAATAATTTATAATTATTATAGGTGATAAAATGGAATATATTATAATAGGTCTATTAGTAGTAGTTTTAATAATTAGCGTAATAGCTCTTTCTAAAAATGTTAATGAATCAAATATTACAGAAAGACTTGGCAAACTTGAAACTGATATGATAAGAGAATTAGGTGATTTTAAAAGCGAAATAAATAGAAGTATAAATGATGACTTTACAGGACTTAACGATAGAATCGATCATAGACTTAATTTAATCAATGACAAGGTAAATGAAAGATTAGATCAAAATTTTGAAAGAACTAATAAAACTTTTACTTCTGTTTTAGAAAGACTTTCTAAGATAGATGAAGCTCAAAGAAAAATTGATCACTTATCATCTGACATTGTTTCATTACAAGGAATACTTACTGATAAAAAGACAAGAGGTATATTTGGTGAGGTAAATTTAAAACATATTTTGTATAATGTTTTTGGAGAGGGAAAGAATAATATATATAGACTTCAATATACTCTTAGTAATGGGACTATTGCCGATAGCGTGGTATTTGCTCCAGATCCGTTAGGTATGATTGCTATTGATTCAAAGTTTCCACTTGAAAATTATGAATTAATGGTTGATAAAAATAATATTAATAAAAATCTAGCCGAAAGAAAGTTTAAGGCAGACATGAAAAAACATATAGATGCTATCGCAACCAAATATATTATTCCTGGTGAAACTACTGATCAAGCTATACTTTTTTTGCCTGCTGAGGCTATATTTGCAGAAGTTAATGCATATCATCAAGACATTATTGATTATGCTTATCAAAAAAGAGTTTGGATATGTGGCCCAACTACTTTAATAAGTACACTTACGACAATACAGATTATTATTAAAAATCTTGAGCGAGACAAATATACTAAGGTCATTCATCAAGAACTTAGACTTTTGGATACAGAATTTAAACGTTACAAAGATAGATGGGATAAACTTTATAGAAGTATAGAAACTGTAAGCAGGGATGTTAAAGATATTCATACTACTACTGATAAGATTACTAAGAGATTTGATGCTATAAATGGAGTGGAGATGGAGAGTATAACACATGAAGAAGATTAATCATTTACTTATTTTATTTGTTTTGATTTTAGCTTTTTTTAATATTTTTTCAAGTCTTGATAAGGGAATAGTTATATTTTTGAAAGATGCTAGTATTATTTTGACAATTTTAGTACCTTATATGTTAAACAAATTATTTAAACTTAATATTAATGAAACTTTAATATTTATTTGGATAGTATTTATTTTTCTGGCTCATTTTTTAGGCGTAATATGTAATTTATATAATGAATGGGAAATGTTTGATAAGGTAACCCATACATTTTCTGGTGTTTTATCAGGTGGTGTTGCTATACTTATGCTAGATAGAGTTAAATCTAAAAATATTTTATTTAATATTATTTTTATACTATCTTTTACTTCGCTATGTGCATGTCTTTGGGAAGTCTTTGAATTTACATGTAATGCTTTAGTTGGAGGAGATGCTCAAAGAGTAGCTTTAACTGGGGTATCTGATACGATGTGGGATATTATTGTTGCTTTTTTTGGTTCATTATTTGTTAGTGCTTTTTATTTCTTAAAAAATCAGAAAATTTTCTGATTTTTTTAAGGTAAGTGTAAAGAGAAAAGAATAAGTACTATATTTTTTCTTTATTTTATTTTATAATTATTATAGAGGTGTTTATAATGGAAGAAAAAGTATTAGATTATATATTAAAACACAATAAAGCTTTAACTTATGAAGAAATTGCTTCAATATTAGATGATGAAGAACTTCCAAAGCTTGCTGAAACTTTAACTAAATTGGAAAAGGAATTAAAAATAAGACTTACTAATAAAGGCAAATTCGAAAAGTTTAATGATAAAATGAAAAAAGTCGGATTATTTGCAGGCAATAAAAAAGGCTTTGGTTTTGTAATCGTTGACGGCTGTAAAAATGATTATTATGTTTCTTCGGAAAATGTTAATGGGGCTATTGATGGTGATGAGGTTATTATTAAAATAATTGATGAAGGAAAACACGAAGCTGTAGTTTCTTCTATTAATAAACGAAATTTAAATAACATTTTAGTAGGAGAATTATATGTTAAAGATAATAAAAACTTTATAAATTTGGATGATGATAAATTAAAAATTGTGGTGGAAATTCCAAGTGATAAGTTAAATGGAGCTGTTTCTGGACACAAAGTTATTGTAAAGATACAAAGCGCAGCTGAAAAAAGCAATTATTATCAAGGAGAAGTTATTAGAGTTTTGGGACATAAGGATGACCCTGGAGTTGATATTTTGTCGGTTGCAGCTAAATATCAAATTAATGATATTTTTCCAGATGATGTTTTAGAAGAGCTTAAAAATATTCCTAGTGAAGTTTCTCCTCAAGAACTTAGTGGTAGGAGAGATTTGACTAATGAAATGATTTTTACAATAGATGGTGATGATACAAAGGATATAGATGATGCTATTAGTATTAAAAAACTTCCAAATGGTGGTTATTTACTTGGAGTTCACATTGCTGATGTAAGTAATTATGTAAAACCAGGTTCAGCTTTATATAAGGAAGCCTTTGCTAGAGGTACTAGTAATTATTTGGCTAATACGGTAATCCCAATGCTTCCTCATCAGCTTTCAAATGGTATTTGTTCATTAAATCCTGATGTTTTAAGACTTACTATTTCTTGTGTGATGGAAATAGATGAGAAAGGAAATACTGTAAGTAGTGATATTTTTGAAAGTTATATTAAATCTAGAAAACAAATGACTTATAAGAATGTCAATAAAATCTTAGAGGAAGATGTTGTTCCTGATGGTTATGAAGAATTTGCTGATACATTAAGATTAATGAAAGATCTTTCACAAATAATTAGAAAAAATAAAATAGCGAAGGGTTATATTGATTTTGATGTCCAAGAGCCTAAAATTATAACTGATGAAAATGGTAAGGCAATAGATATTAAACCAAGGGAAAGAGGAATTGGTGAAAATTTAATTGAAGATTTTATGATTGCGGCTAATGAGGCTGTAGCTACTACAATTACTTATATGGATCTTCCTTTTATATATCGTGTACATGGGAATCCTGATGAAGATAAATTAAGAAAATTTTTAGGTTTTTTGAATGTTTTGGGTTATAAAGTAAACGCTAATTTAAAAAATATTACACCTAAGACGATTCAAAGTATTTTAAATCAACTTAAAGACAAAAAAGAATATCCTATTTTATCAAGTATGCTTTTGCGTAGTATGATGAAAGCTATTTATGATAATATTAATATTGGACATTTTGGTTTGGCTTCAAAATTTTATACACATTTTACTTCACCGATAAGAAGATTTCCAGATTTAACTGTTCATAGACTTCTTAGATTATATTTGTTTGAACATAAAATTGATAATGAAACTATTGATTATTTTAATGGTGAGCTTCCAATTATTGCTAAACAGTCATCTGATAGGGAAAGGGCAGCTGTAGATTGTGAAAGAGATGTGGCTGACATGAAAATGGCTGAATATATGGAAAGTCATATAGGTGAGGTTTACAAGGGTATGATAAGTACAGTTACTAATTATGGAATGTATGTTGAACTTCCTAATTTGGTTGAAGGTCTTATCAAGATAGAAGATATAGATGATGATTATTACTTTTATGATGAATCTACTTATAGTTTAGTAGGAAAAAGAAGTAAAAAAAGATATATGCTTGGTATGTCTTTAGATGTGGTTGTTGATAGCGTAGTAAAAGAAAAGGGACTTATTAATTTTAAATTAAATAATGGTGATAAAAATGGAAATAAACAACAGAAAAGCTAAACATAATTATCAAATTTTTGAAACACTTGAAGCAGGTATAGTTTTAACTGGAACAGAAATTAAGTCTTTAAAAGCTGGTAAAGCTAATATAAAAGATAGTTATGCAACTATTAAAAATAATGAGGCTTTTCTTATAAATATGCACATAAGCGGTTATGAAAATGGTAATATTTTTAATCATGAAGAAACAAGAACAAGAAAGTTATTACTTCATAAAAAAGAAATTTACAAACTTCGTGATAAAATTAAATTAGAAGGTTATACTTTAATCCCTTTAAAGATATATCTAAGTAAGGGCTATGCTAAAGTAGCGCTCGGTGTCTGCAGAGGTAAAAAAGACTATGATAAAAGAGAAGATATTAAAAAAAGGGATATTGAAAGAGATATAAGAAGCAGGTTAAAAAAATAATTTGTAAAAAAAACAGTTATATGTTAAAATATAACTGTTTATACGGGCCCGTTTTGGTTTCGACAGAGATATGGAGATTTAAACTGCAAGTCGGAGTGACACGTTAAGTCTAAACTTAAATATAACTGGAAACAGAAATAATTTAGTACCTTCTTTTGCCTAGTATTGGCTTGGTACACTTCTTTAATTTCTTAGCTCACGAGAAATTTTAGAGGTTCGCTTTAGTGAGATATATCATTATTTAGCCTAGAGGTAATGATGAATTTTATAGGCTTACTAATAAAATAGTTGTTAGTTACTAATTTTTATTAGGAAATTTTATAACTAACTAAACTTGTA
>CACZQJ010000005.1 GCA_902783265.1 uncultured Erysipelotrichaceae bacterium | reverse complement strand
ATGAGTTCCTCCTTGCCGGGTGGGGCTCTTTTTATTGTATCAAAAAACCGCACCTTTGTGGTGCGGTTGAGATTTCAATTTAGGAAAAAACATAAGAAAATTTCTTATGTTTTTTTATAATTTCTTAAAACTATCAGTCACCAAGCTTGTGAGTTAATTTTAAATTTATTGTTTTTTCTTTATTATCTCTATAAATAGTTAATTTAACACTATCACCAATATTATGTTTATAAAGCAAATACTTTAAATGAGCAGAACTTTTAACTGAAATTCCATCAACCTCTGTAATAATATCATTTCTTTGAAGACCAGCTGTAGCTGCATCAGAATCATTTTCAACAGAGTTAACTATAACACCATTCTTAATATTATCACTTATATCTGTCCTACCAAGATATACTGCACTTGATAAATCATAAGAAGAAATTCCTATTAATGGTCTGTCAATAGTTTCTCCCTTTTCAAGTTTTGTAACTTGAGACATTGCCACTTCTATTGGAATTGCAAATCCCATACCTTCTATAGAACTTTCAACAAGTTTAACTGAATTTATTCCGATAACCTCCCCATTAATATTTACAAGCGGTCCTCCACTATTGCCACGGTTAATTGAAGCATCAATTTGAATTGCCTCCATCATATAAGTAACTCCGTTGTTAGTAACAGTTATTTCCCTGTTTTCACCAGAAATAATTCCTTTAGTAACTGTTCCAGCATAGTCAGTACTAATTGGTGTGCCTACTGTAAATATTGTATCACCTAGTTTTGATTTAGAACTATCACCAATTTCAGCAACTGACATAACTTTATCGACGTCAATTGATACTATAGCAACATCCATATAACTATCCGTGCCCAATACTTTAGCATTAACTTCCTCACCAGAATTTAAAGTTACTTTAATTTCACTTGCCCCTTCAACCACATGATTATTAGTCATTATATAACCACTTTTATTATCTTTTTTATAAACAAAACCTGAACCATATCCATTAAGTATTCCATTACTATAATTGCTGATAACAACTACTGAATCATACACTTTTTGAATAGATTCGTTAATAGAATCTGACTCTGTAACAGTTACATTTCTTTTAACTATGGGAGCTGCGTTACCATTAGAAGAACTACTACTCATAAAATAATAAGTTCCACCTATACCCAAGCATAAAACAACTATTAAAACTATAATATTTATTATTTTTTCTCGCATAAATACCCTCCTACTCCATTTCTTTTATATCATACCAATTCTTAGGGAAACCAATTCTATTGAGAATTGTTTCAAGCGGCACAACATTTATAATATCGTCTAAAATATTAACTTCATTTTTTATCTCGTCAATCATTTCATCAAATTCTTCGGCACTAAGCATATGTTTTAATATAATCACTAAACTAAACAAATCGTTTTTGCCATATATATATCCATCCTCATCTTGAGGAATGCCAAGATTCTTATGATAAATAGAATCCGGAATAACTCTTTGAGTTCTATGATCATACAAAATATCTTCATGGGCACATACATTTCTAAAATTAGAAAGCAAAGCTAAATAAACCATCAAAGTTTCTATATCTAGATTATAAGGTTTGACAATTTCTTCTTTGTCCTCAAATTTTAAAATATCAAAAAATTCAGCCATTATACCAAATGATAAAACCTTAACCAAAATCCAAAATGGAATATATCCATAGTTGTTAATATAATGGTATGTTGCAGTATGTTTATTACCATTAACTCTAATTTGTCTTTTTACTTTACTTAATACATCATACACCTGTCTTGATTGTAAATTATCTTGTGAAAAATTCTGAGGTTGCAGGTATTCTTTTTCTTTAACACCATACTTTTTAGAAAGTTGATAACTCATAATGGATTTAAAATTATTTTCAACAATTAAAATATTTTTAAAAAATGTATTTCTAATTCTCCTATCAAAAACAAATGTTGCATAAAGTTCATCAAAAGTCGTACCATCTAAATAACGGTCTTTACTGCCTTTAACAGTGAACAAATGTCTATAGCCACTAATAAAAAAATAGTTTTCCCTATATAATATTCTTCTAGCATAATTTTCATCGTTTATAGTAAGGCCTTTGTTTTTTAAAATATTAATTTGCTCATCTAACGTTCTGAATGTTTTTGTTGTCATCATATCACCCTATTATTCATTATAACACAAAATATGTGTTATAGATATTTTTTTATTATGGGATATTATGTGATTTTAATTATTAAAATATTTAATAATACCACCTTTTATAACATTAACTAACTTATTTTGATAAACATCATTCGTAAGAAGTGATCGTTCGTTATCATTAGACAAAAATCCAACCTCTAACAAAACCCCTGGTCTATTAACTCTCCTTTGCAAATATTTCGTACTATTTTCCTTGTATTCTCTTTTTGAATTTAAATGTTTTTTAAATTCCTCTTGAAAAATAGAAGCAATTTTTTCATTTTCTATATTAATCGTATCATAATAAACCTCCGCTCCACTAAGTGTTCCACTACTATCCGCGTTTAAATGAATTGAAAGATATAAATCACATTTTGATTTATTTATAATATTAGCCCTTCTAGACAAATCACTTCTTTTTCGATTCCAAGCGTTACCAACAGATAAATCATAATCACCATATCTAGTTAAATAGACAACCGCTCCTTCAGCCTTTAAAGCATGCATAAGTTTTTGACTAATTGCTAAATTAATATCTGATTCCTTATAATTTTTATAAAAAGCCCCGCTATCAGCCCCTCCATGCCCAGGGTCTAAATAAATAACTTTTGATAGTAATGACAATTTTTTACTTTCAGCAAAAACCAAGTTAAAAAAAGATAAAAAAATTAATAGAAAAATCATCATAAATAATTTATACTTATTCATAAAATCACCTATAATAAATATATTCATATTTAGACCCATTTAATATTAACGTTAAAATATTAAATAAAAATTAAAAAGGGCATTATAAAATGCCTTTTTTCAAACCAAATATCCAATAACAACAAGTTGTTTGTCAGAGCCCTTACAAGTTATCATTGTAATTGTTGATTTATTTTTATCCCTTTTAATTGATACCTTGCCGGTTTTTAATACTTCATAAATTTTTGATATCTTATAAGTATATTCTTGGCTATTATAATTAACCATAACTTCATCATCAATATCTAATTTATATAAATTATGAAAATATGAAATAAAACTATAGCCACTATGAGCCGCTAATATAAAATTACCATTTTCATCACTGGGCATATTAGAACTTTTAAGTATTTCTATATTCTTATTCACATCATTTAGATTAGAATAAATCGCATATAAAGGTTTATTTAAATTAATTTTAGGTATTTTTATTAAGCCAATAGGCATTTCTTTATTACTTTTAGTATTTTCTGCCTTAGAATTTTCCACAGCATTATAACTGTTACTAAAGTTGTTTTTCACAATAATTTGCTTTGAATTAGAGAAACTAAATACCAAAAACAAAGAAATTAAAACAAAATTCCTAACAAATTTTAATAGCACCAACAACCATTCCCAAACCAATTAAAATCATAAACAATGATTCTCCTAAATCAACGCCAACGCCAGTATTAGGAACCTCGATAATTTCATCAGGCTCTTCCTTGTTGCTAACCGTAAAGCTTGCTTCTTTATCCATTGTTATTCGAAGAGCCGCCAACTTTTGAGAATCACCTCTACTATAAACTAAAAGTGGTGCCTTATCATAATACTTCCTAGTCATAATTATCTTTTCATCATCAACCTTATTTTCATTTAGCTTTATTTTTAAAGTGTTCCCTTCCTTAATAATTACATGATTTTTACTAGTTGAAATATCGTAATAATCTAATACATTGTTTTCATCCTTAAGGATTATCTCCTTTCCAACAAAATCTACAATTTTTTGTGAGGAAAAGCTCGGAACTAAGAAATGATTATTAACCAAATTTAAAATTTCCTTTTTTTCCTTAGTTATATCAATAACTGCTCCTCCCAAATTTTTTTCAGTCGTCCAGATAACGTCTATATCAGGACGAACTGCTTTCCAAATTAATTCCTGCGCAGCTATATAATAATAATTAGTATTATGCCCAGGGTATTCATAACCGTAATAACCAACTTTTTCAATATATTCTTTTAATTCATCAGACATATTAGTGATATTCCAATCAGTATAAATATCATATAATTTTTCGTCAATAGCCACACCTGGTTCTATACAATAAGCAATCCGGTCTTTCATTTGAAAAAAAGTAACTATATTAGACTTTAATTCTCCATTAATTTTTTGATTATAAGCTATTCCTTGCAGTTTGTTATAAGTTATCTTTGTTTCTTCAGCATAAATTGGTTTTGGCAAAACAAAAAGGGATAAAAATATTGCTGCATAAATAAATTTTTTCATGTTTCTCCTTTCTGCCCCTCTATTATATATATACTAGACAAAAAGGCTATTTCCTTTTTTTTGAAAAAAATTTTTCATTTTATTAAAAAAAGTTCTAAAATTAGAACCTATAATCATCCCTGCGAACCCAATCTTCAAAAGGAAACATATGCTGATAATGATTTAAATTTTTATCATTATATGTTTTAATTAAATTGTTTATTTTTTCTTTAATTAGCTTACTTTTTAAAGTAGTAACATTATCATTTTGAGACAATTGCTTTTTACTATAATACTTACCAAAATAATATAAATTGTCAATTTCTAAATCGGTTACAATTTCACTAATTTGCTTATGTTCAACATTTCCAGTTTCTCCATCAGGATTGTGAGTAACTACCAAATTCCAGTTTTTATATTTAAGTATTTTTTTTAATCCCTTTTTTACATCTCTATAATCTCTTCTTATTAAATATTTATCAGAATAACCTAGCATTACTAACTTATCATTAGTATAATTCAAAACACTGGAAAGATCATTGTCTTTTTTTTCATCAAAACCACAAGAAACACATACCACCAAGTAACTATCTTCAAGTAAGTGAACCCCGCCCCAAACAGATTCATCCTCGGGATGAGCAACAATCATCAATTTATCAACACCGTTTAAATCCATAGCATCAAGTTGCGCTTTAACTGGCTTTAAATTAGCTCTTTTAAAAAAAGAAGAAGAAATCGTAAAACATATTAATAAAAACAACATAACATAAATTAATCTTTTCAAATATTTCATATTTTCACCTAATCTTTAAATAAATTAAATGGATAACAGCTTGGCATTGGTAAAGAAAACTTGATTGTTTTTTTAGTAATTGGATGAACAAATTCTATAGATTTAGAAAACAAAGCGATATTATCTTTCATAGCTTTATTATTATATTTTTGATCACCATATAAAGGGAACCCTCTTGAGGCAAATTGAACTCTAATTTGATGACTTCTACCTGTTTTCAAATTTATTTCAACTAAAGACATTTTCTTTTGAAAACTCTTTAATACATAATCAAGCTCTGCTTCTTTTCCTTTATCCGATACTATTGTCTTATTTGTTTTGGGATTTTTTAAAAGCTTATCTTTAAAAGTGCCAAAGTCTTCCACCTTACCATGAACAACTGCCAAATAAGTTTTTTTAAATTGATGTTTAGCTATTTGTTCAGAAAGCCTTTTCGCTGCCTTACTCGTTTTAGCAAAAATCATAATACCAGAAACTGGTCTGTCAAGACGATGAACCAAGCCCAAATAAACATTCTCTGGTTTATTATACTTTTCCTTCAAATATCCTTTCAAAATAGAAAGCAAATCTTCATCACCACTACTATCTCTTTGAACTGGAACATTTGCTGGCTTTTCTACAACAAGTATATGATTATCTTCGTAAATTATATTAATCATTGCTTTCCCATCTTCCATATATCCCACACGGTAAAACCAAATTGTTTTTAGTTATCTTAAGCCCAACCTCTCCAGAATCTACTTTTCCATTAGGATATAATGGTAACATCATTGTTTTAAGCATATTAGCAAGAACTATATTAGAAATCCCAGTTGTATAAGAATTAATGAGTAAAAATAACGGTTTGTCACTCATTATCTTTAAACATTCTTCAAGTAAAAAAGTCATATTCTTTTCGAATTTCCATACTTCTTTATTTGGACCCCTACCATAACTTGGAGGATCCATAACAATAGCATCATATTTATTCCCACGTCTATACTCTCGTTGAACAAATTTAACTACATCATCAACAATAAATCTAATATTGGCATCATCAAGCCCACATAAATGCTTATTCTCCTTCGCCCATTCTGTCATACCACGCGATGCATCTACCTGAACAACTGAAGCTCCAGCTTTAGCACAAGCCATACTCGCTGCCCCTGTATAAGCAAATAAGTTTAACACTTTTATAGCTCTCCCTGAATTTTTGATCTTATCCATCATAAAATCCCAATTAGCTGCCTGCTCTGGAAAAAGACCAGTATGTTTAAAATTAGTAGGCGTCACTTTAAAAACTAAATTTTTATACTTTACCGTCCAAAACGAAGGAAGTTTAGATTTAAAATCCCAATAACCCCCACCTTTGTCAGAGCGATGATAAAAACCATCAATTTTATTCCAATTATCATCAAATTTAATACCCCACATTGCTTGCGGTTCAGGTCTTCGTAAAATTACTTCTCCCCATCTTTCTAATTTTTCGCCATTACCAGCATCTATACACTCATATGCTTCCCACTCACTAATTCTAAGCATAAAATCACCCACAAACATTATATCATCATATAAAAAAAAGTCCAAGAAACTTGGACTAAAATTAAAGGAAGAAGATGCCTTAAATTGAATTTAGCGCCATAGCCGCCCCTACTTAGCATCCTCCCTTATGATACAATTATATGCATATATTTTAAAATTAACAATATTTTTTCATCAAAAAAATGTCACTTTACATCAATTTTTACACAATAAAACTTGTGAAAAAAATCACAAGTTTTCACACTTTTCTATATAAATAACACTCTTTATCATGTGAATAAATAAGGCCAACCGCTTGTAAAAATGAATATATAATTTTACTGCCGACAAATGTCATACCTCTTTTTTGCAAGTCATTACTTATTTTATCCGAAAGATCGTTACTTACTTTATCGTTTTCGTATATTATCATATTTCCAGTAAAAGTAGCTAAATACTTACAAAACGAGCCATATTCATCAATGATTTTTTTAAATACTTTAGCATTATTAATACTTGCTTCGATTTTTAATTTATTCCTAATTATACCATTATTATTTAAAAGCTCGTTTATTTTAAAATCATCATACAAACATATTTTATTAATATCAAAACCATCATAAGCTTTTCGAAAGTTTTCCCTTTTATTTAAAATACATTCCCACGACAATCCCGCTTGAAAAGACTCTAACAATAACATTTCAAATAAGTATTCATCGTCAAGATTTAACTTACACCATTCATCATCATGATATCTTATATATAAATCATTTTTTAAATTACACCACTTACATCTTTTCATACACACTCTCACTTATGTTTTTTTAAGTTTTTTTGCTCATTCAACGACGCTTTTTGTATTATCATCAGCAAATGCCTTCAATAAATTAATTACAAATAATAATAATTTCATTTTATCACCATTTATATTAATTATATCACATAAATTCTTGATTTCTTCACCAGCTGGTTCTACTAGCCTAAAGTAGATAAATGATTGACGAAGACTTTGCAGCCACCCGTAGCCTACATAACAGGCATCATACATGCTTAACAGCATCTAAATTTTTCTAAGTTAATCAAAATATCTAGCCATATTTAAATGTTTTACTTTCTTACTAGTTTTTTAATTTTAGGTGCGTTATAAATATATTTCTCAGTACTTATTTTGTCATCGGTTTCTATTAACCGTATCGAACAATTTACTGGAGTTGGTTCACAACTATACCATTCAGGTGAATAATGAAAAAAATTCATTACAATTGTTTTAATTGTCGTTCCATGTGATACAACAAACAAAACATCTTCCGAGTCTCTATAAATAGTATTAATAAACTGTTTAGTTCTTAACGCCACATCAAAAGGACTTTCTCCCTGTGGTAGCTTTGCATAAAACTTTCCATCGTGTTGGTAATAATTATCATAAAACGCAAATTGTTCTGGATACATTAATTTTATTTTTTCTATATCTTTATCACTAAACAAACCATATTGTTGTTCTATTAAAGTAATATCTTCTTTAACTTTTATTATACCGATTTTTTCATTAATTATACTTGCGGTTTCCCTAGTTCGAGTATATGGACTAACCCACATTACTGAATTAGATAAATCAATATTATTGCTGTTAATGTACGATAAAAGAAATTCTCCTGCTAATGAGGCTTCTTTTTTTCCCTGATCAGTTAAATAAACTCTATGATCTGGCAAACCAATTTTATAGTTTTCTTTAGTGTTTTGCATTGATTCGCCATGCCTTATTAAGAATATTTTCATCAAACCACCACTTACATTATATCATACAAATTCTTAATTTGTTCGCCTGACGTGTTTTACTGGCCTAATATAAATAAAAAGTTTATAAATACGGACTTTCCAAAAAGCATTTTATCTCTTTGTAAATTGATGTCCTTTATATTTCAAGGGAAAAAAAGTATCTGTGTGCTACTTGTGTGTTACTGAATAGACTTAATTAGTGCTTTATATTACATATTTTAAACAAAAAAATGCCTGAGGGGCAGCGTACTTAACATACGCTTAGCATTTAGCTACCTACCTCAGGTCTTGTAAGGATATTTTAGCACATATCGTACGATATGTCAAACATCCTCATTAATATTATATTCAATTTTTTGAATTCTACCCTTAATTTTATAACCAGGAAATAAACTAATTCTAAAATTTTTCCCCTTTAAATGAGATATAACATTTTTTACAATTGTTTTATCCTTGTATAAATTATAAAATGTGTTTATCACTAAATCAGCCATTTGAATTCCAAAATTAGTGGTTGAATCATAATAAGTTATTTTAAAATCAAAATTTTGCAAGCAAAATTCAGTTTTTAAATATGTTTCCAAATTATTTAAATCCCCAACTCTTATATTTCTATTATCGATACTAACAATAAATTCTACATTTTCATTTATTTGATTTAAATTTAAAAGTGGAATAATACAGTCATTAAATAATAATTTAACAGCATAATTAAAAAATATATTAGACTCCACTATTTCCTTTTTCATAGACTTTTTATCAAATATTTTAGCACAACCATAAAATGTATCAATATCTTGTATTGAATTAAATATTTCTATTTTCTCTTCATCTGTCATATTATACGATTTAATCTCTTTATCAAAAGGTATATTTTTATTAACCTTAATTTTTTTATTTATTTTCTTATATAATGAAGTAACCTTATTTTTATCATTTGTAAACACAAAATATCCACCGACGGCAAAAAATTTTGTATTGCTATTTTTATGGATAGAACCACTTTCGTCTAGATAAACATAGATTTTCATAACTATCACATCCATATATATAATACTAAATTTTCCAAATAAAGTCTATTATATGAATGTTTAATTTTTAAAAGTGTGCTACTTGTGTGTTACATGTGTGCTACGAACCGAAATTAACGAGATTTACCTGATATCTTAATATAAGAAAAACCCCATAACACTTACGTTTATAGGGTTCGTAATAGGTATGTTTCCTATCTCTTACTAAATTGTGGAGCTCTACGCGCACCTTTAAGTCCTGGTTTCTTTCTTTCCTTAACTCTAGGATCACGAGTAACAAATCCAGCTCTTTTTAAAGTTTTACGATAACTATCTTCTTTACCTTCATTTGCTTTATCATATTCAAGTAAAGCTCTAGCAATTCCTAAACGAATCGCACCTGTTTGACCAGTAAATCCACCACCGTTAACTTTAACTTCAATATCAAATGTATTTTCATTATTTGTAGATACTAATGGTTGCATTAAATCCATTACATTAGTTTCATATGGCATAAATTCTCTAACATCTCTACCATTGACAGTAATTTTTCCAGTTCCTGGAGCAATTAAAGTAACTTTAGCGATAGAAGCTTTTCTTCTACCAGTTCCATAAAATTTTCTAACCTCTGCCATTTAAACCTCCTATTTAACCTCTAATACACTTGGCTTTTGTGCACTATGTGGATGATTTCCTTCTGCATATACAAATAATTTTTTATACATTTGTCTTCCTAGTCTTCCTTTTGGAAGCATGCCTTTTACAGCTCTTTCAATCATTTCTACTGGATAATTTTCAAGCATTTCTTTAGCAGTTCTCTCTCTAAGACCACCAGTATATCTACTATGATTATAGTAAATTTTATCATTTAATTTATTGCCAGTTAATACTACTTTACTTGCATTAACAACAATAACATAGTCGCCACCATCAACATGTGGAGTGTATGTAGGTTTATGCTTACCTCTTAACACATTAGCGACTTTTGTTGCTAGACGACCTAAAGTTTGACCCTCAGCATCGACAACATACCAATTTCTAGCAACATCTTCTTTTCTTTGCATGTATGTTTTCATAATTTTCCTTTCTCCTTTACATTAGCAAGTTTTCCCAGAACTCGCTTATGTGGGATAAATAAATGTACCAGTATTAATTATATTAAAAACCATTGAAAAAGTCAACAAATATAACAAATTTTATTAATTTTTTAATATAAAATATCCTTTAGATAAAGTCCTTCAGGATTAGCTGTTTTTCCTGCCTTTGTTCTATCCCTTGCAGCCAAGATATCAATTATTTCTTCGCTCTTTCGTTTTCCTTCTCCAACTTCCAGCAAAATACCTACCATATTTCTTATTTGATACCTTAAAAATCCTGTACCTAAAAAACTAATAGTTATCTTATTAACATTTTTTAAATCTCTAATTAAATGTGTTTGTACAATTGTTCTGGTATAATCATCTCTTTCATCATCTGCCTTAGCAAAAGATTTAAAGTCATGTGTACCTTCCAAATATTTTAATGCCCTTTCCATTTCAACCACATCAAGTTGTTTGTTATATTGGTACACATAATCTTTTTCTATCGGGTTATACTCACCCATGTTTATAATATAAACATATTCTTTAGCTTTTACATTAAATCTAGCATGAAAATCAGAAGGGACTATTTCAATATTTTTAATGTAAATGTCTTTTGGAAGTAGGCTGTTTAAAGAATCCTTTAATTTGTCAGGAGTTATTTGATTTTCAAAATCAAAATGAGCTTTTTGATTATAAGCGTGAACCCCAGCATCAGTTCTTCCAGATGCACAAATTGAAACAGGGTTATTACTGTTTATTGTCTCTAAAGATTTTTCAATTTCCCCCTGTATTGTCCTTTCATCAGGTTGTTTTTGATACCCCTTATACCTAGAGCCATCATAAGAAAATGTCATTAAATATCTCATAGATAACACTCCTTCCACTAAATAATATTTTATCACATATACACAATCATCTCAAATAACGATATATATCTTTTGCCAAATCATTTATGTCATCTCTATAACCAATATTGATTTTTTTGTTTTCCCTAACCAAAATAGAAAACTTTATTAACTTAGGAACTTTTAATTTACATTGTTGTAGCAAGCTCTCATCAGATAAAACCTCATATTTATCACCAATTTTAATTACTCGGCCTTCGTTGATTAAAACAACCTTATCGGAAAACCTATGGATCATATCCACATCCTTACTAACAATAACTATAGTTTTTCCATATTTTATTTTCATCATATTAATAAGTTTTATAAAAAGATTTTTGTCTTTATTATCAAGTCCTAAAAAAGGTTCATCTAGAACTATCATTTTAGGATTAAAAGATAAAATTAAAGCTAAAGATATTTTCTTTTGCTCACTTAAACTAAGTTCAAAAGGGGAGCGATATAAAAAACTACTACTAAGACCGACCAATTTTAAAGAATCAAAAATTCTTTTTTCCACATTTTTAACATGATGTCTCTTTAAAATCAAATTAAAGTCACTTATTATATTATCATAAAAAAACTGTTCGTCAGCATCTTTATATAATATTCCAATATCCGAATCATCTATACCATCATAAATTATACTTTCATCCCCAGGATTAATTAAACCACTCATTAAATCAATTAAGGTATCTTTGCATGAATCCATATTACCTAAAATTCCTGTAATTTTTCCATCATCTATGCTAAAACTTACATCTTTTATTTCATCAAGATACGTCACATCATCAAACACTATTGCCACAAATCATCAACCAACTTTTCCATTTTTAAATATTTTTTTTCTATTAAACCATAAAAATTTAGCTTACTTGATAAAGAAACCATAAAAGGAACATTTAACCCATTATCTAAAAAGTCCTCTTCGGTCATTTGCGCTATCTTAAATGTCCGAATTATATTGTCTAAAACAACCACATTACTGCCAAACATACACTCTTCAGTATCATTAGTTATATTTATGATAGTCACATTTTTTCTGTTAAGACGAAGTAATTCTTTTATTATAATATCCTTTTCGTCATCCAAATAGCTTAGCACATTATCCAAAATAAGTACCTTGGGTCTATTTATAATTTGAATAGCAAACATTAATAAAATTTTTTCTTTAACACTCAGTGTTCTCACATCATAATCTAAAATGTTTTTTATTCCTAGTTTCTTCGATACTTTATTTATTTCCATATCAATCCTAGATAAAGATATTCTTTCTTCAAGTTCCAAAATCCTAACAAGTTCTTTTCTAGCCGTTTTTTCTTTAAAATTATAGATTGAAGTTGATACTAATCCCAAATAATTCTTTTCTAAATTATAAAAAATAGATTTATTTAAAATTGATACTTTTCCACTATATTTAAGCTCACCACTTAATATTTTAAATAATGTGCTTTTGCCAGTAGACGCTCTCCCTAAAATAGTAGTAAAAGAATTCTTATCAATACTTAAATTTAAACCATTAAAAACTTCTACATCTTTATAACTAAAACTTAATTCTTTAATATCAACCGCATTCATATAATCACACCCTGATTATTTATTATAATCAAAATAAAGATTTTTTACAATCTAAATAACAAAAAAAGAAAAATTATTATTTTTTCTTTTTATTAATATCAAGCATTAAAGGAAGAGTCTTTATGATAGCATCTGTATTATCATTAATTATTTTAGAATAAACATTTTTAAAATCTTCGCCACTTCCAGGCAAATCAAGATCCATAAACTGTGATAATGGAGTTGCCCTAACACCACCAAGTTCAATAAGTATAGAAACTGGAAATAGTGTTTTTAATTTAGCGTCCATTGTCGTATAAGCATCTCTTCCAATCACTTTATACTTCGATATTTCAGCATACTTATTTGCAACAAGGAAATTATCCTTAACATCATTCTCATTAAAATCTGGCTTCCAAGGATTTTTTTCTTTAGTTTCGCTTAAGCAAAAAACAATATTACCGCAACTATGATAAATAAATGACCCAATCAAGTTATATTTGTCATTTACTTCATTATAAAAATTAAGCAAAGCTTTATTTTCCGGTTCTATTTCACCTTCTACTTCATAAAAAGGACATCCAACAGGTCCTGGTACATCGCGTCTTAAATTATTCAAATGAAGTTTAGAATATGTTTTACTAGACTTAATTTTATCGATATATTCGCTAAATTCAATATTACTATTTAAATCAACTCCGCGACCATTGCTGGACCAATTAATCATAACACCTTTAGGTAAATTATATTTTTTTATTAATTCATCAACACTTTCTCCTAATTTTCCTTCAAGTAAACTAGGCGTTGCATGCCTAAACATCCACTCCTGCAATTTATTATCCATATCATCATATTTAGTCGCATATTGTCCCTCAATATAACTGTTTCTATAATATGTTAAACAATAAGTTTGTTCCTGATCAAAAGAAATATTTCTAGGTATTAATGACCTAATAGCTTTAGTTACAATTATTGTCCCTTCAGGATTTACAAAAGGGATAAAATGGATAGTATAAATGTCAGGATCTATAGAAATTTCCCCCTTGGAAAGTTTTTCCATAAATCTAACTACGAAAACATTTGTAATCAGTTCAGCTCCATGGGTACCAGCCGTTATGATCACATGATTATCTCCGTGACCATATTTATAATGATCTATCGGATAATCAAAATTAGTATAACCTATTGGATCACACTTCTGTATTATATTTTTATCTAAATAATCAAGCAATTCGTTCATTTCTTCATAATCTAAAATTCTTTTCATAAACACCTCTAGATATTATATTCATTTAGTTTTCTTTTCTTGAATTTTATAAGTTATTTTAAGTAAAGTTTTTCTAGGTATAAATTTTGTAAAAAACAAAGCTAATTTCATTTTTAAAGTTGGTACTATTATTAACTGTTCTTCGAACATTTTTTTGATTGCATATTTTGCAACTTCCTTACTTTTTGCACCCTTAATTGTAAACTTTACTCTAGCCACTTTATTAAACTCAGTTTCTACTGGGCCTGGACACAAACAGCTGACAGAAACATTGCTGCTTGATCTTCTAAGTTCTTCATATAAAGCAGATGTAAAACTTACAACATAATTTTTTGTAGAATAATAAGTAGTCATTAAAGGACCAGGCATAAATCCTGCACTACTACCAACGTTTAAAATATATCCACGATCTTTTTTAACAAAATCCTTTAAAAATAATTTTGTTAAAGTATGTAAGGATTTAATGTTTAAATCAATCATATCTAGTTCTTTATCTAAATTAATATCATTAAAAAAACCACACATGCCAAAACCAGCATTATTAATTAAAATATCAATATCTTCCTTTTTTACCTCATTATAAAGTTCAACACAATTATAAGTACTAGAAATATCTTTAACTATTATTTTGGCATTTTCACCAAGTTCCTTAGCTAATTTTTCAAGTTTTCCTTTCCTTCTAGCAACTAATATTACGTCATAACCTTCTTCTACTAAAACTCTTGCCATATCGGCTCCAATACCAGAACTAGCTCCTGTAATAAGTGCTTTCATAAAAATCACCTTACCCCAATAATAATTATATAATATGAAACTCTATTTGTAAATTAATTACTTTTTATATGAGAACTATTTTTCCGAAACATCACTTAATTTACCATTATTAGTCAATGTTTTTATAAAAGAAGGTTCAAACTTCTAAAAAATAATACATGGCTTGCTTAAATCATCATTGCTTTGTAACAAGCAATGATTACAAAAATCCGTTTTGTCGCATAGCCGTCTTACTTAATCTAAAAACGTTTTTTCTTTCAAAGATACAAGCATTTATTTCTAGATCAGCTATGTTAACCCCATAACATTATAACACAAAAAAGATGCTTATTTAGCATCTCCTTCAACTAACTGTAAAATAACAACTAAAGCATCATCGCCTCTACGTTCATCTAGTTTTAAAATTCTAGTATAACCGCCTTCTCTTTTAGCATAACGAACAGCTAAATCACCAAATACTTTATCCACTGTTTTCTTATCATTATGTAAGAAAGCTAAAGCTCTTCTTCTAGCACCTACTGATCCATTTTTACCATAAGTAATCATTTTATCAACAAACTTACGTACCTCTTTAGCTCTAGTTTCAGTAGTTTTAATACTTTCATTATTTATGACATCTTTAGTTAGATTGGCAAGCATTGCTCTTCTATGTTTATTGTCACGACCTAATTTTCTATAAGCCATTTTATTCCTCCTAACTATTAATCTTCATCGCGGAATTTAAGCCCTAAATCTTTAATTTTATCCATAACCTCTTTTAAAGACTTTTTGCCTAAATTACGAATTTTCATCATTTCAAGTTCTGATTTTTGTGTTAAATCACCAAGTGTATTAATATTTGCTCTTTTTAAACAGTTATAAGCTCTTACAGAGAAATCTAAATCATCAATTGAAGTTTCTAATTTTTTAAGTTTACTGTCTTCCTGCTTAGCATTCATGATACCCGTCACATCAGCAATTTCTGATAGATTAGTTACAATATTTAAGTGTTCGATAAGTATTTTAGCACCTAAAGCCATAGCTTCTTCTGGCCTAATTGAACCATTAGTTTGAACTTCCATAATTAATTTATCATATGAAGCATCTTGTCCAACACGAGTTTGCTCAACATGTGGAACTACAAGTTCAATTGGGGAATAATTAGCATCAATTGGAATATATCCCAAAGAAGCATCAGCAATATACTTTTTATTTTCAGATGAAAGTGCTGAACCTCTACCATTAGCAATAATAAATTCCATATCTAATTTTCCACCTTTAGCTAATGTTGCAATTACCTGATCTTTATTAATAATTTCAACATCAGCATCACATACTATATCCGCAGCAGTAACTTCCCTTTCCTCTTTAACTGATAAATGAGCAGTTTTAACTTCATCAGAATGATTTTTAATAACTACACCTTTTAGATTAAGAATAATAGCTGTTACATCTTCAATAACCCCTTCAATTGTCTGAAATTCATGCATTACGCCATCTATTTTAACAGCAACTATAGCAGACCCTGGCATTGAAGATAACATTACTCTTCTAAGAGCATTTGAAAGTGTAAGTCCAAATCCTCTTTCTAAAGGTTCTAATTCAAATTTTCCATAAAAATTATTTTCAACATATTCTGTTATTTTATAATTTGGTTTTTCAAAGTTCATAAAGAGCTCCTTTCTTATCCACGAGGTCTTTTAGGTGGACGACATCCATTGTGTGGTATAGGTGTTACATCAGAAATTGATGTAATTTCAAGCCCAGCTGTTTGAAGTGATCTAATAGCTGTTTCACGTCCAGAACCTAAACCCTTAGCATATACTTCAACTTTTTTCATTCCCATTTCAGCAGCAGCCTTTCCAGCAGCCTCTGCAGCCATACCAGCAGCAAATGGAGTAGATTTTTTACTACCTTTAAATCCAAGTGTACCAGCTGAGGCCCAACTAATCGCATTACCTTCTTTATCAGTAAGAGTTACGATAGTATTATTAAAGGTTGAATGAACAAAAGCTTTACCCTCTGGGACATTCTTTTTAACTTTACGTTTTCTTGCTTTATAAGCCATAATATCCTCCTTT
>CACZQJ010000004.1 GCA_902783265.1 uncultured Erysipelotrichaceae bacterium | reverse complement strand
TTGACTTTAGTGTAGATTTTTCTGACTCAAAAGGAAATAGAGATATTTATACATCTGAATTAGTATGTGGATATGAAAAATTTTCAACACCACCAGTAAGCATAGATATTCCCTTTGGTACAAGAATAAACATTCAAGGAAGAAATGGAACTGGTAAAACTACGTTCATTAAAACAATTTTAGGTGAAATTCCAGCCCTAAGTGGAAACATTTCAATTGGAAATGAAGTAAAAGCAGGGTACATTTCACAAGATAGTTTAGATACAGAAGAAACAGACTGTTCAGTATATGATTATTTGTCTAAAGGAACAGATACAGATAAAAGTATGCTATTTAATATATTAAATAAATTCCATATTAATAATGATGATAAGGACAAGCCTTTTTCATCATTATCACCAGGTCAAAGAACACGTGTTAACTTAGCTAAGCTTGCTATTAATGAAACAAATATATTAATATTAGATGAAGCAACGAATCACCTAGATATTGAAGCTATACATGTCCTTGAAGAAGTAATAGAATCTTTTAATGGTACTATTATAAGTATTTCGCATAATAGATCTTTCAACGAAATATTAAACGCTGATATAAATTTAAACATCGAAACGGGCACTATAAAATATACAACTTCCAAATTAAACGCAAAAATTGACAATTAAAAACTCAGATAATTTAAACTCATAATATATGAAATAAGCGAAAAATTGGAGTACAAAATGAAACATATAATATAAAAACCCTTTGAAAACAAAGGGCTTAAATTTTACATGGTGGAGAATAAGGGACTCGAACCCTTGACCCCCTGCGTGCAAAGCAGGTGCTCTAGCCAACTGAGCTAATTCCCCAAGACAAAAATAAGTATACCTTATAAATTAAGAAAAGTCAATATTTTTTATAAAATTTTATTTTAACAGTCATATATAATATATTTTTTCAAATAAAATGAATACAATAAAGTGTAGACCTTATAGAAAGGAATCATACATGTTAAAAATAACATTTGCTATAATATTTGGATTTATAGGAAAACAAATTGGTGGATTTGATGCATTAATGGTTACACTGTTAACTTTTATAGCTATGGATTATATAACCGGAGTCATGAAAGCAATAGTTAACAAAAAAGTATCAAGCGAAATCGGCTATAAAGGTATATTTAAAAAAGTGTTAATAATATTTATGGTTGCGGTATCTCATGAATTAGACAGCATTTTTAATAACACAGGTATCAGATATTTAGTAATAACATTTTATATAATCAATGAGGTAATTTCAATAGTAGAAAACGCCAGCATACTAGGATTACCAATACCAAAAAAAATAAAAAATACCCTAAATACGATAAAAACGGATCAAAAATGATTCGTTTTTAACTATAAATATGTACTAATTATAAACAAATGTGATAAAATATATAAATATTGGAGGGAATTTATGAACAATATTGAGTTAATAAATGAAGTAAAAAATAGTTTACCAGAAAGTATAGCCGCTATTGGTTATGGATCTGGAATTTTTAAACAATCAGGATATAATGAAAATGAGGTCCCAGACAAAGATATAATATTGGTTGTTGATAATTTTAGACAATTTTTATTAGATGATTATAACAAAAATAAGGATCATTTTTCACCAGATTTTGATATAAGAGTTTTGCAGGACAAGAAGGATAAATATAACTATTACAAAAATCTAGGATGTCTAAAATTTTATCATGATAATGTTCACTATAAAATGATGATTATATCAGAAGATGCATTAGAATATGACTTAAAAACATGGACATATTTTGGAATGCCTGGAAGACTAACAAAGCCTATTTTATATGGCGAAATACCTGAAAAATTAGAAAGATTAATTATGAAAAATAGGCAAAACATTTTAACCACTGCCTGTCTATATAATTTAAATGATCAAATGACTAAAGAAGAACTATATAAAACCATATCAAAACTTACATATATGTATGATTTTAGAACAATCCTTCCAGGTGAAAAAAAGAGCAAATCAGATGATATAGTAAATGGAGCCATTGATAAATTTGATGAAATATACAGTCCCCTACTAACAATACAAGATGGAATTGTCATAAATCCCCATCCAGTAGACTTGATAGAAGAACTTCCTATCAGCTTAGTAAGGCATATATATGAGAGATTAGACATTTATAATTGTAAAAGCATAACAAAAGACGATTTAGAAGAAGTTAGCAAGGCCATAGATAATTATTTTATGAGAACTAACTTTATTAATTCAATAAGGCTTGCCCTTAGTAGTTCAGCCACTTTAGGGCCAAAAGAAACTATAAAACATGGAATAAATAAATTTCAAAAACACTTAAAAAGATAAATTGCATTTTTGACTTTATATATTAAATTTGTTATAATTGAGGCGCATAGTTAGGTGGTTTTAAAATGAAAATAAAATCCGTAGATTTAACTATTTCGGCAATTAGAAGAAGCCAATATCCTACTGACAACAAGTCAGAATATTTACTAATTGGCCGATCTAATGTCGGGAAAAGTAGCTTTATAAATACAATTATTAATAGGAAAAATTTTGCTAGAACATCAAGTAGGCCAGGAAAAACTCAGACAATAAATTTTTATAATGTTAATGATGAATTTTATTTAGTTGATGCTCCAGGATATGGGTATGCAGCTGTAAGTAAAACAAAAAGAAAAAAATTTGGCCTCATGATTGAAGATTATATTATTAATAGGAAAAACCTTAAATGTGTATTCTTATTGATAGATTTTAGACATAAACCAACAAACGATGATATAATAATGTATAATTTTTTAAAATACTACAAAATACCAACAGTGGTGGTTGCCACAAAATCTGATAAAGTGGGGATAACAAATAGTCAAAAACAGAGAAATTTAATATTAAACGATTTAGATTTAGTTGTCGGCGATGAGTTTATAACTTTTTCAAGTGTAAATAAAGATGGTAAAGAAGAAATATATAAGAAAATTGAAAGAACCATGTAATTATATTCCACATTTAAAGTAATTTCATAAACTATTGTTAGGTGGTTATATGAAATTATTATATGGCAAAAATATAATTATATATATAAATAAAAATATAATAAAAAATATAGATTTAAATGATAAAGAAAAAATAGAAAGACTAATAAAAAAAATAAATCAAAAATATAATATTGAACTATGCGGCTATTATAATGCTTTAATATATGTAGATAATACATATGGACTTATAATTGAAATAATAAAAGAAGAGTTAGAATACATGGATTATTTTAATAATGATTTAGAAATAAATATTGAAATAATTGAAGACTCTTTTTTATATAAAATAGAAGATATCTACAGCGCACAAAAATTACTAGATAAAACAATAATAAGAAAATATAAAGACAATCTATATTTAGAAACAAAAAACGTTGAAAATATTGAATTAGGAATAATCATAGAAAATTCAAAAATTACATATGGCAAAGAAGCCAAAGAAGTAAAAATAAAAGGAAAAATTATAAAATCGGAGGTGATAGTATGAAAAAACCAGTAATAGCTTTAGTTGGAAGACCAAATGTTGGAAAATCAACTTTGTTTAATCGTTTGACTAAAAGCAAAGAAGCTATAATTGAAGACACTCCAGGTGTTACTAGAGACAGGATATATGGAACTGCGAAATTTTTAGATTACTCATTTCTGGTAATCGATACAGGAGGAATCGAAATCACTGAGGGTGGTTTTAATGCCGAAATAAAAGGACAAGCTGAACTTGCAATTGACCAAGCGGACGTTGTTTTATTTGTAGTCGATGGTAAAGAAGGGTTAACTACAAGTGACTATACTGTTAGAGATATTCTTTTAAAAAGTGGAAAAAGAATAATAGTTGTTATAAATAAAGCCGATTCAAGATTATTTAAAGAAAATGAATACGATTTTTATAGCCTTGGATTTGATGAATATGTAAAAATTAGTGCTGAACAAAACACCGGAATATATGATCTTTTAGAAACAATTACTAAAGATTTTAATAAGGTAGAAGAAGAATATGATAAAAATATAGTAAAATTTTCCATCATTGGAAGGCCAAATGTTGGTAAAAGCAGCCTTGTAAATGCTCTGTTAAATGAAGAAAGAGTAATAGTAAGTGAGGTTGCTGGAACAACTAGAGATGCTGTGGATACACAGTTTGCCTATCACAATCAAGATTTTGTTGTAATTGATACAGCCGGTATGCGAAAAAAAGGAAAAGTATATGAAACTGTTGAAAAATACAGCTTACTAAGGTCATTAAAAGCCATAGATAGATCTGACGTATGCGTTATTGTAATTAACGCTGAAGAAGGCATAATTGAGCATGATAAACATATCGCTGGATACGCTATCGATGCTGGAAAAGCCGTAATAATTGCTGTCAACAAATGGGATTTAATTGAAGATAAAGACAAGGAAATGAAAAAATTTGTTAAACAAATAAGGAATGAATTTCAATTTATGCCATATGCTCCAATCGTTTTCTTATCAGCATTAACTAAAAAAAGGATTCATACTCTTATGCCAGAAATAATTAAAGCAAACGAAAACGCCCACAGAGAAATAAAGACAAGTGCATTAAATAAGGTCATAGCAGATGCCTACATTTTAAATTTACCACCTACATACAAAAACAAAAGATTAAAGATCTACTTTGCAAATCAGGCAAATACTTGTCCACCAACTTTTAACATTTCCGTAAATAGTAAAGGATTAATACATTTTTCATACAAAAGGTATTTGGAAAATAAAATCAGAGAAAACTTTGACTTTGAAGGGACACCTATTGTATTAAATTTTAAAAATAAAGGTGAAGAATAACAAAAACAAACCTCCTACATATATTAATTTAGGAGGTTTTAAAATTGAGATTTTCAGATAGTTTTTTCAGTAGAGTAGAGAAGAAAACAAATGTTAATAAAGAAACAATTTTAAATTTAGCTCAAAAATTACAACAAAACGATATGAAAAATGAAGGTACTTTAAGAGAAGTAATAGAAGAATTAAGCAAAATGACCGGAAGAAAAGTTTCAAAAGAAAAGCAAGATAAAATTATCGAGGCGGTTATCAATGATAAGGTGCCTAAAGATATAGACAAGATGTTATAAACATCTTTTTTTCATATATTAATTAAAAAGACATATATTTAATTAGATTATAGAAAGTAGGGAATATATGGAAAAAATAGATATTATTAAAAATATTACTGAAAGAACAGGCGGAGATATTTATTTAGGCATTGTTGGGGCAGTTAGAACAGGCAAATCAACATTTATAAAAAAATTTTTAGAAAACTTAGTTATTCCTAATATAGAAGATGAATATGAACGAAAAAGAACTTTAGATGAAATACCACAATCTGCCCAGGGTAAAACAATTATGACAACAGAACCTAAATTTGTTCCCAGTAATGCCACAAAAATAAAAATTGATGACTTTAGTGCCGATGTTAGGTTAGTTGACTGTGTCGGATATATAATCGATGGGGCTAAAGGATATGAAGATGAAAACGGCCCAAGAATGGTTCATACACCATGGGTGAGGTTGAATAAGTGATACCCAAATATAAAAATAAATAAATGCCGATAAAATAAGGGCTAAAGACAATATTTCACT
>CACZQJ010000003.1 GCA_902783265.1 uncultured Erysipelotrichaceae bacterium | reverse complement strand
AAAAATAACACCTCACTTTCTTGAGATGTTATTTTACATTAAATCTTCTTTTTAATAAAGTGACAATTTAAGGGTTCACTTCAAAAATAGCTTCCTTTATTATAGATTTATTGAAAGTAAATAAAAAATAAGGTATAATTTATATAGTATGGTGATGATATATGTTTTTAAAAGAAATAAAAGCTCAAGGTTTTAAATCATTTGCAGATAAGATTAATTTAGAATTTTCAAAAGGAATAAATGGAGTAGTAGGGCCAAACGGTTCAGGTAAAAGCAACGTCGTCGACGCCATCAGATGGGTATTAGGTGAACAGTCAGTAAAATCATTGCGCGGAGACGGAACAATGACAGATGTTATTTTTTCTGGAAGCAAATCACGTAATCCGATGAATGTAGCTTCAGTAACCATAGTTTTTAATAACGAAGACAAATTTATCCCACTTGCATATGACGAAGTAGAAATAAAAAGACGAGTATATAAAGATGGAAGTAATGAATATTTTTTAAATGGTGAAAAAGTAAGATTAAAAGACATAACCAATCTTTTATTAGATACAGGGATTGCCAAAGAAAGCTTTAACATCATTTCCCAAGGGCAAATAGAAGCCATAATCAGCAGTAAACCAGAAAACAGACGAATTATCTTTGAAGAAGCTTCAGGAGTCCTAAAATACAAAAGAAGAAAAGAAGAAGCAATAAGAAAACTTGACAAAACGCATGACAATATAAACAGAATAAACGATATAATAAGAGAACTTGAAGATAGAATTGAACCACTAAAAGAAGAAAGCGAAAAAGCTCTAGAATACAATGACATAAAAAGCAAATTAGAAAACTTAGATATTGCATTAATAACCGAAGACATTACAAATTTAAACTTCGAATATAAAAACTCAAAAGAAAAATTAGAAATTATAAACAAAGAAGTTTTACAGATGATGACAGCTTCTTCTAGTAATGAAGCTGAGATAGAAAAGCACAAATTAAAAATTACTAAAATTGATGAACAAATAAGAAATATGCAAAATCAAGTGCTAAAACTAACTGAAATCTCAGAAAATTTAAATAGTCAAAAAACAATTCTAACCGAAAGAAAAAAATATGAAGTAGATGATACAAAATTACATGACAACATTTTAAGCCTAAAAGAAAAACAGTTAAATTTATCAAACGAAATAAATAGTTTAAATAATGAAATAGTATATTTAGAAAAAGAATTAGAAGAAATAGAAAACAAAAAAAACGCCCAAGCTAGTGAAATAGAAAAAACAAAAAAAGAAAAAGAAAGAGTACAAAGCAAATTAACCGAAACTTTAAGAAAAACACATAGTATTAATATTAAAATTGATACTTTAAAAGAAAATATTGAAAATGGAGGGGCACTTCCACTGCCAGTCAAAAGTGTTCTAAGTAATCCTAAATTAACTGGCATACATAACGCTCTAGGAAATTTGATTGAAACAGACGAAGAATATTCATTAGCCATAACAACATCGTTAGGTTACATGGTAAATAACATAATCGTTGATGATGAAAATTCAGCCAAAGCAGCCATAAATTATTTAAAAAATATAGGAAGAGCCACTTTTTTCCCACTAAGCGTTATAAAGCCAAAATTTGTAGATGAAAGTACCTTAAGCATTTTAAAAAATTTAAACGGATTTATCGATATTGCATCAAACCTAGTAAAATACGAAAACATATATAAAAACATCATTCTAAACCAACTAGGAAATATTATAGTTACCGATAATCTAGATAATGCCACTACCATAAGTAAAAAAATAAATAACAAATATAAAATAGTTACCTTAGATGGAGAGATAATCCATGTAGGCGGCTCAATGACTGGTGGTAAACAAGTTAAAACCCGAAACATAATTTCTGATAAATATGAGCTTGAAAATAGTATAAAGATAAAAGACAAATTATTAAAAGACACATCAGAATATGAAAACATTATAAACGAAATTGACTACAATCTTAAAAGTAAAGAAGACAAAATATATTTATTAGATAAAGAAAAGCTTTTAAAAAAGGATGAAATAGAAAGCAAGCAAAGACAAATAGACGGCAAAACAAAAGAAAAAGAAAAAATAAATCTTGATATAAAAGGAACTGAAAATCTGTTAAATGGAACACTATCAAAAGAAGAAGAAGAAATAATTATCAAATATTATGATTCTGTAAAAATAAAAGAAGAAGCAATAAAGAATCTAAATAACTTAATTAAAGAAAAAGAAAGTTTAAATGAATCGTTGGAAGAATATGAACTTTCATTAAAAAAAGAAAATAGTAACTATAATAGTAAAACAGAAGAAATGAAAACACTAGAAATTTCATTAAATAGACTAGATGTAAAATTAGACAGTCTTCTAAATACGTTAACAGAAAACTATTCAATGACCTATGATAAAGCAAAAGAAAATTATAAATTAGAAATTGACTACAATAAAGCAAAAACCGAAGTAAACAGATTAAAAAAAGCATTAAAAGAAATAGGAATCGTTAATTTGGCGGCCCCAGAAGAATATAAAAATGTAAGCGAAAGATATGAATTTTTAACAAAACAAATAAACGATCTAAATAATGCCGAAAACACATTGCTTGAAATAATAAGTGAAATGGATAAAGTAATGATAAAAGAATTTTCAGAAAGCTTTAATCAAATTAACGAACACTTTAAAGAAACATTTAAAGAAATGTTTAAAGGCGGAAAAGCAGAACTAAAACTAACAGAACCCAACAACATTTTAGAAACCGGTATTGAAATAGTAGCAAGCCCACCAGGCAAAAAATTAAACAGCATTAGCTTACTATCAGGAGGAGAAAAAACACTAACCGCCATAAGTTTGTTATTCGCAATCATTAAAGCAAAACCTTCACCATTCTGCGTTTTAGACGAAGTTGAAGCCGCTTTAGACGATGCAAACGTTGATACATTCGGAAAATATTTACAAAAGTTAAAAACAAAATCGCAGTTCATAATAATAACACATAAGAAAAGAACAATGGAATATGCAGATTTATTATACGGAATTACTATGCAAGAATCAGGCGTTAGTAAACTAGTAAGCGTTAAGCTAGAAGAGATTAAGTAAAAGAAATAGAGGAAAATACATGATAGAAATTAAATTTGGAAAAGAAGAAACAGCAAACCCAACAGGTAGCTTTGAAAAATTTGGAACAAGCGATAAAATACTAACCGGCAAATTCCTTGAATTTATGGAAATTCAAGGAAAAACATACCTTTTTGCTGAAGTTTTAGAGGCCTTTCCAAGTGCCGACCTAGAAACAGGAGATATCTATATAAAAGAAGCTTTGACAGATACTTTTGAAAATAATAATTTAATACTATTCTTAAACGAAGGCAACAAAGATTTTTGCAAACAGTTAAGTCAAGAATTAAATGCTCGAAAAGCCGAATTAATAATTAATGAAATTTCATTAAAAGAATTATTATGCGGGGAAAATGCAAACCCAACATTTGAATTAATATCCAAAGCTAATCCGATAGTAACAACTGAAATTAACGAAACCATATTCAACAAAAAAAGAAAACAAGCCGCATTAGCACAAGACAAACAAAAAAAATTAATAAAAAAATAGAAGCGTCAGCTTTTATTTTACTTTATAAAACAATTTTGATATAATTGAGCAGGTGATTAATATGCTACAAGTTAAAAATTTAAGCCTAAGATATGGAAAAAGAACACTGTTTGAAGATGTAAATCTAGAATTTAAGGAAAACAACTGCTATGGAGTAATAGGCGCTAATGGAGCAGGTAAATCTACTTTTCTAAAGATATTAACTGGAGAAATAGACTCTTCAACAGGAGAAATAATTAAAGATAAAAGTGAAAGAATATCATACTTAAAACAAAATCATAATTTATATGATGATTTCAATTTAATTGACACAGTAATTCAAGGAAATGAAAAATTATATGGAATTATGAAAGAAAAAGAAAAAATCTATATGAAAGAAGATTTTACCAACGAAGATGGAATAAAAGTAGCCAAGCTTGAAGATGAATTTGCAGCCTTAAATGGTTGGGAAGCCGAAAGTGAAGCCGCAATTTTGCTATCAGGATTAGGTATAGATAACGAAATGCACACTAATTTAATGAAAAATTTAAAAGACAAAGATAAAGTAAAAGTATTACTTGCTCAAGCATTATTCGGCAAACCAGATATTCTTTTATTAGATGAACCAACAAACGGATTAGATATCAAGAGCAAAACATGGTTGGAAGAATTCTTAATAGACTTTAAAGGCACAATTATCTTAGTATCACACGATAGACATTTTTTAAACAAAGTATGTACATATATGGTCGACATCGATAGAGAAAGAATAAAACTATGCATTGGCAATTATGATTTTTGGTATCAATCTAATGAACTAATGTTAAAACAATTAAAAGATTCTAATAAGAAAAAAGAAGAAAAAATAAAAGAATTGGAATCCTTTATTGCTAGATTTTCTGCAAACGCCTCAAAATCAAAACAAGCAACATCTAGAAAAAAACTATTAGAAAAGATTACCATAGATGAACTAAAACCATCATCCAGAAAGTACCCATATATAAATTTTGAAACAGATACTAGATTAGGGAAACAAGTTATATCACTAAACGGAATAACCACTATATCAAATAATAAAACTATTTTAAAAAACATAAGATTACACATAAATTCAGAAGACAAAATAGCATTAATTGGTGAAAATGAAATAGCAAAAACAACACTTTTAAAACTAATAGCAGGCGAAATAACGCCAGATAGCGGAGAATTAAAAATAGGAACAACAGTCAAAATATCATACTTCCCAAAAAATCACGATAAATATTTTAAAGGAAATGAAAATCTAATAGACTGGTTAAGAAAATATTCAGAAGATCAAGACGATGCTTTTATAAGAGGGTTTTTAGGTAGAATGTTATTTTCAGGTGATGAAACATTAAAGTCTGTATCAGTATTATCTGGAGGAGAAAAAGTTAGATGCATGTTTTCAAAAATGATGTTAAATAAAGGAAATGTTCTACTTCTTGATGAACCAACAAATCATTTAGATATAGAATCAATAACCGCATTAAATAATGGTTTAAAAAAATTTAACGGGCCTATCATTTTTTCTAGTTTTGATACTGAGCTTATAAATACTCTTGCAAATAGAATTATTCTCATAAAAGATGACGGCACGATAGTCGATAAACAAATGACATACGAGCAGTATTTAGAAAAATATCAAAATTAAAAAAACGCTATAATAGCGTTTTTTT
>CACZQJ010000002.1 GCA_902783265.1 uncultured Erysipelotrichaceae bacterium | reverse complement strand
TTTAATGATGAAATTCAAAAAATATTATCCCAAAATAACTTAAAAATAAAATATATAAAATAAAGGTGAATTAATTCACCTTTATTTTTTATTCACTTTTATATAATTTTACACGTTCATTATAGTATTCTCTAGACCAGTAATAAGATGTATCAGGATCATTATAATGACTAAAATCTCTTTCCGCGTTATAATTTCCATTATAGAATAAATGAAATTCAACTTCACGTCTAATAATACCACCAAAAATTCCTTCAAGGCCATTATATTTTAAGAATAGCCTATAACCTTCATAACTTCTAACATCATCAAGCTCGGCAAGTTCATCCATTAAATGATATGAGCCAACTGGCCAGTGATGGTTTATTAAAGCAAGTGCATGATATTGATATTCCTCTAGTTTTTTACCTCCAGAAACCTCCTCAAAATATTGCCTCATATCTTCAACTCTTGTTTCCATGTACTTAATAGCCATTTCTTTAATATAAGACTGTTCAACACATCCATTAGACATATCCGAATTAAAAGTAGTATAACCTATCTCATCAGCCATATATACCCCATATTTTTGAGTTATTCCATAAGCCGTGGAATTTCCAACATCAGCTAAATCTGCATATATTTTCCTAGCTACATATCCTGGCTGACCTCTAACAGTACAAGTCTCGCCAAGCATACCTTCAAGTCTTCCTAACATATCTGTTAAATCTTCCATACTTCCGCTAGGCCTATAACATACGTTACTTCCATTAACTCTATCACTACTGATTGCACTCATCCCAGTTCCAGCATTACTAGAAATATATGGTATTAAATTTGTAACAAGCCATTGTGAAGTTTTATACCCTTCCCTTTCCGGATTATTATCAGGATAAGGGTCAAAAACATATATTTGATTAGTTTTTTCATCATAATGATCCAAAAGAATATAATGCCCAACACTTAAAGAGTAATACATGCCATTATTAGCTCTTATATGGAATAATACTTTTTTCCCTTCTTTTAAACTAGATATAATATTATCCATAGTTTCACTCGCATTAGAACCCCTTGGAATCGCTTGTCCAGATAATCCCCAGTTAGCTTTAAATAAAGGAGCCCTTTCTGGAGATTGAAAATACCACGCATTATTTCCACTTGATTTAGATAAATAGCCTTGCTCAATAGCATCATTAAAGAATTTTTCAGTATCAAAATCTTCACCAGTAAACATATAATATGCTGCCATCAAAGAAGCCGTGCCACATCCAGTATTACACATATTAATACCATTCTTAGTTAAATCCTTAATTATACTATTTGTACCACATTGATGATATTTAGATAAATTTAATATTCTTTTTTCATATTCAACACTATTATAATCCAGATTAGAGGTGCCAGTTGATGATGAACTTCCTGTAGAACCAAAAGTTACATCAGTTGCACAAAAAGAATTATAACTAGAAAGTGAATGTCCCTTCTTAGTATCCTCTAACCTTGCAAGACCACTTTCTGAATATGACGGATCCATAACATACACTGTATTATTTTCAATATGATCAACAGCTACCCAATGCCCTAAAGATAAATAAAGTATAATAAATCTTTGATTATTATTGCCACAAGGTCTGTTAAGCTCATTGCTCAATACAGAAACTGCATTACTCATACTAACAGAGTTTTCCCTACTAATAGTAGTAAAATTTGGGGCTATTCCAGTCCAACTATCCCAGTAAAGATTACTACTAATATAACTAGCATTTTTAACAAACACACCAGGATCTATACTAGGAACTGTAAGCTTCGTTCCGGATTTTGCAATTAAATAAGCCATTGAGGTTGAGGTGCAGCCAGCTTGAGCCACAGATAAACCACCAGTACCTAATGGTATACTTCCCCATCTTTCGTCCGTCTGTCGCCAATTTGTCATATCACCAGTTCCTGCTGAACTAGCATATGTACATGTATCTTCCTCTTCAGGAAATAAAAATTTATAAAATTCAGCAAATTCTATAATATTATCAGCAATTTCTTTTTTCTTACCAAGGATTTTACTTTCTTGAGCACTTTTTTCAGATCCCTCTGACATCTTATCTAACTCTTCTTCCATTTGTCTAACATCATCAAAAGTTCCACCAATAAAACCATGTTTACATATATTAGCAGTAGAAGTAAAGCGATTATATGCATCCACAAGATTTCCTTGATTACTAAAACTATTTATAAGTGGCAAAGAGTGAAAAACACCGACAGTTTTTTCCCAAGATGATTTAGTTACACAAATCGCGGCATCCCCAATAGAAGAAGCTACATATTCACTTTTACTCGCTAACCATTCTAAAAATGAAACACCTTCTAACTCTTCGTCTTTAGCAACTCTACTTTTAAGGCCAAATCCAGAATTTATTAATGCATTTTTATAACTTTCTTCATCATATTTATCATTGACATTAGAATTAAACATTATTATAAGTGCAGAATCTAACATGTCAATTTCACTTTGAGTAATACCATCATATGAAGTACTACCTGTTACACTAAGTACTCCCAAAAAATTTCTTACTTTTTCAGTAAAACTCTTTTCATCAAAATCTTTATCATATTCAGCATCTAATACTTCGTAATAATCTCCTTGAAATAATACAGTTGACGCTAAAACAACTTTATCGACATGTGCGCCAAAAACATCGCCAATAATATTAAGTTTAGTTTTAAACTGATCCTCTTTCATCTGGGCAAGTTCTTCGTTAGTACAAAGAATGCACCCACCTTTTAAAAGGTTATCAACTCTTTCAACATTTTTTTGAACATTACCAAGTAAATAAGAAACAGCTCCAATTATAATAACTAAAACAATGAAAAAAGAGGCGATTCCGCCTAAGACTGTAATTTTGACAGTTTTAGCATTTTTACTTTCACTATTACCAAAAGAAAATAAACCGCGCACTAAATTTCCAATTCCAGCCTTAAACATCTAAATCACCTCCATACAACTATTTTAAATTAAAGTCCTCCACCAGAGCCAAATGAATCTAGCTCTTGCTCAGTAACAACAATGTTAATTCGCATTCTCTTACTGCCACAAACAAATAACGCCTCGCCTTGATTATAGCCTTTTATGCTTTCTTTTTCATTATCGTTTAAATCAATTAACTTAGATAAATCTTCAACAGCCTGCTTACGAAGTCCCATGACTAAATAATAAGAAGCATTATCAAATATAGCCTTTCCTTGTGTAATAACAGATGGATCACTAAAGTCTGTTGGTTGCTGAGTACTTATAATTGTACCAGTATTATATTTACGAGCCCTTCGTTGAACTTGGGCTAAGAATTCAGCACCCAAAGTATTATTTCCAGAAAGAAGTACATGAGCCTCATCAACAGTTAATATTGTATTTATACTAGTATCAAGTGTTAAACTCCAAGCATATTTTAAAACATTAAAGAACAAAGCATTTCTAATATTAGTATCCGCATTCATAAGTTCCCTGATATTAAAAACTATAAAATTGCTCTTAGGAGAAATCGTAGTTTTACCATCAAAATAAAATCTAAGCTCATTAATAAGTGGTCTTAACTTTAACTCCAAACTTTCTAATATATCTCTTTCTCTATTTTGTTCAGGCATAGCTGTTATTTTACCTCTTACAGTTGCATAAACATCTCTAAAAGTAGGATAATCAGCAGAAGTAAAATTAGTAAAATCAGTATTAAAATCTATATTAAACCTCTTATATGTTTCTTGTACAACTTCACTAAATATATTAAGAACATCTTCCTTTATAGAAGGATCATAATACTTCATAAATGCTTTTACAGTTTGTAATGACCTTGTAAGAACAGCATATCCCATACCTTGTTTTATTTCATCCTCGTCAGCGTCCATTATAACCTCAAGTGGATTTACCATGCCATAGTCTCCACCTTTTCCAAGGTCAATAAAATCTCCACCATAAAGCCTAGTCATTTCTTCAAATTCACCTTCTGGGTCGATTATAACAATTTTATAATCATTCCTAATATGAGATCTGATCAATAATTTAGCAGCTGTAGATTTACCACTACCAGACGTACCAAGTATAATCATATTAGCATTATTACGATTATTTTCTTTTTGAACCTGATATAAAAATTGATTAAATAAAATTACTCCTCCGGAGAAATCAACACCAAGTAAAGTAGAAAGTCCAGGATCCTTAATACTATCAAAAACATAAGGATACATAGCTGCTAACGTCGGAGCTGGAATAGGAGTTCCTATTCTATCTTCAATTTCTTGTTTAGGAAAAATTGGAAGTATAGATTTTAATACTTGCTCCTGCTCAAATCTTAAAGGAAGAGCCCTAATATCCATTGCTTCTAAATAACTTTTTAATTGCATTTTTTTTGCAGTAAGCTCATCCTCAGAATCAGCAGTAATCATCAAATGCATTTGAAAATCATAAATTTTAGCTTGACTTGAAGCAAGCTGCTGAACAAAAGATTCCAAAGACTCATAATCCTGCCTTATTCTTTCTTGAATAGTAACATCACGTTCTTCTTGATATCTTACTTTTAATTCAGCAACCTCTTTATTAATCATTTTAGAAATTACACTAAATGGTAAAGGTATATGTTTAAGTGCTAATTTGACTCCAGGCATACTTGTTAAATCAGCCAAAAATCCAGGATAAATCGCTTTAGGATATGATATACAAGTTAAAATAGTAGAATACTTATCGCTAACAATAATTTCACTAGGTTTAAATTCTAACCCCTTAGGGGCAATTTGTGTCTTAATATCCATTAACTCATCACCGTCCTAAAAGTATCAGTTTGTCCACCATTTAAGAAATTATCTAAAACCACCCTCAAATCATCATTAGATGTTTGCGTTGCATTAAGCCCTGCATTGGCAAAAGCTTGAACCAAATTTCTGATTTTTTTCTGAATTTTATCAAAATCTCTTTCCTTAAATAGCAAATAAAACTCAGTATCAACAACATTATTGTTTGTAAACATATTAGCCTTGTTTATATCATCAAGTATTAATTTTCGCTTAACTGGATTAGTCTGTGAATTATATAAAAGCTGTAATCTAGATAAATATGCTGTAATATCAACAGGTCTATCAGCTACAATAATCCAAAATTCATAGTCTATAAGATTATAAACGTTTCTTAAATTACTAATTATTAAATTTTGAGTTTCGATATCGGAAATAAAAATATTTCTAGGGAATATTTTTACACCTGTAACCTTTTCATCATTATCAAGCATAATAACACCATTGGTTATTGACTTAATAGGAACAAAATCATTTGTATATTTACTTCTCTCCGAACTCATCTTTAACACACCATCCCTTCCAAATAAATTTTTCTCTAGATGTATAAAAACGATAAACTTCCATTATAAATACCCTAACATTGTGATAATTGGGAATTGGAATTACCAAAAATCCAGTTGTAACTCCTGGTAGTAAATCGATTATAGCTTTTAATAAATTATTTGGCTGCACTATTAATAAAAGTAAGATTGTAATAGCAAGCCCAGAACCAAATAATATTAAATCAAACGGTGTGAAAAGGCCTAATATAAGCATTGACCTTTTCGAGTTCGCTGGTATCAAATAATTCATAAATTATTCCCCTTTCTATTTTATAAATATTTAATGTTTAAAGTGTGCCTGTCTAGAAGTATCTTTAATCATAGTGTCACGATCTTTAGCATTATTATATTTTTCATCACTTCTAATTTTAATTGCTTGATTTTTTGAAGCTTTTCCTGCTGCTTCAAGTGCTTCCCAGTCGGCTTTATCAACATCAAATTTATAATTAGGGTCTCCCGGATAAATATCTTTAACATCTGCCTTCATAGCTTTTCTCTCAAGCTCTATTTCTAGGTCATTGCTACTATTGATATAGTTAGCAATTGCCGCATTTTCCTCATCCGTAAGAGCGCCCATTGCAGTATTATATTCACTATAAATTTGATTATCGCTTAATCTACTCATCTGCTGATCATATTCATTCTGAAGATCCGTAATTGCTTTAGTCCTCTGCTCATCAGTAAAATGTTTACTATTTTCAATTGCAGCCCTTTCATTTTCAAAATCAGATGTCAGCTTAGTTCTAGAATCAAACACAGATTTCAACAATTCATCTCTTCTTATTCTAGCTGCTTCCTTTTTGCTTTGAATAGTCTGCCAATTTTTATCTTTTTTAGCCAAAGCTGTTTTAGCTATATCCTTAATCTTATCAACGTGTCCTTTAATAGCATCATGCTTTTTAGCATTTCTTTCTAAAGATTCATATTCAGTAGGTCCTCCAAAAGCATACCTAGCCCTATCAGCTAGCCTACCTGGGGCGCCAAAAAATCCTCCAGTTTGCTGTCTAACTTCCATATTTCTCATAGTCCTTCCAGCCGATAATTTTGCAGCTTTTAATGGGTCTTTACTGTTAGTCAAACCTCCAAAACCTCCTCTAGCAATTCCTGAAGCCACACCGCCAAGAGCAGAGCCAAAAACCGGTTTATTAAAGCTTGCTGCGGTTACTCCTGCAGCTATACCAGTAGTAACTCCACCAAATATTGCACCACCTGCAACCCCCAAAGCTCTACCAAAAGCATCATTTTTTAACGGATTAAAAGTAAGACTACCAGAATCTTTTATTCCAAATACGCTTTCCAACAATTTAGGAACTTGCTTAGCAAAAGTAAGTAAACCAATTATTACCATGACAACTACTAAGCTAGACATTAATCTATTTGGAATGTCACCGTTTAAATATACAGCATTGTCACCAGATAAAAGTGCACCAGAAATTAAATCTACAACATAAAATACAAAATAAATAATTGCAAGTCTAATAAATAATGATAAATATGTATTTAAACATTCTTTAGCCCATCTACTAAGCATGCCATCTTTCCCAGCTTGCCTAGGGTCCATATAAGAAATAATTGGTACAGGGGCAATCATTTCTAAAAATGCAAGTTTTACTACTCTAACTGCAATATCTATACAAAAGCCTATCATAAAAACCGCAATTAATCCGCCGACAGCAGTCGTAATTAATGGCATATAATCAAATAAATATTCACCGTCGACAGTAACAAGAACAGCATCTCCAAAACTATTGAAATTTCTGTCACCAGTAACGCCGAAAAAGTCATCTATTGCAATATTCTTATCATTTAACTTATTTGCCACATTTTGTAAACATTTATCATTACTAGCCATTGCTTTAGTTCCTAAAATAGGTGTATCTACACATTCAGACATTACCTTGGTATTTACAGGCATAAATGTACTATAAACTAAAAATTTCATATCTTCAGATAATTCAGCATTTGTACTATTGGCGTTTTCAGAATTATTAGTGCCTAAAACAAGATTGCCAATTATATTACTATCTAATACCCTTGTTTGAACATTTAGTGCGAAACTAAATATAAAAGGAGTTGCCACAACTAAAATTAATGATATCAACACATTTCTAACAAGTTTCCCAAATCCTTTAGTCTTATCCGAGAAAGAATCAGGGTCCATAATATATTGTAAAATAGAAAAAGCCAATCTAAACAGCATAAATATACCCAAAAATGCATATATTCTGCTTGAAAAGGTAACTATTGGACTAACTGCTGCCCCTTCTTCAGCGACTCTAGACATTCCAAATAAATCTAAATTTGCCAAATAAAGAAGCAACTCATATCCCCAAGAAATAAGTTGATAAACTATACGGTCCAAAAAGGTAAAAAATGTCCTAAATAAATTAAAATACCACGTCATAAACCTTTAACCTCCTTCATATAAGTTAAAAATTTTATTCTTGTACTTCGTTGCTAAATGAAGCATTTATATTGCACACAGGATTATCAGACTTAACTCCCCATAAATTGCCTGCACCATTTACTACCTGAACAATAAATGAAACTAGCGTAGGTAATAGTAATAAAATAACAAGGCATATTATTCTTACCTTTAATTTTTTAAAAAACTTAGGTAATCCATCATCCTCGCTGCCAGCTATAACTCCAACAAGATTAAAAATAGTTAAGCCAACAACTGCAATAATTCCAACTACGCTTATAATAGTAAAAATTTGATTTATCAAATCTTTAATGTCCGAATTTATAATGTTGCATGCATCAGTAGGATCAACTTCCTCATATTTAGAAGTTTTTTCTTCAGTCCCCCATTTAGTAATAGCATCTACTGCATTATCATAAATTTCATCATCATCCTCATAAGTAGTCGATGAATCCTTATTCGATTTTACGCCAGTAACAGCGTCATTTTTTGCAGCCTCATCACCAGTATAATCTTGAAGCTTAAGCTGTTCAAAATTACTGCCTCCGTCATAAGAAAAACTATACCAATATCCTGTGGCAGACGCCCAGTGTGGTTCAATATATATACTGGTAGGGCAATTAATTTCACCATTAACTAATTTTTTCCCTCTATAAATATCTTGCCAATTTCTAAAAGTCTTTTCTACAAATTCTTCAGAATTTACACTTTCATTTTCATGAACATAAAATTTATATGTTGTTTCACCACAACTATCAGAAGTACAACTATATCTTATATAAACAGCTGCTGTTATTATAGAATCATTGGTTTTCTTTGAACCGTTTTTCTCTGTAGATTCGCGTTTAATATTTCCTTTATAATTACACTCTTTAGTAGCCGCTTTAACTCCATCTATATTCACACAAAAAAACATTAATAAGCACAAAATAAATAACAAATATTTCTTTTTCATAATATTTTGCTCCTTTAAATAGAATTCTACTATTTACATTATAACAAAAAAAAAGACAATAAACAACATTGTCTTTTATATTTATTAATTATTTACACCATTAATAAACTTCTTGCTGCAGCTCCAAATATCACTAACTGTTTGGCCATTCTCATTAGTAGTATCTTCAACACTAGCAACTAAATTAACAGCAAGTTGTACAACAAATACTATTACAAATACAACTACAGCTGAAATGACTCTAGAAATAAATGATTTTCTATATTTCTTAACATCATCTTCATTTTTAGCTATAACTGACTTAGCAAAATCAAGCATTCCCATTATAATTAATAATATTGGAACAGCTATTTTTATAACTTTAATAATAGTAGCAACTAAATTAAATAATTCATTAGGCACTAATACACCGTCACATAATGTAGACTCAGTTAATAAATTAAATAAATTCATAATAGTCACCCACTTTAACAATCAGCTTCTTTACCGTTAATTAAACATTTAGCACAATTCCAAGCACTTCCTGTATTATTGTCAGAAGTAACGCTACCAACAACATTGATAACAAGTTGAACGATTGTTACAACTAAGAAACAAATTACAGCTGCTATAAGTCTTTGAATAAATTTCTTTTGACCTGCTTTAATCTTATCTTCATCTGAAGCCATTACACCTTTAGCAAAATCAAGCATTCCCCAAACAATAAGTAAAATTGGAACAACAACTTGAATAATTATAAATCCTAAATGAACAATGTTTCCAATAGCAGAAGGTATACCTGCTTCTGTTCCTCCTCCAGCATTAATAATGTTACCACAATAATTTAAAACATTTACTAAATTCATAATTTTTCCTCCTCTTTATATATACAATATACCGTCATTTTAATTAAATGTCAATACCTGTCAAAATAACTTTACAGGAAGAAAAAGACTATTTAAATAGTCCCGTTATTCCCTTTTTACTACTGCCATCAGCAGTTTGTTTATAAAAACCTAATTTACTTAAAAATTCATTTAAAGCCTTGTTATCAGAGCTTTGATCATTTAAAGGTGGGATTTTAGCAAATATACGCAACTTAGTTTCATATTCAAAATCAGAAACATCTTGACTAGTAAGCATACATTTGTTTAAAACTACCTTTTTATTTTGAACATTTACTAAAGCCCTAGGATCTTTTGCAAGAAGCTTATTTAATTTTATTTTTGATGGCTCAATTAAGTAAAAACAATCAGTTGCAAGACTTGGCGCTGATGTGCTAGCATTTGCATCAATCAATATAACATCCATATTACTATATTTAGATATTGTATTTCCAAGTTCTGCCGTAGTAGTACTTACTAATTTAGAATCATCAAAATACATAAAATCATGCTTATCTACCTCAATACCTACAACCTTATAATTTTTTTCAAGTTGCTTTTTAGCCGCATAAATTAAAGTTGTTGCCCCAGCTCCTTCAGTAACATCCTTAAAACAAATTACTGTAGCTTTCTTTAAAGTAGTTTGAGAATTATCATCAGTAATAGTAGGTTCAGAAGCCAAAGTACCATGAACAGTATCTAACTGATGATATTGAGCCACATCCCTATAACTATTTGGGTGCTCATAAAGCCACTTAACGCCCTCAACATTCATTGTAAAATTATAAATATGCATTGATATTAAATCAGATAAATACTCTGGATTAGAAGTTTCAGGTGAACCATCTAAAAGCAAAATTAATTTATCAGTATCAAGAGACAATGATAACTGCTGCAAAGTTTTAATATCTTGATAATCTTTCAAAGCTGTAATATCTAAAATCATTTTTTGAAAGAAAAAATTCTTAAAAGTTTCAATAATTTCATTAACCGTAAACTCGCCCTCTAGTTTTTTTATAACCTCAACATCTAAATCAGCAAGCGCATCACGATATTTATTTGTAATAATTACGTTCACTTATGTTTCCTCCTAACTTTTCAAAACCGTAAAAGTTTTAGTTTCACCATTAACTGGGATTTTAATTAAATCACCAACTATTGGAACATCAAAATACATATAAGCTATAACTCTATAATAAGTCCCACAAATAGCCTTATTATCATGGCCCTTACAAGTATCAAATTTATAAACACAGTATTGGTACTTACTACTATTATCTTCCATTAATATACCATTGTCTTTATCAACCGCCGGACAATTAAATGACCCGTCACGAGGATCTACTCTATATCCTATTTCCTTAAGCCAAGAATCAATTTCAAGAACTGTATTATCATTATAACCTTCTTCTTTTTCAATTTCATCGATAATTTTATTCTTAACCTTAAAGGCTTTTGAATAACTTAAAGAACCTATGAAAAAAGCTAAAAGAATAAAAACAAAGATAATTATTAAATTAAATACCCCCGCATTAGCAATTGCTTCTTTCATGCTTCAGTAACCCCCTTTTGCCTCTGTCCATCATTAAAGTTGTACATTCTCTCGCCTTTAGTATAAACAGGAACTTTAAATTTACCAACTATAGGTAAATCAACATAAATATAACTTACAACGCTATAACTATAATAGTTTTCCCCTTTATCTTTATTAACCTTAGAAACATCATTTTCATGGTAGTAAACACAATATAAATAATTAGTATCACTACCACTAGCATTAATAGCTTTTATTGGTTTCAAACCTTTACGTTCTCCGCATTCTTCTTGGCCACTAGGACTTACAGTATATCCAATACTAGATAAATAATCCTCTATTTCTTTTTTAGATAAACCATTATACCCCGCATATTTATTGATAGAAAGTAATATTCTAGAATTAACTTTAAATCCCTTATAATAACTAATTGTAGCCGTTAAAAGTAACAATACAATTGCTATAAATAAAAATACCATACTATACAAAAATGTACTTCCTATACTTTCTCTCAAACATAATCACCCCTTTTAAAGGAAAAGCTTGCTTTTATTAGCAAGCAAAACATTAATCTTCACATTTAATAGTTCTAACAGATTGACCATCGTATTGCCCACCAGAACAGTTTGTTCCTTGAACAACACCTCCGCCGTCAGTACAGCAAGCACGTCCTGCTGCTGTTTTCATTAAACTATTTACAAGTGGTGTTACAACAGCAACAACAACTCCAATCAAAATAATAGCTACTACAGTTAAGTTAGCTTCACCAGCTGCTTCTTTCATTCAATATCACCTACCTTCCTTTTAATTATAACATATAATCATAAAAAGTAAACACACTTTTCAAAACTTTACACTTAATAATTCATCATCATCATCATAGCTAGTAACAAAAATCCTAAAATACCTCCACCGGTACCAAACAACATAAACATTGTTTTGTTTTCCATTTTGTCAAGTCGTTCTTTATATTTTTGCTCACGAGCTTTATTTTGAAGACTTGATATTGTTCTTGAAAACATCATTAATTGTTCTTGTTTATTTTCTTGACTACCTAGACCTAAACGATATAAAAGCCTCATCATCCTCATTGAATCCCTAACTGGATATTCCGCAGAAAAATCCATATAAGGCTGAACAGAAGAATCACCCGCATCTATTTTTGAAACAAGTCTTTCAAGTCCAGGTTTAAATATTTCTGGCGCAGTATCAATGCTTTTTGCTAAAGCAACTGGGACCGTATAATGTTGAATCAAAATTTCAAGTCCCTTTAAATAGTATGGAAGCATTAAGTTAATTTTATGTAAATTAGCTTTATAATAATTTTTAAGCTTTATATAAGGAAGTTTAAACATTCCAAAGCCCAACAATATAGAAAGTATTACATAAGCAAAAGACATTTTATTTAAAAATATAAAGAACATAAGCACAATTATAACAAGTGCATTTCTAATACGCTGATTAAATAGTACTTCAACATCTACTTCCTTACCATATCTTACACTTAGTAAAAACTTATAATCTTCTTCCATCAAACCATTAAAATAAACTGAATTGTCACTAATAAATTTACGGGAACTAAAATGATTATTATATTCAAGTATAAATATCAAAATTATACCAATAAATATAAATAACATGCCACCATTATTAAATATTGCATCCATTATTCCGCCCCCACATCTTCATTATAATATTTTTCACCAGACAAAATGAAATACGTATTAAGCATTATTATTCCATGAAGTAATAATTGTACCCACCAGTTATTAAGCATCTCATTATAAGTTTCAATACCTAACATAAACTGAACAAGCATAACCATTAAGTAAAGAATAATACCAAATTGTAAAAACTTTTTATGGAAAGCCGCTCTATCAATTCTATCACGGTAAACACTTTCAACAAGCATATCAATATCTTGACTCATGTTTTCGAGTGATTCACCAGCATCCCTAGAACCCTCATTAGTTATTTGTAAAAATAACTGATGCATATTCCTAACAATATGGAAATCATATTTAGCATTCATAAAATCAAGTGATTGATCAATAGTACCATTTTCATAAGCCATATCAATCATAAGTTTAACATCAGATTTAACAGGATCTTCAAGAACGTTAGATTCATACACACCTTCTAAAGCTTTAACAAAAGATTGCGTAGTCGCAAATTCCATAATTGTATTAGTTGTATAAACTTGAATTTGTTCAAAAATAAATTCACTGTAAAGTCTTTTACAACGTAAATATGTTAAATATGGAATTACTGCTACTGCAGCAAAAGCATAAATAATTGAAATTAAAATGTTATAAAAATACAAATAAGTTATAACCGCTGCACTAACAGAAAATATTGCAACTTGAATGGCATATTGCCTGGGTGTGTACTCTTGACCAAGTTCCTTTACTTTTTCCCTAATAACTCTAAATGAATAAGGAGCAAGTTTATTATAAGCATAATTAACTTTAGTATTGATAAATTTATATACTTTATTAGTATTACTATTATTCCTATATAAAACAAGGAATAATGCTATAACCAAAACGATAACAAATATTGTAGTTGTCATATTTCCCCTCCTTTATCCAAATAATTTTTCTATACCATCACTTTTAGTAACCACTGCATTAACTGGCGTGACAGGCTCTGTATATACTGGGTCACTATTAACCTGTGAAGCATCAGGCGTAACAAATGATTCATTAACAGGAGCCGTAACATTAACTGGCGTGGCAGGCTCTGTATATACTGGGCCACTATTAATCTGTGAAGCATCAGGCGTAACAAATGATTCATTAACAGGAGCCGTAACATTTACTGGTATGGCAGGCTCTCTATATACTGTCTGACCAGCTTCTAATGAAGGAGATACAGGTTGTGAATCAGTAACCATTTCACTCGAAAGTGCAGATTCCATACTAGGCATAATCACTTCAGAAGCCTCTTTTTCAGTAACCGGTTTAACCAAAGATTCTTGGGCAACATTAGATTCTTCATTTTGCACACTTCTAATTTCCTCACTAACCTTATCATTAGTAGCCACTGTAACTCCATTGCTATTAAAAGTAACAGTTTGATTATCAAAAATATCATCTTCGCTTAAAGGCTCTTGCGTAGTATCTTCTTTATCACCAGCCATATTTTGAAGCTCCTTAGGTAAAAATACCCCTTGAACTTCTAAATAATCAATCAAATAAGGACTTGGATTATTTCTTATAACTTTACCATCCGCACCTTTACGATAAATTATATTGTGCATAGCTTTATTCGTATCATTAGTTACATAAAATTCCGTAACTTCAGCAATTTCTCTTTTAAAATTATGAGTAGCTTTATCAGTATAACCACGAACATAAATACCAATTTGAATATATCTACTAATAGAAGCCAAGAACTGTTCTATATCTTGATTAGTTTCAAGCAAACTATACATACGGTTTGGAATAGAAGAAGCCTTATCAGCATGTATTGTAGACAAAATATAGTGTCCAGAAGAAATAGAGTTACGAACAGCAAGAACCGCTTCCGCACTACGAACTTCTGAAAGAAGTATCCACTTAGGGTTTTGTCTCATACAAGCTTCCAAAATATCCGTATATGAAGCTATAGTATTAGTCTTCATTGACACAATATCTCGATGAGGAAATATTCTATCCAAATGTAATTCTAATGTATCTTCAATAGTTATAACTTTTTCATTTTCAGCAATTTTAGATGCCAAGTATTTAACAAGTTCAGTTTTACCAGAACCAGTTTCTCCACTGACAATCATATTACAATGACCTGCAACACATAATTCCAAAAAATCAAGTATATCTAATTCAACATATTTTTCGGCAAGAATTTTTTCTTTCTGAAGACGAATCTTCGCTGGCGTTTTACGAACAACACACGCTATGCCATTACGCGCAACAGTTTCATGAACAAAAGCCAAACGAAGTTCGGCACTTTCAGCGTCCAAGAATGGATGAGCCATATTAAATGTTTTACCCATAACATTGGAACACTGAAAGGCAAGCTTCTCCATAAAAGCATTATTAATTGCTGGATTATCTACTCTAAATATTCCTTTAGATAAAGTCTTTAAATGAATTTGACCATCATTATCATAAGAAATATCGGTAATATCATCGTCATCTAGATATGGCTTTAACGGTCCAAAATCTATTTGATCGAAATTAGTATCCATTATTCACCAGTTCCTGTAGTTGAATTAGCTATAGGAATACTAGTAGTTAAAGTATGAGCAGTACCATTTTTCTCTGTAACTGTTGCTACTAAAGTACCTAAATCAGTATAATTAATTGTCACACTTCTTTTAGTAACTGTAACCATTTTGCCAGAATTTTGAACATAACTACACGTATAAGTGCTGCCGCATCCACTAGGATAAGTTATCGTCACTTTATTAGTAGTACCACCAGTTTCAGTAACTGTTGGAACAAGTGGATCAACAACTTCAGTTTCTGTTTCCGTAACAGGAATATCAACAGCATGAGCATTAATATAATCAACTAATTGTTGTGTAGAAACTTCTACAGAATCAGTAGTATCAACAGAACCACCTTGTGGTACTGGATAAAGTTCAACGCCTAAAGATCCCATATAAGAAGCTTTCTTTAGCAAATTATAATAAGCTTGCTTTAAACCAAATATCATCATTGAAGGCGTTCTATTTTCACTAGTACTTTCAAATACAGCCTTACCAGAAGAATCTTTTAAAGCTAAAACTTCTATATTTTCAAGCAATTTACCAATCATAATTTTTTCGTTAGTACCATTACCAACTTTCATGTAAATATCAATTTTATTACCAGGGAAAATAGAATTACCATAAGTACTTTCCATGTTTACTCTAAAGTTATAAGGAACTTCCCCACTTTTTAATTTAATAAATGCTGCATCAGGAAGGTCATCCTTAGTTATAAGCATTTCTTTGTAAAACATACTTCCAGCTGGAATAACAGAATTAATATTTGAATATTTTCCTACTACCGCTGCCTTTGTTCTAACAACATTTTCTTCGACAGAAATATTAGGCATATCCACCTGTTTTACCATATCACTGGTAATTTCAGTTCTAGGTTGAATTGTTTGCGTAGCAACCGGAACTGACACTGGATTTACTGCTCTATTGATTTGGGTACTATAACCAATATAGAGTAAAACCAAGATAACTATCACGCCAATAATTGTTACAGTATTTTTGTTTTGAAAAACTCTTTTTATTGATTCTACTAAATTATTCATATTATCTCCTCTTTCCTCTTTTATTAATATTTTGACTCTAAAATAGCATCCAATCTATTTTGAAGGTCAAATGTTACTTGAGTATTGTTATTAGTACCCAAAACCCTACTTCTAACACTAACACTGACCTTTGGTGGTGCCTCGTTTATATCGTAAAAAGTAATTTCATACTCTCTAGATCTACTAGCACTTTGTGCATATCTTCTAATAAAATTTTCTACAAATTTTTCTCTCGCAATTTTAACTTTACCATCTTTTCTATAAGCTGCATAGTCTAAAGAATCCCACATTGCCGCTTCAGTAACTTCTTGCAAAAGCTGTGAATTATGCTGATCGGTATTAGTTAAATTTTGAAATAAAACTATAAAAGTTATTCCGAGAACCCCCATAAATACTACAAATATTCCCCAAAATGACTCTTTCATTAATTACCACCAGCTTTCTTACATTTATAAAAATTATCTGAGCCGGCAACAACTTCTGCGCAGTTTCCTGTAATAGCGCCCTTAAAGTAACCGCTATCGTTCAAAAATTCGCTTGTACAAGTACCATCATCAGCGCAGCGCATATCACTCCAGTCATCGTATTCATATTTTTTATTATACTCTCTAATATTGTTTATAGCGGTAGAATCTAAAATAACTCTATACATTACATGATCATTAGAATAAACAGTTTCATCTGGAATAACCGTATTTACAACTTGGTTTTCTGCTTTAGCGCCACTGCAAATATACTTATTCTCGCTATCATAATAACACCAGTTATTTCCAGTTCTTCTAGTTTCTCCAGCCTTACCAACAAAAGGATTACTTAAACCAATTACTCTATAGGTTAAGTCAAATGAAGTACTAGGTTCACACTTTCCAGTTTCTTCATTCCAAGGCTTTCCCAATTCTTCATGATTTTCTTTAGTACATAACTCGCATAAGCCTGTATCCTGGTCAAGACGGCCCCCGCAGCAGCATTTTCCTTCTTTTTCACTCCACTCAGTATTCCACTGACTAAAATTACTCTCATTACAATCAGTTTCACACTTTCCAGGGTCATCACCAGGTGGCCCATCGCTTGTTGGTATATGACAAACATAATTATCAGAAGTTGCATTAACATCAGTCATATCATAACAATTACCCATTTTATTCGTTGTTCTATCATTTTTACAAGCATTAAACTTGTCTCCTGATGTCGTTCCATATAATTTGGCACACGCACTATTTTCTATTTTTTCAAAACTACTACCCGCATATACATTACTAATAGGTAAATTAACGCAACTATTTAAAACATTGTTATCCTTATTATTTACCTGGTACATTTTAGAATCAGTACTTGAACTCTCGCATTTATCATTACTAGGCAGCTCAAATTTGAATTTTAAAGTTATATCACTTGAATCTGATTTAGTAAACGGAACAGGTAAAATGCCAAAGCCTAAATTTTGAGTACTTTTAGTATCTTCTGCATTTGGTTCTTCCACATAAGGCCTACCTGTACCATTTTGTAAATAACTGAAAGTATCACTAGGAAGTGTATAATTATAAGTAACTTCTTCCCTTAGAATTCCATTTGCCACACTACTTGTATACCTCTCAGCATTTCCATACCTAACTAGTTTTAATTTTTCCAAATTATAAACTTCTTCAGTAGAATTTTTAGCATTGTATGTAATATATACATTTCCTGTACAAGAATTTCTTATTGAATTACTATTTTTAAAAGTATTTAGTTTAGAAGCATTATTGTCTTTATTTTTGCACTCTCTTACCCTAGTAACTTTTACTGGTTTAAAATTAGGTGTTTCTAAAGTCGGAACAACAACATCCTCATCCGCGTTCAAAGTAAAATATCTGCCAAGAGACGTTATAATTTTATTACTTTCATTTGGAAAATAAACATGATATTCTTCTCTACAATAAATTTGATTTGCAGTATCCTTTAAAAAGTAACCTCTCAATAAACCACAATTAGAACTATTACCACTAATACTATTACTTGCTAGTATTGCATCCCAGCTTGTTGTATCTTGAACAACCATAGATTTACTATTAGAAAGAGTTGATTCGCAGTTCTCACAGGCGCCATCCAAAGAATAATCGCCAAAACTTTGAAATTTTCCAACAGGTTTTGAAGACAAACCAAAATAATCCGCGACGCTTGAGGCATACGTAGAACCACGTAGCGGCCAATAATCAACGTAGGTAAGTGACACTTTCTCGCCAGAAAACGTTCCAGTAACCGCAAAGTCTTCGTCTTTCTTTTCATTAGGACTATCAAATGTCGTATTACACCCGCTGCCATAGAAAATATATTTTACTCCGCCCCCAAGGTCAATAGCCCTCAATCTATAATTCGTAGAAATGCTGCCTTTGCTAACATATAAACCATCGTAACCACTAAAGATGGCGCCTTGCTCTGCATCAATATCCCAAAAAGTAGTGTATCCGTTTACAGCAACTTTATTAGTGGTATTATGTTCATAAAATTGATATTCTATAGTTACCCATTTTAGGCCATATATAACAACCCCTAATTCAGTACCATTTGTAATACCTTTGTAAAAACTTATTACTGGTTCAAGGTTACAACTGCCTGGGTGATAATAATTAATTTTTTCAACAGGTTCAAAAGCAGTAACTACTGCTTTAATATCAATAATTTTCCCATTATATTCCCCAACATTAGTATATTTTACCCCAAGGTAGCCTTTGTCGTTTTCGGACAATGTTGTTGAAAAAGCATCATCATAACTAGGAAGATGTAAATAATCATATCCAACGTAATCTGCTTCAGCACCCCAGCAATTGCGCAACCCAGATGAGCGTGGCACAAGATGAAAATGTTTTGTATCAAGAATACTAACACCAATATTACTAGAAACACCATCTTTTGCATTAGACCCGATTGCAAAGCTTGAATACTGGGCCGGAATATCAGCCCCAACAGAAATGCCACTCACATCAGTAACATTGGCTTTTTTTATTGTTTCATCGCGCCTTCCACCGCAATTGCCAAATTCACAGTTGCCCTCATACTGCGCACATTTGTCACCTCTTTTGCTTATAATATCATTCATGTTATAAGCTATAGCCTTAACATTAAATACAAGATTTATAAGTAAAATTATGCTGGTAAAAGCTATAATTTTTACTATTTTTTTTAATTTAATTTTATACTTTTTTTCCATTTACCTTCGCTCCCACCATTATAGCTTTTATCACTTTTTTATTTTTTTCTTTTTTCGTTTTACAAACACAATAACTACTACTATTACTAAAATTAAAGCAACACCAATGATTAAAAATTTAATCCAAGACGCATCTTTTTTCTGAACCTCTTCAGTTTGTGTTTCAGATATAGTATTGTAATTATTATCATTTAAAGGTGTAGTCGTAGACCACACACCGCAATTAGATGCTTGACCATTAATACAAAAATCACTCAAAGAATATGTATTAAAATGTGGGGTCTTCAAATATTTAATTAGTAATTGTTCCCCATAACAATTAACATCTTTAGAATAAAT
>CACZQJ010000001.1 GCA_902783265.1 uncultured Erysipelotrichaceae bacterium | reverse complement strand
AATGGAGCAAGTGACCGGAATCGAACCGGCATCTTAGCCTTGGCAAGGCCATATACTAACCGTTGTACTACACCTGCGTAATTACATTATATAATATTTTTTAGGTATTGTAAAGCAAAAATTTTGTCTATTATTAATAAAAGCCTTTCTATTTAAAGATTAGTATATTTATGATAAAATATATTTAAAGGCGTGATAACATGGAAAAAATAAATGGTTTATCAGAAGAAGAGGTGTTAAGGCTAGAAGAAAAAGGCTTAGTTAATTATAGATCAGATGTTAAAACTAAGTCTATTTGGCAAATTATTGCTGGCAATTTTTTTACTTTGTTTAATTTTTTAAATTTGGGTTTAGCCTTAGCTGTATTTTTTGTAAGATCTTATAAGAATTTACTTTTTCTTGGAGTGGTAATTTGTAATACTTTGATTAGTACTGTTCAAGAAATTAGAAGTAAAATTACAATTGACAAGCTTTCATTATTGAACGAAAATAAAGCATGGGTAGTTAGAGGTGGAATTACTAAACAAATAAACATGCATGAAATAGTTTTGGGTGATGTTTTAAAGCTGAATGCTGGAAGTCAGATACCAACAGATAGTAGAATTTTGTTTGGTGAAGTTTTGGTTAATGAATCATTGCTTACTGGTGAAGAAGAATCAGTAAGCAAGCGAAAAAGTGACACTTTATATTCTGGCAGTTTTATTGTTAGTGGTTCATGCTATGCTGAAGCAATTCATGTAGGAAATGATAATTATACTTCACAAATATCAATGGAAGCAAAATATATTAAAAAAATTAATTCGGAAATTATGAATTTTATTAATAAAATAATTAAATATATTTCTATTGCTATAATTCCAATCGGGATACTTTTATTTTTAAATCAGATGTCAGAATCTGTTTTGCCAGATGCTGTCGTTTCTACTGTTGCTGCTTTGATTGGCATGATTCCAGAAGGGTTGGTTTTACTTACTAGTACAGTTTTGGCTATAAGCGTTATTAGGCTTGCTGATTATAAAGTATTAGTTCAGGAATTATTTTGTATTGAAACTTTGGCTAGAGTTGACACTTTATGTTTGGATAAAACAGGCACTATTACTGAAGGTAATATGGAAGTTTCTAAACTAATACCTTTAAATGGTACGGCAATGAGTGATATAACTGATGCTTTAGGATTAATTAGTTATCACATGGAAAATGATAATCAAACAATGGAGGCTATTAGTAAAAAATATTCGCGAAAAAATGATTATGAAGTTTTAGAAATTATGCCATTTTCTTCTAAAAATAAGTGGTCAGGAATTTCTTTTAAAGGTGTTAGTTATGTTATAGGGGCTCCTGATGTTATTTGTAATTCTAATAATATAAAAGAACTTCAAGATTATATAGAAAATCGGGTAGTTTTACTTGCTAAAAGTGATAGGAAATTAAATAAGGAGTTGCCTACGAATTTGCAGCCTATGGCTTTGATTGTAATTAGCGATAAAATAAGGAAAGATGCTAAAATTATTTTGGATTATTTTAAAGAGGAAAAAGTAGATATAAAGTTAATTTCTGGTGATAATCCTAGAACAGTTGCCTATATTGCTGAAAAGGTTGGCCTTGAAAATATTAAATATGTTGATTTAAGTAAAACAAAATCATCGATTGTTGATTTGGTTGATGATTATAATATTTTTGGCAGGGTAAAGCCGAATCAAAAAAAAGAGATAATACTTGCCTTAAAAGCTAAGGGACATACAGTAGCAATGACGGGCGATGGAGTTAATGATGTCTTGGCTTTAAAAGAGGCTGACTGTAGTATTGCAATGAATAGTGGCAGTGATGCTGCGAGAAATGTTTCACAATTAGTTTTACTTGATTCTAATTTTTCTTCAATGCCTAAGGTTGTTGCTGAAGGCAGACGTAGTATTAATAATATTCAAAGATCTTCAACTTTGTTTCTATGCAAAACTACTTATGCGACAATGCTTGCTATAATATTTATGTTTTTAGGAAGGCCTTATCCTTTTATTCCAATACAGCTTACATTAACAAGCGTAGTAACGATTGGAATACCTTCTTTTGTATTAGCTCTTGAACCTAACAATGAGAGAATTAATGGTAAGATACTTGTAAATGTTTTAAAAAAGTCTTTTCCAACAGCATTAACTATTACTTTTAATATCTTATTAATTATGCTTCTTCCAGTTTTTGTCAAACTTTCTCTTGATGAAGTGTCTACTTTATGTGTTATTATGACTGGTCTTACCGGATTTATGCTTCTTTATAGAATAAGTGTACCTTTTAATAAAATTAGAGGGGTGTTATTTTTTACTTTACTTACTTTATTTTTAATTGGTATAACTTTTATGAGAAAATTGTTTTCGTTAGTTATTTTAACACCTAAATTGTTAATTATTGTTAGTATATTGTTTTTAATTGCGATTTTGGTGTTTAATTTCTTTACAAAGTTGTTTTACATAATTTCCAAAAAAATAAGATGGTAGAAATAGTAATTATTTTTACCATTTTTTTATGTAATTATTGACATTGTGTGTAAAGCAGATGTATAATTTATTTAGCATATGGAGCGTGGGTGATGGTATGAAAAATCAAGAAAATACAGATGTTTTACCTAATAGAATTAATACTCTTTTTCCTGAACATCTTGATTGGATAAAATTGCAACTTAAACATGGCAAATTTATGAAAATGCAAGGTAGAGATATTTTAGTTAAAGCTCCTGCACCTTCTACAGGGACTAATATAATTAATTTTCCAAATAAGGGAGAAGTCGGTTTTATAAATGCTTTAATCAAGGTTTATAATTGTGCTTTAGATTATTTGGAGGGGTCACTTAATTCGGCTTGCTTAGAAAATAGATTTATTAGATTTATTGATAATAAGTGGGTTTTAAATGGAAGTCCAATTGTATGGCCTAAATTTGATCTTAAAAATGCTGAATATGCTAAAGGGTTAGAAAGTATTTTAAGTGAATATTATTTAACAAAAAATCAGTATTCTTCTTCATATAATAAAAATCAAGATTTACTTTCTGTTAAAAAAAGCAGTGTTATGCTTAATCCGGCTTATACTGTTAATGTGCCTAGGGATATTAAAGAAAAGGAAAATGCCGATAGTAAGTCTGCAGATATTGCAGTAGCTATGAAAGAAGAAAGAAACGATAGTTTTGATGAAGATAATAAATTATCAATTCAAAAAATTTCTGATGGAGATGTTTTAGATGCTAGAGATATTGAATCATTTAAAAAGCAGAAAGCAGATATGATTGTAATTACCTGCCAAGATGTTAATAGTTCTAAAGAAGAAGATATTTTTGTCAGGAATGCTATTAAGTGTCAAAGTGAAAATTTTAATGTTGGGGCATTTATATATGGAAAAGCATCTGATGAACATATGGGCGCAATTGAGCTTAAAAGGATGCTTAAGTTATTTGATAAATTTGGTGATAATTTTTCAAAATTAGTTATTTATTCTATAGATAATGATTATGTAAAGAAAAACCGAAATAGTGATATTAAATTACTTGATTTTATAAATATGTATAATTCAATCGTTAATGCTTTAAAGCAGGCTGGATATAATGTGATGATTTCGATGGATTTAACAAGTGGCAAAATAATTGCCGATTTGAATAATAGATTTAATATGCAAAATGAGTGTGAGATTATTTACATGGCAGTGGTTAGAGATGCTGATGAGGTTAACGCAAACGCTTCATCTATTATAGTTGATCCAGGTAACGATTATGATGTAGTAAATATTAGAAATAGAGAAATTTTAAAACAAATAAGTGATAATATTAATGAAAAAAGCTTGGCAAAGGTTGCTTAAGCTTTTTTTCTTGATTTTATTTTATATTTCTGGTAGGATATTATCTACTTGAAAAGAGGTTGTGCAATGAATAATAGAAATTTTAATGTAAGTTTGTTAAATGATTATACGATTTTTTTAAAATCAATTTTAGAAAATGTTGGTTATAATTTTAGTAATGGTGAAATTATGGAAATTACGGATTATAATTTTAATACAGCTTTGGATTTTTTTTGCCGTTCTTTTAATAATAGAGCAGGAAGTCTTAATTTTAGGATTGTTACAGAGGATGTTTTGGAAAGATATATAAAAAATCCTATGATGTTTTCGGATGTTAGAATTATTTATTCTCATCTTCCTTTTAATAGGCCTGAAAATCTTATTAGAAAGTTATCTTTAGTACCTGTCATTACTCCTGCAGTAGCTGTTTTTGGAGCATATGGTTTAATGGATTATAATTATAAAAGAAATTTAAAATATTTAGATATGTTTAAGCAAAATTTAGAACAGAATAATTTAAGTTATGATTATTTTTATAGTCAAACTTCGGATAAACGTTTTGAATTAATAGTTTCTAGTAGTAATTTATATATATAAAATATTATGAAAATTAAATGACAAGTAAAATTTAAAAAAAATAATAAAATATTGTTTTGCATGATATAATTAAATTGGTGATTGTATGAATGAAATTAGAAGTAGTGTTTTTGGACTTGCTGTTGGAAATGCTATGGGTGTTCCAGTAGAATTTAAAAACCGTGAGGAATTACTTGAAAAGCCAGTTACTTCGATGATTGAACATGGAACTTATGGCCTTTCGGCTGGTACTTTTTCTAGTGATACTTCGATGACTTTAGCGACTATGGATTCTATTATAAATTTTAAAGAAATTAATTATAATGATATGATGACTAGATTTTGTAGGTGGGCTGGTAAAGGAATATATTCTGCAAATGGTAAAGCGTTTGACATAAGTGTGACTACAAAAAAAGCTTTGCTTAAATTTTTGGAAACAGGGGAAGATGCTACAAAATGTGGTAGTGATGATATTAATTCTAATGGCAATGGTTCTCTTATGAGAATGCTTCCAATTGCTTTGTATTGTTATTATAATAAATATAAAGATTATGAAGTTTTTAATATAGTAAGTAATGCTTCTTCAATGACTAATGCAAATGAAATAAGTATTCTTGGATGTTATATATATGTTAATTATTTACTTTTCATATTAAACGGCAAGGATAAGTTTGCAAGTTACAATATGATTAAATGTTTAGATTATTCGGAATATTTTTCTGAAGATGCCATATATTATTATAATAGGCTTTTAAAAACAAATATAAATAATTTAAGAATAGATGATTTAAAATCAACAAGTTATGTTGTGTATACTTTGGAAGCTGTTATATGGGTTATTTTAAATTCCAATTCTTATTCTGAAGCTATAGTTGGAGCAATTAATCTAGGTGGGGATACGGATACAATTGGAGCGATTACTGGCTCAATAGCTGGCATTATATATGGATATGATAATATTCCTGAAAAATGGCTTGCCAGTTTAAAAAAATTTGATTATATAGAAGAAAAGGTTTTACAATTTGAAAAGGTTTTGTCATAAGTTGAGGGGATGATTACGTGGACTTAGATATAGCTAATTTAATTAAACCTGATTCTTATTTACCTACTGTTTATGATATAAATTATCCTAAACTTTACGAAAATGGGATTAGGTATGCGGTATTTGATGTAGATTGTACAATTTTGCCTTTTGATGATATTAATGTTACTAAGGATAATATAATACTTTTTAATTATCTTAGAATGTTGGGATTAAAGTCTGGACTTTGTTCTAGTGGTTCTAAAAGTAGAGTTGAACCTGTTGCTTTTAAGCTTGATGTAAATTTTATTGCAAGTGCTCCAAAACCATTTGTGGATTTTGATAGAATAAAAAGCATGTTTGATAGTCGCTGTGAACCTTTTAATACTATTATGATAGGTGATTCTCTTTTTTTGGATATGCTTTTGGCTGGAAAAAATGAAATGCATAAAATATTAGTAGATATGATTAGGGATAATGTCAATTTTAGTGTGCGTGTAAATGATGTTATTCAATCTATTATGTATGCAAGTTTGAAACCGCATGATTTTCAATATAAAAAATATTATAGGGGAAATATAGAAAGATAATTTTTTTATCTTTTTTTCTTTTATCGAAAGATTGTTCGTGTTATAATGTTTTTAGGGTGGTTGTATGGAAAGGATTATAATGCATATTGATGTTAATAATGCTTTTTTGTCTTGGTCAGCTGTACTTATGCTTAAAGATGGCTATAAGTATGATATTAGAAATAGTTATGCGGTAATAGGCGGCGATGAAGCTTCTAGAAGAGGAATTGTTTTGGCCAAATCGATGCCAGCTAAGAAAAGAGGTGTGGTTACTGGCGAAACGTTATATTCAGCTAGAAAAAAGTGCCCAGCTTTAAAGAGCTATCCGCCAAATTATAATTTTTATAAAAAAATGAGTGATAGTATGTTTGCTCTTATAAAAAAATATACTCCGGATGTTGAACAAATGAGTATTGATGAGTGTTTTTTGGATTATACTCCTGTTAAACATCTATATGGCGATGAGAGACAGTTTGCTTATAGGTTGAAAAAAGAAATATATGATACTTTGGGTTTTACTGTTAATATTGGTATTGCGAATAATAAATTATGTGCGAAAATGGCTTCTGATTTTTCAAAACCTTATAAGGTTCATACTTTATACAAAAATGAAGTTCAGGATAAAATGTGGCCGCTTCAAGTTGACGAATTATTTGGTATTGGTAAGAAAACGGCTATTAAGCTTCATAATTTAAATATAAATACTATTTATGATTTGGCGCATGCTGATGATAAAAAATTATACAAATATTTTAAAAACATGGCAATTGATATGGTTAGAGCAGCTAATGGAATAGGAAGTGATTTTGTAAATCCTGTAGCTGATGATCCTAAGGGAATAGGCAATGAAACAACTTTAGATCATAATATATCATCTAAGAAGGAATTATATGGATATTTACTTGCTTTATCGGAAAATGTCACTTTAAGGCTTAGAAAACAGGAAAAATATGCTTATGTAGTAGTGGTTACTTTAAAAGATAAGTTTTTTAAAAGGCGAAGTCATCAGAAAAAATTAGTTAATGCGACTAATATTACTGAGGAAATTTATAATACTGCAAAAGAAATACTTGATGAAATGGATACTGATGATGGGATTAGATTAATTGGGGTGAGACTTGATAATTTGGTAGAAAGTTCTAATCATCAAACATCTTTGTTTGAAAATTTGGATACTAGAGAAGATAATAAGTCGTTAGAAAAAACAGTTGATAATATAAAAGAAAAATACGGATTTAAAGCCATTAAAAAAGCTTCTTTAGTTCATAAACAAGTTGGTAATAAGTATTTAAATAAATAAAAAATGCAGTGTCAAATACTGTGTTTTTTGTTTGCTTTTATATATAAAAAATGTATAATGGTATAGGGATGGTATGATATGAATGAAGATGCACTTTTAAAAATTAGTCAGTCTGATGAAGAGCAAAGAAGAGAATTTGCTATAAATTTGCTTAAGGAATATAGTGGAGATTTATATTCTGGTTTTCGAAAATTATTATCATTTTTTAGTGCTGAGCAGGTTTTATCAATATTTGATATTAAGACAATTAAATCTTTTTTTAGTGATAGTAATAAACCACATGAATATAAATTATTTGCTACTCTAATGGATAAGGATACTAATGGAACAATTAATTATGTTCTTAAGCACGATGATTTATTTCATGAGTTTTTTAGTTTGAATGATGATTTTTTCTCATATGATTTAGATTATGGATTATCAGAAGTAAGAAATGGAAGGTTTGGTAAAAAATGAATAAGGAAATAATTGATGAAATTGGCAAAAATTTAAATATTAATAGTAGTCAGGCTGAGGCTGTACTTAAATTGCTTGATGAAGGAAATACAATTCCTTTTATTGCTAGATACCGTAAAGAAGCAACTGGTAATTTAAATGAGGAAGAAATTAGACAAATAAGTGATGTATATGTTTATCAAGAAAATCTTTTAAAAAGAAAAGAAGATGTTATTAGATTGATTGATGAAAAAGGCTTACTTACTGATGAACTTAAAGAACAAATTATGAATGCTTCTAAACTAGTTGAGGTAGAAGATTTATATAGGCCTTTTAAAGAAAAGAAAAAGACAAAAGCTACTGAAGCTATTAAAAATGGGCTAGAAGGGCTTGCTAAGCAAATTATGAGTTATACTACTAAAGATTTGGATTCTTTAACTGCTCCTTTTTTAAATGAAAATGTAAAAACTAAGGAAGAAGCTATAACAGGTGCTAGTTATATAATTGCTGAGTGGATAAGTGATAACGCTTTTTATAGAAAATGGATTAGAAAATATGTTTTTAATGAAGGAGTAATTATTTGTAAGAAAAAAAATAATGCAGATGATGAAAATAAGCTTTACGAAATGTATTATGATTTTAATGAAAAGGTAAGGTATGCTAAAGAGTATAGAATTCTTGCAATTAATAGGGCTGAAAATGAAAAGGTTATTTCGGTTAATATTGATGTCGATGATGAAAAAATTATAAATTATTTAAAAGAGAGGGTTATAAAAAAAGAAGGACCACTTAATTATATAATTGAAGAAGCTATTAGGGATAGTTATAAAAGATTAATATTTCCTTCTATTCAAAGGGAGGTAAGAAGTGAACTTACGGAAAAGGCTAATGTAGAGGCTATTAAAAATTTTAGTCTTAATTTGGAAAAATTACTTATGCAACCACCTATGAAAGATAAAATGGTCTTGGGCTTTGATCCAGCTTTTAGAACTGGCTGTAAGTTAGCAATTGTAGATCCAACAGGTAAAATGCTTGATATTAAAGTTATATATCCTCATGAGCCTAAAAATGAAAAAGAAAAAAGCAAAAAAGTGTTACTTGATTTAATTGATAAATATAATATTGATGTTATTGCAATAGGTAATGGAACGGCTTCTAGGGAAAGTGAAGCGTTTGTGGCTTCTATTATTAAAGATGCTAAAAGAAAAGTTGAATATATAATAGTTAGTGAAGCTGGGGCTTCTGTTTATTCAGCAAGTAAGCTTGCTATTTCAGAATTTCCTGATTTACATGTAGAAGAACGTAGTGCAATTAGTATTGCGAGACGTCTTCAAGATCCGCTTTCTGAGTTTGTTAAGATAGATCCTGAAAGTATTGGGGTAGGTATGTATCAACATGATGTTCCTAATAAAGACCTTAAAGAATCTTTAGACTTTGTTGTGGAAAAGTCAGTCAACAGTGTGGGGGTTAATGTAAATACTGCAAGTAAGTCATTACTTAAATATGTTTCTGGACTTACTAAAATAACCATTGACAAAATAGTTAATTTTAGGGATAACAATGGAAAAATAAAAGATAGATTAGAAATAAAAAAATTATTATCTGATAAGGTTTATACACAGGCAGTAGGTTTTCTTAGAGTAATAGGTGTTAATGTTTTGGATAGAACTGCTATTCATCCTGAGAGTTATGATAAGACTTTAAAGCTTTTAGAGTTACTTAAACTTGATATTAATGATATTGGAACAGAAGAGTTTAATCAAAAATTGGATATTGATATAGATGAATATGCTTCTATTTTAGAAACAGATAAATATACTTTAGAAGATATTATTAAATCTTTGAAAAAACCTAACCGCGATCCTCGTGATGATATGCCAAAGCCAATTTTAAAAAGTGATGTTTTGGATTTAAAGGATTTAAAACTTGGGATGAAACTTCAAGGAACTGTTCGTAATGTAACACCGTTTGGTGCTTTTATTGATATTGGTCTTCATAATGACGGACTTGCTCATATTTCTAAACTTACTAATAAATTTATTAAACATCCGATGGAGGTTGTAAGTGTAGGGGATATAGTCGATTGTTATGTTGATGAAATTTTGTATGATAAAGAAAAAGTTTCTCTTTCATTAATTGAACCTAAGGGTGTTTCATGAAAAAATATAGTGTGTTATTGATAATTCTTTTAACTGGGTGTGTTACTAATATGGATTTTAGTAAGACTTGTAATTATGAATATAAAACTACACATTTAAATGATAAGACTTCTATTACTGTGATATATGATAGTGACGATGTAATTAATGAGGCTATTATTGTTCACAGTTATAAGGCTTTAGATGAAGATGGCTTAAAAACCATATCTAATATTAAGAACTCTATTATAAGTTATAATAATAAATATAATGATGAAGAGGTTTTTGTTTATGTTTCTAAAGATAGTAAGTATGAATATGAAATAAAGTATAAGCTAGATGTTCAAAGATTAGATAGTAGTGTTTTGAAAGAATTTAAGCTAAATAAAAGTTCAATTAAATTTTTTAATAAGATGAGAAAAGAAAATATAGAATGTGAGGTTAATTAATGTTTATTATAAAGGCAATTATTTTTGGTATTGTTGAGGGAATTACAGAATGGCTTCCAATTAGTAGTACCGGTCATTTAATTTTACTTAATGAGATTATGAAGTTAGATGTGTCTGATGAGTTTTATAGTATGTTTCAGGTTGTGATTCAACTTGGTGCAATACTTGCGGTTGTATTACTTTTTTGGAAGAAGATTTTCCCTTTTTATAAGGAAAAGGAAAATATTAAAATTAATAAAAATATTGTATCTTTATGGGGAAAGATAATAGTTGCTTGCGTTCCAGCAGCGATTGTTGGTATTTTGTTTGATGAGGTATTTGAAAAATTATTTTATAATCCGGTTTGTGTATCACTTGCTTTAATTATTTTCGGCGTTTTATTTATAGTAATTGAAAATAAGAATAAAAAATCAAAGATTAATTCTTTGGAAGAAATTACTTATAATACTGCTTTACTTATTGGTATATTTCAATTAATAGCAGCAGTTTTTCCGGGCACATCTAGATCTGGAGCCACAATACTTGGAGCTTTGATGATAGGGGTATCTAGGACAGTAGCAGCTGAGTTTACTTTCTTTTTGGCAATTCCGGTAATGTTTGGGGCTAGTCTTCTTAAATTATTTAAGTTTTCATTTAATTTTACAGGTGCCGAACTTGCAATTTTACTTACTGGTATGATTGTGGCTTTTATTGTTTCAATGTTTGTTATAAGATTTTTAATGAATTACATTAAGAGGCATGATTTTAAAATATTTGGGTATTACCGCATCATATTAGGAGTTATTGTTTTGCTTTATTTTATGGTGTAAGTTTGTGTAAAGTTTTAAAATTGCTGTTGCATATAAAAAAAAGTTATGTTATAGTTTAATTAAGATAGAGGAGGAATTTATTTATGGGAAACAATCACAAAAATGCGATGATCGCAATGTTATTGGGAGCTTTAGTAGTTATGGCTGTAGCTTATGCAGCATTTAGTACTGCACTTACAATTAATGGTACAGCAACAATTAATTCAAGCTGGAATGTTCATTTTGATACAACAAAGACTTCAGGAACCGGTGTTATTAATCCAACTACTGGTGCAGGAGGTTCAACTGCGCCATCAGGAACAGTTTCATATACTGATGGTCAACATGCAGGTGTTAGAGCAACGCTTAGACAACCAGGTGATAAAGTTGTATTTACTTTAACTATTAAAAACGAAGGTAGTTTAAAAGCCACTTTAGGGGCACCTTCAGCAACTGCAGGAGAGGCAACTAATTGTTCAGGTCTTATTTGTACTAGTTCAGCTGGGCATATTAAATTTACTGTTGGTAGTCCATTAAGCTCAACTTTAAATGCTACTAATGGAAGTACCACTATGCAAGTAACTGCTGAATTTGTTGATACTGCTGTTACTAGTTTATCTAGTGGCGAAGAAGCAAGCATTGTTGTTTCTATTACTGCTACTCAAGCAGCTAGTTAATAATTATTAAAGTAAGGATAAGAGAAAATGACAAACAATCGTAAAAATATAATGATAGCAATGCTACTTGCAGTACTAGTAGTTATGGCTGTAGCTTATGCGGCTTTTAGCACAGCACTTACAATTAATGGTACGGCAACAATTAGTTCAAGCTGGGATGTTAAATTTGATTCAACTAAAACTTCAGGGACGGGAGTTATAGCAACTACAATTGGTAAAACTGGTGGAACGGCTCCTTCAGGAGGAACTATTGCATATTCTAATGGTGATACTACAGCAACTTTAGGTGCTACTTTATATCAACCTGGAGATACGGTTGTTTATACCTTAACTGTTAAAAATTCTGGTAGTTTAGCAGCAACTTTGGGTACACCTACAATGACGGCAACAAGTGGTGGTTCATGTTCTGGTAGTGGTACTAGCACGGTTTGTACAAGTACAGCTGGACATGTTGAATTCACAATTGGCAGTTTTTCAAAAACCAGTTTAACAGCAAATGGCGGTACAGCAACTATTAATGTAACTGCTAAGTTTAAAAATACGACAGTTTCAAATTTGGCTTCTGGTGAGCAATTAAAGGTTGCAGTAACTTTTTCGGCAACACAAGCTTAGTTTTATAGATTACCTTTTGGTAATCTTTTTTCTTGACAAACAATGAATAATTTTTTATAATTATTTCAAAGTGATGACGAAGGAATAGTAATAAGATTAAATATTTATAGTGAGTTAGTGTTTAGTGGAAACTGATAGTATTTACTTATGAACGCACCTTTTTAGCTTGTTCGCAGATCTGCGTTAAAGATTTAAGAGCATAGAAATTCTATGAATTAAGGTGGCACCGCGGAAATATCCGTCCTTATTTTATGGAATTTTTTTAATTTTATGGAGGGATAATATGCAAGAAAAATTAGAGGATATTTTAAATCAGGCTTTTAAAAAACTAGGGTATGAAGTAGATGCTAAAGTTGTTAAGTCTAAAGAAGAAAATGTTGATTTTCAATGTGATAATTTATTTAGCCTTGCTAAAGAATATCATAAAGCACCTTTAGTAATTGGCGAGGATATTGTAAAAACTATTAATGAAATGGATGATTTTTCTTTATATTTTAATAGTGTCACACTTGCAAAACCTGGCTTTATAAATATTTGCGTCAGTGATGAATTTATAAATAAAATGCTAAAAGAGCTTATTAATAAAGATAAGTTTGGAATAGAAGAAGAACATAATACTATTGTTATTGATTATGGAGGTCCTAATGTTGCTAAGCCTCTTCATGTTGGGCATTTAAGAACGGCTATTATTGGCCAGGCTATTTATAATATTTTAAAATTTAAAGGAAATAAAGTAATAGGTGATGTACATTTAGGTGATATCGGAACGCAGATGGGACAAGTTATTTATGGCATTATTAGAGATTTTCCTAATACTGATTTTAAAGATATTGAATTTGATTTAGATTATTTAAATAAAACTTATCCTGAAATGAGTGCTTTATGTAAAGAAAATGATGATGTAAAAGCCAAATGCCTTAAAATAACTAAAGATTTACAGGATGGAAATTCAAATTACAAAATTTTGTGGAAAAAAATATGTGATATTTCAATTGCTGATATTAAAAGGCTTTACGAATATTTAGATGTTCATTTTGATTTATGGTATGGTGAGTCTGATTCTTATAAACAATTTTCAGAAATGATTCCTTTTATTGAAAGTAAAGGCATTGTTAAGGAAGACGATGGGGCTAAAATAATAGATGTTAAAGAAGACGATGATAAAATAGATATTCCACCACTTATTTTGCAAAAAAGTGATGGAGCTTATTTATATGCAACTTCTGATTTAGGGACTATTTGGCAGAGAAAAAAAGACTTTAATCCTGATGCAATAATATATGTTACTGATAATAGACAGGCATTACATTTTAAGCAAGTTTTTAGAGCTACTAGAAAAGCAAATATTTATGATGGAAGTTTGGAACATTATGGTTATGGAACTGTGAATGGCCCTGATAATAAACCTTTTAAAACTCGTGAAGGAGGAGCTTTAAAACTCGAATCTTTAATTAAAGAGGTTAAAGATGAGTTTATTAATTTAAGAGAAGAAAATAAAAATATGGGTAGTGAAGATTTGGATAAAATAGTAAATGCAATTATTAAATTTGCCGATCTTCAAAATGATTTAACAAGAAATTATATATTTGATATTAAAAAATTTAGTGAAGTAAATGGTAAAACGGGTTCATATATTTTATATAGTTATTTAAGAATTAATAAACTTCTTTCTAATAATGATGGAAATCTTTCTTCTGAAATTTATAATGATGTAGATAGGGCTTTAAGATTAAAACTATTAGATGTAAGTAATGTGATTAATGAGGCAGCTTTAGAAAGAAAACCACATTATATTGCTAATTATTTGTATGAACTTGCGGTTATAGCTAATAACTTTTATGAGGCTAATAAGATGAACGGGATTGATGAAAAAATCAGGAATGATTATGATATAGTTCTTTCATTTAATAATAAAGTTTTGAAAAAATTACTTTCATTACTTGGAATTAGTATACCTAAGGCAATGTAAAAAAGAAAAAATTAAAATTTTTTTCTTTTTTTTGATTTTATCCTTGAACTAAATTTAGAAAAATGGTATATTAGTATCAGAGTAGAGATAGGCTACTTGCAAAAAATATATAAGGAGGAAGGAAAATGGAATCTAAACACAAGAATGCGTTAATAGGAGCACTACTAGCAGTAGTATTTGTTATGGCAGTAGGTTATGCAGCATTTGCTACTACTTTAACAATTAATGGTACTGCAACAATTAATTCAAGTTGGAATGTACATTTTGATACTTCTAAAACTACAACAGCACCTGGTGTTGTTACTCCAACAACTGGAACTGGTGGAACTGACGCCCCAGTAGGAACTGTTGGTTATGATGGTAATTTAACTGCAAATGTTAATGCTACATTAAACCAACCTGGCGATAAAGTTGAATTTCTTTTAACTATTCTAAATGAAGGTAGTTTACCTGCAACTTTAGCAGCTCCTAGTGTTTCAGGAACAGGTACTACAACATGTACTGGTAATGTTTGTACTAGTCAAGCTGGACATATTCAATTTACTGTTGAAAATCCTGCAAGTAATTCTTTAGTTGCTAATACTGGTAATACTACTATTAAAGTAACTGCTGAATTCAAAAATGAAAACGTTACAAGTTTAGCTGGTGAAGAAAGTGCTGGAATTACTGTTACTATCGTAGCTAGTCAAGCTCAATAATGTGTTTATAATAGACTGCTTATAAGCGGTCTTTTATTTTGCTAAAATAATAAAAAAATCTTGATTAAGTCTTTAAAAAATGATATAGTTTTATTAGGGTAGATTTTATGATAGGAGGTAGAATATGGAATCAAGGCATAAAAATATTTTAATAGGAGTACTTCTTGCAATAGTTTTAGTTATGGCAGTAGGTTATGCAGCGTTTGCTACTAATTTAAATATTAATGGTACGGCTAATATTAATAGTTCATGGAATGTTCATATTAAATCAATTACTCCATCTGCGACCGCAGTGGGCACTTATAGCAATGGAGAGACTACTTATACTACTGCTGGAAGTATAAAACATGAGGTTAAAGATAATTATACGGCTGAATTTAGTGCAATTTTACTTTCACCTTCTGAGTCTGTAACTTATACTGTTACTGTTGAAAATAGTGGTACTATTAATGCTGAGTTAGGACCTGGTGGTATTACGTTCAGTGATGCAACTATGGGGCAAACTAATCCAACTGATGCAATATTATACACTTATTCAGGAATTGCTGTTGGTGATGATTTAAATGCTAATGGTGGAACTGATACGTTTACAGTAACTGCTACTTATAATCCTGCTGTTACTACTCAACCGTCAGCAGCCCAACTTGAAAAAACAGTATTAATGACTTTAAACTATGTTCAAAAAGCTTAAAATTAAGCTTTTTCTTATTTTAAAGTGTAAAAATGGGAAAAAAATTTTTAAAATCGTTGTCAATTACATTTTGTTATGTTATAATTTATTATAGTAGTGGATAGTGTGGTAAATACTATTCATAAGAGGGGTTATAACATGAAGAACAATTTAATAGTTTATGGTCTTCTTACTATATACTTCTTTCTTAACACTTTTGTCTTAAGTCCAATGAATTTACCATATTATAATGAATTTATTAATCCTATGTTTTGGATTATTATATGTGGCGTTGCAGTTTATTTAAGTCATGATACGAATTTAAGAGTAAAAGGCGAAAGAGATAAAACTCAAAGTTTATTGATCACACTTATTATATATATTATTATATATTTTTTACTCGGATTGATATTTGGGTTTGAGAGAACACCATATTCAAAAGAAATATTTAGTATATTAAGAAACTTATGGTCATTTGTTGGAATTTTGTTTTTCCAGGAATTTGTGAGAGAAGCCTTAATTAAAAATGAAAAGAAGAAACGAATTAATTATGTTTTGATTGTAATTGTGTTTGCTGCTTTGAATATTAATTTTTCAGGTTTTTTGAATCATTTTGCTGATTTGCAAACGGGATTTACTTATGTTTCATCTATGTTAATTCCAACAATACTTGAAAGCGCAATACTTACTTATCTTGTTTATATAGGTGGAGCTAAGTTTTCAATTATGTACCGAGCTTTTGTTGAAATTCCACCATTTATTGTTCCGATTATCCCTGATTTGGATTGGTTTGGAACGGCACTTGTAGGTGTGGCATTGCCGCTTGCTGTTTATGTTTATATGAATTATGTTCATGTAAATAGAACTGAAAGGCTTTCTAAAAGGGAAAGAACAAAATATAGTCCAGTAGTTTATATCCCTGTATTTGTTTTTATTGGACTTCTTGCTGGATTTGTTATGGGTTTATTTAAATATCAACCTATTGCTGTTATGTCTGGTAGTATGTCACCAACATTTAATAGAGGCGATGCGGTTGTTGTTAAAAAAATAAACACTCAAGAGAAAGACCTACTTCAAGTTGGAGATGTTATTCAGTTTGTAAGCGGTAGTAAATATGTTATCCATAGGATAGTTGAGATTACTAATGATGATTATGGTAATAAATTATTTATTACTAAAGGTGATCATAATAATACGATAGATGTTGATAAAGCCCATCTTGAAAATGTGAAAGGAAAAGTAATGTTTGTTGTACCATTTATTGGTTATCCATCAGTATGGCTTAGTGGTGCAATTTCGTAAAAAGGGGAGAATAGTATGAAAAGACAAAAAGATGAAAATAAAATAATTTTGAAACAATGGGTTAGAGTTTTTTTACTACTTATAGTTATTGCAGTAATGGCTGTTTCGATTTTTTCTATTGTTAAGGCTGTAAATCCTGAAGCTAGTGCTAAGAAAAAACTTTATTCTTATACTTATAATTCTAAAATGGATTATAAAGTTTACTTGAAAAATAACGGCTTTTTTACGGCTCCTTATTTAGAAATGAATAAGCAGTATATTGCCTCAATAATTGATCATGTTGAAGTTCAACCAAATTTTGAATTCCACAGTACTGAGGATTTGGATTATACTTATAATTATTCTATTGTAGCTACTGCTAGAGGATTAGGCGAAGATTCTGATGGACGAAAGGTTGATGTTTGGTCTAAAGAGTATCCTATTTTAGCTATGCAAACAATGAATGGTACTGGAAAACAATTTATTATTGATAAAGTTGTTAATTTAGATTATAATGCTTATAATCAAGTCCTTGCCGATTTCCGAAATCAATTTGGACTTTCAGTTGATGCTCGCGTAGATTTGACTATGAATATTAATATTTCGGCTGGTCTTAAGGGTGAAACTGAGAAAAATTTACAAGAAAAATATGATATGAGTTTACAATTTCCTTTACTTGTTCAAACTGTAAGAGTTAAATCAGATTATGTAAATACTGGCAGTAATACAGTTTATAGTACGGCAAATCAAAATAAAGAAATTAACATTCCTTTAGCTGTTGTGGGTACTTTAGTGTTATTAGGTTCATTAGTAGTATTTGTAAAACTTGGTAAGAGTTTACTTGCGGTTACTAGAAAATCTGAATATATATTAGCTGTTAATAAGATTATGAAGGAATATGGCGATATTATTGCAGAAACTCATAATATGCCAGATTTAAATAAATACGATATTGTTAATATCAAGAGCTTTACTGATATGGTTGATATCGAAGAAGAACTTCATTCACCAATTATATATTTTGAAATTGAAGAGAACTCAAAATGTGTATTCTTAATATTAAATGATAAAACTGCTTATAGGTTTTTACTTAAAGAATCTGATTTTGATCATTTCAATACTATTAATTATGGTGAAGATAGAGAAAAAACTTATATTTAAAATTAGCCAAGATTATCTTGGCTTTTTAATTTCAAAAGGAGCATACTTAATTGACTTATTTTGGCAATTATTTTATAATTTATTATAGGGTAGGTGAAGATATGAAAAACGGTTTTACATTAGTGGAATTATTAGTAGTAATTGTTATTATTGGCTTGATTTCAACTATTGCATATCCATCTGTTATGGGAATAATTAATGCTTCAAAAGATAGGGCTTATGAAAGCCAAAAATTAATAGTAGAAAAAGCAGCAAAAGAATGGGGTGTTGAACATACGGCAAATTTGCCTGATAGTGGTAGTTGTTGTGTAAGCGTGACAGACTTAGTTAGTGAAGGATATATTGAAAATGAGGCTGTAAATCCTAAAGGCGGGATGTTAGGGGGGTATGTAGAAATAAAGCTTGAAAGTAATCAATATGTTTATGCTTATGTTAATGAATGTACTCCTTCTTGTTTGAAGTGATAAATTATAGTATAATGGAAGTGGTGATTTTAATGAAAAAATTTATTAAAAAACATAAAAAACAAATGATTATGGGAGTTATTTGTTTAGTTATTATTTTAATAATACTTATGACATGGTTATTTATATTACCTAGTTTTAATGGTAATAAATATGGTGATAGGTTAAAGGATGAAAAAAAACATAAAATTTCTGATAAGGTTATATCTAAAATAAAAGATAAAGCAAAAGACAATGACAGTGTGTCTAAAATAGAATATAACAAAGAAGGAAGAATTTTGAATTTTACAATAACTGTAGATAGTAATTTTGGCGTTAATCAGGCCAAGGAATTTGCAGGTAGTATTATAAATGAAATAAGTAAAGATGATCAAAAATATTATGATATTCAAATATTTATTGATTCTGATGAAAAAAGTGAGCAATATCCAATAATTGGTTATAAGAGTAAAAGCAGTGATAGTGTAAATTATGGAATTGCAGGTGGCAATAATGGATAAAAAATGGAAAGTTGTTATTGCAGTTTTAGCTGTTATTATTATAGCTTTTGGTGTATATTTTTTTACAAATGAAGATAAAAAAACATCTCTTACTGTTATTGAAAAAAGATGGATTGAAAATAATAAAGATAAAGTAATAGATGTTGCTGTTTTAAGTGATGTTCCAATAGTTAGCTATAGTGGTAATGGAATTGTATTTGATTTTTTTGATTCTTTAGAAAGGGATACGGGTTTACAAATTAATAAGTTACCTTATAATAAATCTTCTAAAACAAACTCTGAATATGCTTTAGCTATTAAAGAGGATACTAAGGATGACATTTTATTATATCAAGATAATTATGTTATAGTAACTAAAAAGAATTTACACTATACTAGTGTTACGGATCTTAAAAATTTGCGTATTGGGGTTTTAAATAATGATTTAACTAAGGTTGGTAATTATTTAAATGGCAGTAGTAATCTTTCTTATAAAGGTTATGGAACCGAAGATGAAATGATTACTGATGTTAAAAACGAAAACATTGATGGTGTTGTTTTACCTAAATTAGATTATTTGGAAATAATTTTAAATAATGATTTAAATATTGCTTATAATATTACTGAGTATAATAAAAATTATGTAATTACTTTAGGAAATAATAAAAAATTAAATAAAATTTTAGTTAAATATTTTAAAAATTATAAAAACAAAAAATATCAAAAATCTTTGAATAAATATTTAATGGATAGTTATTTTACTTTTAATAATATTGATGAAAAAGAACAGGCTAGTTTTAGAAGTAAAAGATATAAATATGGTTTTGTTTTGAATGCGCCTTTCGAAGTGAATGTAAATGGTTCTTTAAAAGGACTTAATTATTCATTTATAAAAAAATTTGCTAATATGGCTAATGTGGAAGTGGAATTTAAAAGATATTCATCAATTGATAATGTTCTTGATGATTTTAATAAGAATGGTTTGGATATTATTTCTAGTGATAATGGTACAACTAAATTTAATATGGATGTATTAAATACTGTAGGTGTTTATAATAATAAAGTAGTGATAGTTACTAAAGATAATTCTGATTTGACTATTAATAATATTTATTCATTAAATGGCGAGACTGTTTCTACTGTTAAAAATAGTTATATAGAAAATTATTTAAAGAAAAATAACATTAAAGTTAATTCTTATGATGATTCTAGGTCTTTACTAAATGATTTAAAGGGCTTGAAAATAGCGGCAATTGATGAATATACTTATGATTATTATGTAAGATCTAAATTTAGTGATGTTAAAAAATTGGGTGTTTTGGATTTTGAGCGTGATTATGGATTTTTGACACGAGATATTAGTGGTAATAAAGTGTTTAATGAATTTTTAAATTTCTATTTATCTTTTATAGATACTAATGATGTTATAAATGATAGTTATATAGGTATTTTAAATTCTAATAATAGTATTGTTTTATTACAAACTATTTTAAGTGCACTTGTTATTCTTTTAATTTCGTTTACGATATTTTTAGCTGCTAAAATTTTTAAACGCCGTAAGACATATGATTTCAAATTGTCTAAAGCTGACAAACTACGCTATATTGATTCAATGACATCTCTTAAAAATAGAGATTACTTAAATGATAATATTAGTAAGTGGGACAATAGCGAAGTATACCCACAAGCGGTTATAATTATAGATTTAAATAATGTAGCATATATTAATGATAATTTTGGCCATGCTGAAGGGGATAAGGTTATTATTGAAGGTGCTAGTATATTAATTAATAATCAGCTTAGTGATAGTGAGCTTGTCAGAACTGATGGAAATGAATTTTTAGTATTTACAGTTGGTCATGATGAAAAAACAATTGTTACATATATGCGTAAGTTAAATAAAGAATTTAAAGAACTTTCACATGGATTTGGAGCAGCAATCGGATATAGTATGATAAATGATGAAATAAAAACTATTGATGATGCGATAAATGAAGCAACTATTGATATGCGTAGCAATAAAGAAGAGGTAAATAATTAAGATTAAGGAAGAGGCTTATGTTAAAGGGTTATTTTAAGAGAATTTATGATATTATAATGAGACCAGAGATGAAAATATTGCCTGGGCAACTTGCATATTTTCTAATTTTGTCTATTTTTCCGTTATTAACTTTACTTGGTTATATTGTTTCTAAAATAACCCTTTTATCATTGCCTTTTGTTGAAATAATAGAAAAAGTAATTCCTGGCAATTTTACAAAAATATTACTTCCTTTTTTAGATGGTAGTAATATTTCTGGTAATATTGCGTTTGTTATGATTGTTGGTTTTATTTTAGTTTCTAATGGTACTCATTCAATTATTATTACATCAGATGAACTATTTGGTATTGAATATGATGATTATATTAAGAGAAGAATAAAAGCATTTTTTATGATTTTCATTTTACTTTTTCTATTTATTTTTATATTAGTTGTATTAGCTTACGGTAATGTAATTTTAAATTATATTCTTAATTTGGACTTTTTATTAGAGTTTAGGGATAAAATATATGTTATTTTTGTTTTAATAAAATGGCCACTTGCATTTGTGCTATTTTTCTGGATTTTAAAGCTTTTATATACGATGGCTCCAGATGAGCAAATTTCTAGCAGTTTTATGAATAAAGGAGCATTTTTTACTACTATTGGATGGATTATTACCACTTTTGTATATTCATATTACGTTTCTAATTTTGCCAATTATTCGTTGTTTTATGGCAGTTTATCTGGAATTATAGTAATGATGATTTGGATTTATATGCTTTCATTTATATTTGTGATGGGTATTGCAATAAATGCAGAAGGATATTTAGCATATAAAAATAAGTATAAAAATGTGAAGGGTGAGAAAAATAGTTAGTGGGTACATATTTGTTACCTGATATGTACTTACCTCAGACTACTAGTACTTCATGTTTTCTTGTTTGAGAATTCTAAAAAGTATTACAAGGTATATATTAAAAAGTGATATTAATCACTTTTTAATATTGTTTTTTGGTTTACATATGTTTAATGTAAGTAGCTCATACTACTTTTTTTTCTGGGTAAAAAGTGTTATAATATTTAAAGTATGAGGTGAAATATGAAAAACTTTGTAAATAGATTCGTTGAACTATTAATTAAAACAAAAAAAGAAGTTATTTATTTTTTTAAAAATAATATTTTGTTTTCGGCTTTTGTTATTTCATCTTTGATAAATGGGATATTGCTTAGGGCTTTTACGGTAAAAAAGATTATGAGTATTAGTCCATTCCTTGCAGATTTGGCATTTATTTTGTTTGTTGGATCTTTTGGTTATTTTTTTAAACCAAAATATAGATTTAGATATTATATAACGTGGTCAATTATATTGATGCTTGTGTGTCTAATAAATTCTATTTATTATACTAATTATATTTCATTTACATCTTTTTCACTTTTAGCAACAAGTTTTCAAATAATTGGTGTAAGTGATGCGTTACAAACGATTATGGATCTTCAGGATTTTTGTTATTTGTGGGCGCCAATTATGCTTATATTTTTGCATCACAAACTTAAAAAAAACGGTTATTATTCGCATTTAAGAGCTGATAAGAATGTTAAAGTTGCAGTTTTAAAAGTGTTGGTTGCAGCGGTTATTGTAACGGCTTTCTTTGCTTCAACTTTAACAGGAACTGATATTAGTAGACTTTATAAGCAATGGAACCGTGAATATGTAGTTATGAAGTTTGGTATTTATGTATATCAAGGCAATGATTTAATAGCTAGTTTAAAACCGCAAATAAGTCCGTTATTTGGTTATGATAAGGCGGCTAAGGAATTTAGGGAATATTATAAAGAATATGAAATTTCAAAATCTGATAACGAATATACGGATATTTTTAAGGGTAAGAATGTTTTGGTTATTCATGCGGAAAGTATAATGAACTATTTACTTGATACAGAAATTAATGGTAAGGCGGTTGCCCCTAATTTAAAGCGACTTGCTAGTGAGGGAATGTATTTTTCTAATTTTTATGCACAAGAGAGTGTCGGAACTAGTAGTGATACCGAGTTTACTTTAAGTACTTCTTTACTTCCAGCTAGTAGTGGGACTGTTTTTGTAAGTTATTATGATAGATATTATGAGTCTATTCAAAAAAGTTTTAAAAATTCTGATTATTATGTATTTAGTATGCATGCGAATAAGGGAAATTATTGGAATAGGGAAGCTATGCATAAGACGTTAGGATATGATAATTTTTATTATTATGATAAAGATTATGAACTTGACGATATAATTGGTTTGGGTCTATCAGATAAGTCATTTTTTAAGCAGTCTAGTAAAATAATTAAGAAAATTAAAGATGATAAAGGCAGTTATTATGGTACATTATTAATGCTTACGAACCATACTCCTTTCGAAGGCTTAGAGGATACAACTGATTTAGATTTAACATATAAATATACGAAAACAGATACTACTACGGGCGAAACTTCAGAAGTTACTAATAATTATTTGAAGAATACTACTTTGGGTAAGTATTTTACAACTGCTCATTATGCGGATGAAGCTTTGGGCGAGTTTATTAATGAACTTGATGATGAGGGATTACTTGATGATTTAGTTATAGTTATTTATGGTGACCACGATTCTAAAATTAAAAGAGCAGAGTATGATTATTATTATAATTATAATCCGGCGACTGATTCTAAACGTAAAGATGATGATCCAGAGTATAAAGAATTTACTAAATATGATTATGAATTAAATAGAAAAGTGCCTTTTATAATTTGGACTAAGGATAAAAAAATATCTAAGAAAATTAATAAAGAGTTAACTTTTCCAATGGGAATGTATGATGTTTATCCAACGTTATCTAATATGTTTGGCGTTCAGGTTAGTAAATACTCTTTGGGACATGATGTATTTAATACTAATGAGCACTTTATAATTTTTCCGAATAGTAATTTTCTTACTGATAGAATATATTATGATAGTCAAAATGATCAGGCAACTATGTTAGATGAGAATGCGGTAATAGAGGGTGATTACATTGATAAATTTCGTGAAAGAGCTGAAAGAGAAATTGCTGTTTCTAATGATATAATTGTTCATGATTTAATTAAGAAAACTGAAGAATCTGATAAGGTATTAAAGGGAGAATAATTTATGGCAAAAAAAAGAAAGAGAAAAATTAGATTTGGCCGAATTTTAGTGTTGCTTTTCTTAATTTGTTTACTTGCTTTTGGCGGATATTTTGCTTATAAAAAATTGAATGTTAAAAAAGCACCTGTTAAAGAAATTAAAAATATTTCAACAATTAGTGAATACGGCTATACTTTAAAAGAAAATGCTACTTCGTATTATAAGGATTTGTTTAAAAAACTAGAAAAAGCTTTAGACAGTAAAGAAGTTTCTGAAGAAGATTATATGACTTTGGTTGGACAAATGTTTGTGGCAGATTTCTTTAATTTGGATAATAAATTAAACAAAAATGATGTTGGTGGAAAGCAATTTGTGTACGAAAAGTATCGTGATGATTTTGTTAAATATGCGATGGATTCAATGTACAAAAGTGTTGAGAGTAATGTTTATGATAATAGAAATCAAGATCTTCCAATAGTTACTAGTGTTGATGTTGAAAAAGTAAAAACTGAATCTTTCAAATATGGCGATTTTATTGATGAAAAAGCATATGTTGTTAATTTTGAAGTTACTTACAAGGAAGATTTGGGCTATCAAACTTCAGGAAGTTTAGTTATTATTCATAATGATAAAAAGTTAGAAGTGGCTTCTATGAGTGAAAAGAGTTCTAGTTAATAGAGCTTTTTTATTTACAAAACGGTGTATAGATGTTAAAATATATTTAGGAAAGTAAGTGAAATTATGAAAAGGAAATATATAATAATCGGTATTTTAGTTGTAATTATATGTTTACTTGTGGTAGGATTCGCAGCTTTTAGTACTAATTTAACAATTAATGGAACTGCTCGTATTGATAGTAAGTGGGATGTTGAAATTATAAATATAGTTAGTAAAGACAAGGTTGGAAGTGCTTCTGACACTTCAGCGCCTATTTATACTAAGACTTCTGCTACATTTAAAACAACTTTAGTTTCTCCTGGTGATAGTATGACCTATGATGTAACAGTTAAAAATAGTGGTACTTTAGATGCAAAAGTTGATAAAATTACTTTAACTGATTCTAATAATCCAGCAATTATTTTTGAAACTAGTGGTATTAATGAAGGTGATATTTTGGAAGCTTCTGATACTCATACTTTTACAGTTAAGGTTTCTTACGATAAAGATGTTACTAGCCAACCTGCGACGTTAAATGCTTCACTTACGGTTAAACTTGATTATGTTCAAAATGCATAATCTTTTTTTGTGCTTTTTTTTATATAAAATACATATATTAGTGTAGGTGATAGTAATGAATACTAAAGAAAAGTTTAAAGAGTTTGTTAAAAATAATCCATCACTTTTAAAATATGTTCAAAATGGTACAATGACGTGGCAAAAATTTTATGAAATTTACGATATGTATGGTGAAGATGAAAATGCTTGGCAAGATTATTTAACGGTTAGTTCGGCCGGTGCTAGTTTGGGCCTTTTTGATTATATTAAAAATTTAGATTTGGATAGTATTCAATCTGGGGTAAATAGTATGCAGAGGGTGATAAGTTTATTTCAAGATATGTCAAATAAGAATAATGAATCTCATACCAATAACGAAGAATATAAACCAAGACCAATTTATAAACATTTTGAAGATTGATTTTACCTATTCAATTTAAAATAAGGGAGAACCCTTATTATTTAAGATATTTAAGATCACATTCTTATTGGTATAAATTATTAAATAGAGATTCTAATAATTTTAGAAAGTTTGAGGAAGAGGTAAAAAAAACATATCGTCTTACTAAGGCAGATAAAATAGAAAATATTTTTAATACTTTTGAAACAATAGAAAAAATTATGCAGGCTTTTAAATAGTGTGATAAAATAATATTGGTGATTTTAATGCGAATTATTAGTGGGAAATATAGAGGTAAAAAATTAAAGGGTTATGATATGCCGGGAACGAGACCTACTATGGATAGGGTTAAGGAATCAATATATGGAATTATTCAAGGTTATATTAAAGAAGCAACTGTTCTTGATTTATTTGCTGGAAGTGGTTCACTAGGGCTTGAAGCAATAAGCAATGGAGCTAAAAGATTAGTTTTAGTTGATAATAACAAATTTGTTATTGATGTTATAAAAGAAAATATTAAGTCATTTGATGACGATATTGATGTTATTAATGCTGATTATAAAAGATATTTGAAAGAAACTAATGAAAAGTTTGACATTATATTTTTAGATCCGCCTTATAGAGCTGGACTTATGAATAAGGCTTTAAGAGTAATTGAAGAGAGAAAATTACTTAATGATGATGGAATTGTTATTTGTGAATATGAAAATATAAAAATTGAAACAAATTTAGAGTTGATTAAAGAAAAAAATTATGGTCCTAAGATGGTTTCTATATATAGAAATAACTTTAAATTGTAAAAACTAAAAAAACAAGTGATTTAGGGAAAATGTTGCTTGTTTTTTAGATATACTAGTATTAGATAATAGGAAGTAGGGAAAATATGAGATAGAGCATGAGAGATAAAAGAAATTATATAATAGTAGGTCTTCTTTTATTAGTATTATTTATGGCAGTAGGCTTTGCGGCATTTAGTACCAATTTACAAATAAATGGTACAGCTGGTATTTCAACAAACTGGTGTGTCGGATTTGATAATACTAAAATAAGTACTTATGAAATAACAAAAGGAAAAAGTACTGGAATGAATATGATACCAGCAGCTTAACAGGTGTATGCAATAAATACAAACTCAATATAACCGGGCACACGTCTTGATATCTAAAATTCATATATTATTATAGCTTTAGAATTTTTTCTAAAGTTTTTTTGATGAAAAAAAGGAAATAGTAGTTTTCCTCAGTATATTAATAAATGAGGAGGTGAGAGTATGAAAAAGTATCCGATGGTTAGACAAAGAGGTCTTAAGGATTGTGGGCCGGCATGTATTTTGATGATATTAAAATATTATGGTGGTTATGTAAGCTTGGATAAACTTTGTGATATGCTTTGTACTAATAATAAAGGAACAACGGCATATCATATGATTCAGGTATTAAAATCACTTGGCTTTGATAGTGATGGTTACAAGTATGATGATTTGTCTTCTATAAAATGTCCTTGTATTGCACTTATAAATATTCACTCCTACAATCATTATGTTGTAATATATAAAATTAATTTTAAGAAGAAAAATCTTATAATAGGTGATCCGTCTAAAGGAATAGTTAAAGTAAAATTTAAGGAATTTTTATCTTGTTTTGATGGGATAATTATCTCTATGACTTTAAAACATAAACTGGTTAAGGAGGGGGAAATAAATGTTTTTGATTTTATCTTTAACCTTATAAAGCCAAATATTAAGTACTTATTTTTAATATCTTTTTTTTCTTTAATAATAAGTCTTTTATCAATTTTTTCTTCGTTTTTTATACAGTCAGTGATTACATATTTAAATAGTTCTCTTATTTTTAAAATAATCTTGTTTTTTTCCTTTTTATTTTTAATTCTTACATTTACTGGCTATATACGGAATTTAATATTAATAAAACTAAATCAAAATATCGATATAAGTCTTTCTATTAATACTTTTAAACATATTATTCGGCTTCCTTATAAGCACGCTAAAAATAAAACAACTGGTGAAATTATAAGTTATTTTAATGATTTGTTTTTGATTAAAGATGTTATTAACCATGTAGCTGTTTCAATATTTATTGATATTCCATTAATTATTATTTTGCTTATCTTATTATATTTTATCCATTTTAGATTATTTGTTATTAATATGTTTATTTTTAGTTTATATTTAGTTTTATATATTTCTTTTAAGAAGAAAAATTATTGTTTAATGGAAAAAGTTTTGCGTGAAAAATCTTTAATTAATTCTTTTATTACCGAAAGTGTTAAAGGGTATGAGACAATTAGAAATTTAAATTTGCAGGAAAAAAGAATTAATGATTTTAGTAATAAATATATTAATTATTTAAAACTTTCTAAAAAATTAGAAAATACTAAAAACATGGAATTTTTATTTAAAGAAATTATTAGTAATTTATCTTTAATATTAATTATTATTTATGGAGTTTTTAATATGAGAAATGGACTTCCTGTGGAGATCTTTATAACAATATTTTTACTTTCAACTATTCTTAATAGTTCTTGGGCAAATATTTTAAATTTTGATTTTGAATATGAGGGGGTTAAAAGCTCTATTAATCATATAGGAGAACTTTTTATTAATGATTACGTTAAAGATAATGTTTCTGTTAATGGGGATATTTTTGTTAATAATTTAAATTATAGTTTTAATAAAGTAGATTTTATTTTAAAAAATATTAATTTGAGTATTAAATTAGGCTCTAAGGTGATGGTTAGCGGTAAGAGTGGTTCTGGCAAGAGTACATTATTTAAAATTATCAAGGGATATTATGATGATTATAGTGGCAAGGCTTTAATTGATAAATTTCATAGTAATAAAAGTAATTTTGAAAATGTGCTATATATTTCTCCTAAAGAAATTTTGTTTACTGGAAAAATATTTGATAATTTAAATATTAGAAAAATGGATATCGAAAATAATAATATTTGTGAACTACCTGAATTTATAGGTGATTATAATGACGTGGTGGAAGAAGAAGGTTTTAATATTTCTGATGGTCAAAGACAGAGAATTGCTTTAGCTAGGGCACTTTCAAATTTTCAAATTTTAATTATTGATGAGGGATTAAGCCAGGTTGATGTAAATATGGAAAGACGAATACTAAAAAAACTATTTAAAAAGTATGAAGACAAAACTATTATTTTTATTTCACATAGGCTTGATAATTTGGATTTATTTGATAGATTTTTAAAATTAGAAGGTGGAAGGGTTGTTTTAGATGAAGTGCGTAATATTTAGAAAGGATTTTGATATGAAATTAGAACAAAAAGAACTTATTAGTTTATCTGGTGGAGGATTCAGTTTAGCAGCTTCAATAGGGGCGGCAATTGCGTTTTTAATTAGTATGGTCGATGGTTTTTTAAACCCAATTAGGTGTATTAATGATATTGGGTGACAAGGATCTTTTAAATTTAAGAGGTGGAAATCTTAATGCAACATTTATAAACGCAATTGTTAAAGGTATTTCCTTATTAATGGAATTGGGTAAAACTTTAGGCTCGACTATTCGAAGAGTTACTACTAATAGTTCGTGCAAAATATGAGTGAGATTTTTCTCACTTTTTTTGTTTTTTTAAAAAAATGCTTTAAAATAAGGGAATTTCATGCTATAATATGTTTAGCCAAGAAGGGAGGGATTTTTATGACAAAAGTAGTAGTTAGAAATGGTAATGTCGATGGTGCTCTTAGAACATTAAAAGTCGATAAAGACGGCTCCCGTAGAAAACTTAGAGAAAACATGGAAGGTTATTTAAAACCTGGCGTTAAAAGAAGACTAAAAAAAGAACAAGGTATTAGAAATACTAGAAAAAGAAATAGAAGAGAAAATAGAAATAATTATTAAGGCCTTAATTGGTCTTTTTGAATAAGGAAAGGGTGGTTTTATGCGTAATCAAATTTTGGAAGATTTAAAATTGGCTATGAAAGCTCAAGATAAAACGAAGCTTGCTGTTATTAGAATGGTAAAATCAGCTATGCAAATGGAAGAACTTAATAAAAAAAGAGAGCTTACAGATGAAGAGGTTATAGATGTTATTTCTAAGCAAATAAAAACTAGAAAAGATTCTATTAGCGAATTTGAAAAAGGCGGCAGAGATGATTTGATAGAAGCAACTGCCAAAGAAATAGATATTTTGACTACTTATTTGCCTAAACAGTTATCAGACGAAGAGGTTTTAGAAATTATTGAAAATGCCTTTAGTGAAGTAAAACCAGTATCAACTAAAGATATGGGCAAAATTATGAAGGTTGTCACTCCTTTAGTAAAGGGGAGAGCTGATATGGGCAAGGTCAGTAGTATTATAAAAGAAAAATTGAATTAAAAAATAGACTTTTATTAAGTCTATTTTTTTAATTTATATAATATTCGTAAAATATTTTGTTTCGTCGTAGTTTGGGACAAATAAATCATTTAAGAAGCTTAAAGGAGTATCTTCTAAAGAGGTTACGAAGTTAATTAATGCTTCTGAAAATTCTTCTTCAGTAAATTTTTCTGCACTTTCTGTATTAATGTTAGCTATTTTACTTTTGGAATCTTGGCTAGCATTAATATCAAATGAATAATTATTTCTTCCATCATTTAAAGTTATATTTAGATTAGCTTTATAATTATCTTTATTTTTTTCTCTTTTATAGCTAACTTTTCCTATATACATTTCAGTAGAATAGTCGAATGCAAAGTCATCACTTTGATACTTACTGAAAACTAAAGATGCTAATATATCATTATTTGTTTTTATAGTAACTTCTAAATTCTTGTTTTTCTTTATGCCAGTTATATTATAATTATCATAATTAATTTCAAAGTCGTCATTTTTCTTATAGTATGAAATAATATTTTCATTATTTACATATATGTCAAATCCTAATATTTTATTGAATTTACTATATACATTAAATATTATTTTTTCATTATTTAGTGTATTTAGAATTAGGTCTATTTGTTTTTGATTTTCTTCTTTAGTCATGTTTGTCATTGATGTTATTATTTTGGAAGTCTTTGAGTCATTATATAAATCATTATATATGGATTTATATAATCTTTTTATTTCGTTTGTGTCTGCTGAATAGGTATTTTTAGTTACTTTAATATTTTTATTGTTTATGGTTACAGTGGATTTTTCTTTAGAAAAATACTTTTTATTAAAATTTTTACTTATGTTTTTCGCACTAGCATTAATTAAATATTTTATGTCTTCTGTATTAATATCTTCGGTATTTTCAAAAAAAGAAGTTAGGTCTTGATCTTTAATATTATATAAAATTAGTTTATCTAAGGTTGATAATTTATGATATAAGTTTGAGTTTTTTATATAACCGGTGTAACTATATTCTTTATTTGCTTGGTCTAACATATATATTTTTGTTTCAAAAGTTTTATTTTTACTATCAGTTCCCATTTTAAGGCCATATGTATAGTTGGCAAATTTTTTTAAATCTGCCGCATTAGTATTAAATTTAAAATTGATATCTGTCATAGCTTTTGTAAAATTTAAGTTTAATGTGTTTTCATTAATTTTATCTGTAATTTTATTAATGGCTTTGTTAAACATTTTTTGTGGTGTAAACATTACATTATATAATACGAAAGTGTATATTATCATAATTGTAACTGCCATAATACTAATTAATATTTTTTTATTTTTCATTCTACGCACATCCTAACATATTTATTGTATCAGAGTTTTTTTTTAAGTGAGTTAATAATTTTTATTTCAAGTGTATAATTGTGTTAAGGAAAATCTTTTAAAATTTTATATATTTTGTTATAATGATTATATAGGAGGGTTTGCGTATGGCGAAGAAAAAAGAAGTGGAAGAAAAAGAAGAGGTTGCAATTAAGAAAGAGATTGATTTAGAAAAAGTTAAAGAGGAACTTACAGACTATATGAAAAACAAAATTGATAGGGAAGTTTCTTTAGCTGTAGAGAAATCTACTAAAAAGTTAGTTAGGCATAAGAATGCGATTATTATAAAAAGAGACATTGTTATAATAATTTTACTTATTGTTTCTTTATTTTTAGGATATAATTTATATAAATCTTCTAATATAAATATTGACATTACTAATAATTCTTCTAAAACAAAAACCGAAGTGATTGAAACTCCGGTTAAGGAAGAAGAGGAAGAAGTAAATACTTTAAAAAGTTTAACCGAAAAGTATGGCTATTTAGTAAAAAATATTGAAATAGATGAAGATAGTAGTTATTTAAAATTGTTTTATAGTGGAAAACTTTCTGATGAATTAAAATTGTATCTTTCATTAAATAATTTAGAAGCAGATAAAATTATTTCTGAGGATAGTAGTGTTTATATTGATCAAAAAGATTTGAAGAAAGCGTATACTGATATTTTTGATGGCGAATTTGTACCTAAATCATTTAAATATGATGAATTAAACTTTCATTATTTAGCGTCTAAAGAATTATTTTTCGCGGATGGAAAATTTGAAAAAGAAGACACCGATATTGTTAAAGAAATAATTAATATAGAAGAACGTGATGAAAAAGTTTTAATAACTACAGTAGAAGGCTTATTAGATAATGGCAGGCTATATAATATTCTTTCTGGTGAGCAAATTAAAAAATATAATTCTAAAGATAGTTTAGAATTATATAAAAATGTTCTTACAAATATGATTTATAGTTTTGATAAAGTTAATGATACATATAAATTGTCTAAAATTGAAGTTATGTAATTAAGACTATTT